>NZ_JMLH01000043.1 GCF_000686665.1 Thomasclavelia saccharogumia DSM 17460 | reverse complement strand
AATATATGGTTTCTTAGCTTTTGATCCCCAACCATCCATATCTAACATCGTTTGTGTAAATGTTTTAAATTGTAAATCACGAGTTGTAATCAAATCAGATCCGCCAAAGATACCATCAACATCACTACCAATATTTGGATTTCCAGTTAATGATTGACCAATATATGTAGGAATGTGGAAACGAATATATTCCCAGTTACCTCCAGTCTGGTCTCCTGTCCAAATACTTGCATATCTTTGGAATCCTGCCCATCCGTCTAATGATACTACAGTTGGACGTTTTCCACTGCTGGCTAAGATATTGTATCCATCTTTTACTGAATTTAATGCCATTGAATAACCTTATCCTACCCAGGCAACATCAGTTTTTAATGCTGATACACCAGCCACATTAACTTCCTTATTAAAGTCACGTAAATTTTGGAACCCGTTATAGCGTGAATCTTGTTCACTAGCATCAGGTGTCAAAGCTGCCTGTGTCCATAATCCTGAACGAACACCATGATCTTCTGCATATTCAGTGAATTTAGCTAAGTTAGCAACATTAGCATCAACAACACTGTCACGACGAGTTGTATCTTCACCGCTTGTACGTGTTTGATAATAACCGTTTTGGCCATATCCACAACCATAACCATCATTTGGTAAGAACCATCCAAGTGGCATATCATTGTCAACATGTCCATCAATAACAGCTCTTGCTGAGAACTTATATGTATCATCATTTACAGTTCCTTTGAAATTTTCAGCTTCAACACTAGGAGCCTCATTATTCAACGTTTCTGCTGCTGTACCTTCTGGAATTACATATCCTGATGCTTGTCCTAATTCTCGATAAGTTTTACCGTCTTCTAAAACCCAATTTCCACTTGTACTTTCTTGCCAACCGTCACGATTATAGCAGTTTAAATGTGCTAAATAGAAAGCATATTCTGGCAATAACATTGGATTTCCTGTTACATCATAATATTCATTTAATAATGTTTCAGCCTTACCATTTACATCTGCATCATTAGATACGAAGTAATATGCATCAAATTCACTCTCGTTATGAGTAGTTGCAACTACTTCTGCACTTGTTTCACCAAAATCATATTTACCGTCTTGGAAAGTATTTCTTAATACTCCATAACCTTCAGTTGACCAATAGAATGGGTTAGGTGAAGAAACCCCACCATCAGTCCATGAACTTTCATTTACAATATTGATTGATTTACCTTTATGAGTAAAACGTCCGTTTTGAGTACCTCCACCAAAGAAATATTCATCATCTTTAGAATCCAAACTTTGAATTGTTTGATTTCCAATTACTAAAGATTTTGCCTCACTCATAATTGTGTCGCCACTTTTGTTTTTGATAGACATCTTAGCCGTTGCTTTATCTAAAACAATCGTTGCTTCATCAGTGCTAATTTCCCATACTGTACCTTTATCAGATACATTAGCATCTGGATGCGAATATTTATCTGAATCATCAGATTGTGCCTGGATCTTTGCTGTATGTGATTCATATCCAGGAATATCTTTTCTTACTTCAGCATATTCTTCAAACTCACCTGATGGATCTACATTGTAACGGAAGATGCCATTTTCTAAGAAAGTGATTTTCCCTGTAACTGCGCCATTATTATAAGAAATATTGACCACATTACCATCAACACTTACTGAATCAACTGAATTAAGTTGACCGCGAAATTCCTCAGCTGCTCTAATCTGTCCTTTTTGGACTGATAATACTGTACTAAATGCAGTTGCTAAAGATAATGCACTTAATCCAACTTTTTTTAATAACTTCATGTTTTTTCTTTCCCCTTTCATAATTTTTGAACGTACCAATAATTTACAACATTAACATATCAGACGGTATTATATGTCATGTAGAATTATGGATACCTTTCATTATGGATTAATGTGTGATTGTAGCGCTTACATTGTACTTTTTTTCACACATTTCACTATTAATGATAAACTATTTTTTTATTTTTACAATACTTTTCACAAATTCTTAACAATAAAACCAAATTTATTATTAAATAGTACAAATCCATTTTTTATTTCATACTACAAACTTTTAAATATAAAAACGGAAGCAAATATGATCCTTCTTATTTTTAATTATTCTAAGAACCACATAACTTCTTCCTATTAAAAATTTATATAAAACTATGAAAGTCTTTCTTTAAAATCTTGATACCCAAACTCTTTAACGATCTTTATCTGATCTCCATATTTTAAAACAATACTAGGTAAGTTCATCCCATTAAAAGTATTATTTTTTACCATTGAATAAATTGCCATATCTTTAAACCATAACTGCTGTCCTACCTGTAATGGCTGATCAAATGAATAATCACCAATAATATCTCCAGCTAAACAAGTTGGTCCTCCTAAGCGATATGTGTATGTTTTAACATTTGGTAGTGCACTATCGATAATTTCTGGTCGATACGGCATCTCTAATACATCTGGCATATGACAAGCTGCTGAAGTATCCATAATTGCGATATCCATACCATTATGAATAATATCTAGAACACGGGAAACTAGAAACCCAGCATTTAAAGCCACAGCTTCACCTGGCTCTAAATATACTTGTACTTGATATTTTTCTTTTATTTCATTAATAATCTTTATTAACTTTTCAAGATCATAGTCTTTACGAGTAATATGGTGACCACCACCAAAATTCAACCATTTCATTTGTCCTAAATACTTACCAAATTTTTTTTCAATAGCCCTAATAGTAGTTATTAAATCATCGCTGTTTTGCTGACATAGAGTATGAAAATGCAGTCCCTCTATTCCCTCAAGCAGTTCTTCCTTAAAGTTTTCGAATGTTACACCCATTCGTGAAAACTTTGCGCAAGGATCATAGATTTCATGACCTATTTGGGTTGAACATTCAGGATTGATTCTAATTCCACAAGAAGTACTTGTTTGTTTTGCTAGATTTTGATATTTTTGCCACTGATTAAATGAATTAAAAACTACATGATCACAGATATTCATGATTTCTTCAATTTCATCATCACGATAGGCGGTACTAAAAACATGATTTTCTTTATGCATCTCTTCATAGCCAAGCTTAGCTTCATATAGTCCACTAGCAGTTGTCCCATCTAAATATTCAGCTATTAGAGGGTAAACACTGAACATTGAAAAACATTTTTGAGCCAATAGAATTTTACAACCAGTTCGTTCTTTAACCGTATGAAGTATTTTTAAATTTTTTTCTAATAATTGTTCATCAATTAAATAATATGGTGTCTTCATTAATCTACTAATACCGGATTATGATCTTCAATCCATGGCAATCCCCATTTATTTAATGCTTCCATAAATGGATCCGGGTCAAATTCTTCAACATTATAAACACCGGATTTCTTCCATTGACCTTGTAATAACAGCATCGTTCCAATCATTGCCGGAACTCCTGTAGTATAACTAACGGCTTGAGAACCAACCTCCTTATAACATTCCTGATGGTCGCATACATTATATAGATAATATGTTTTTTCTTGACCGTCTTTTTTCCCTTGAAAAATGCATCCAATATTTGTTTTGCCAACTGTTCGTGGTCCTAAGCTGGCAGGATCTGGTAGAACTGCTTTTAAAAATTGCAATGGAATAATTTGTTTACCTTCATATTCAATTGGTTCAATCGATGTCATTCCTACATTTTCTAGGCACTTTAGATGTGTTAAATAGCTTTCGCCAAAAGTCATAAAGAATCTAATTCGTTTGATTCCCGGAATATTTAAACCTAATGACTCCAGTTCTTCGTGATGCAGCAAATACATATCTTTTTTACCAACTTGGGCAAAATCATATTCACGTTTAATTTCCATTGGTTTTGTCTCTACCCAATGTCCATCTTCCCAATAACTTCCGTTAGCAGATACTTCGCGAATATTAATTTCTGGATTAAAATTTGTTGCAAATGGATATCCATGATCCCCACCATTACAGTCTAAAATATCAATATAATTAATTTCATCAAATTCATGCTTTAAAGCGTAAGCACTAAATACACCTGTTACCCCAGGATCAAAACCACATCCAAGAATCGCTGTTAACCCCGCCTGTTCAAATTTTTCACGGTATGCCCATTGCCAGCTATACTCAAATTTTGCTGTATCTTCCGGCTCATAGTTAGCGGTGTCTACATAATGACAACCAGCTTCCAAACAAGCATCCATAATTTTTAAATCTTGGTATGGTAATGCAAGATTCAAAACTACCTCTGGCTGGAAATCTTTCATTAAAGCAACTAGCTCTTCAACATTATTAGCATCAACTTGTGCTGTATGAATAATTGTTTTTGTTTTCCCATCTAACTGCGCTTTTAGTTTATCACATTTACTTTTTGTTCTTGACGCAATCATAATTTCTTCAAATATCTCACTGTTTTGACAACATTTGTGAATCGCTACTGTGGCAACTCCACCACAACCAATAATTAACGTTCTTTTCATTTATTTTCTCCTTTATTCATTGCTAATAATAATTCCCTTAATACTTTGCAAGCAACTGCCGTTGATCCACCACTTTGATCATAAACAGGTGATAATTCATTAATATCCATAGCTACTACATTTAGCTCACTTACAGCAATCATCGCCTCTAAAAGTTCCATAAAAGTCACGCCTCCCGCTTCGGGCGTTCCTGTTCCTGGGAATACACTGGGATCCAAGACATCTAGATCAATTGTAAAATACACCGGATAATCGCGGCATGCCTCAATTGCTTTTGATAGTCCTGTAAAATTAAATTTATTTAAATTAGTATGTTCTCTAGCAAAGTAAAACTCTTCACGCTGACCACTACGAATTCCAAATTGATATATCTTATTATCACCAATTAAATCATATATTCGTCTAATCACAGAAGCATGAGAAAGTTTTTCACCTAAATACTCATCACGTAGATCAGTATGAGCATCAAAATGAATAACACGTATCTCTGGATATTTCTCAAATACTGCCTCAAAGGCTCCTAACGTAACAAGATGTTCGCCACCAATCATACATGGTAATTTATTTGCTTTAATAATCGTTTTTGTCGTTGCTTTGATCATATCTAATGCTTTGCGGGGATTTCCAAATGGTAATTCAAGATCACCACCATCAAAAACTTTAATATCTTCTAAATCTTTATCCTGATAGGGACTGTATGTCTCTAGACCAAATGACTCTTGGCGCATTGAAGATGAAGCAAAACGAGTTCCTGGTCGATATGAGGTGGTACTATCCATTGGGGCTCCAAAGATTACACACTCAGCTTCATCAAACGATGCCTCTAGTCCAATAAACGTCTGTATATTTTTATTCCACATCTCTTAATAACTCCTCTACATAATTTGGTAATGCAAACGAACCTATATGAATGCCACTGTTATAATACTTTGTTTTCATCCCTCGAGCATTCCATTTTGTTTTTTGAAAATCTTTGATGGGATGATATTTTTTTGAAGCAAAACCAAATAACCAATGCCCTGACGGATAGGTAGGAATATGAGCTTGATAGACTCGAGAAATCGGAAAACTTTCAACAATTCGTTTATGAGCCCGTTGCATTGCAACAGCATCTTCTTGATAAAAAGGACTTTCATGTTGATTAACCATAATTCCTGTATCATTTAATGCTTTATAACAGTTGCCATAAAATTCCTTTGTAAACAATCCTTCACCCGGTCCAAAAGGATCCGTTGAATCAACAATGATCAAATCATATTCATTTTCTTTACCTCTAACAAACTTTAACCCATCTTGATAATAGATTTGTAATCGCGGATCATCAAAACAACATGCTGTCATCGGTAAATATTTTTTACTTACTTCAACAACTAACTCATCTATTTCAACCATATCAATCTTTTCAATCGTTTCATAACGGCATAATTCTCTAATTACACCCCCGTCTCCTGCTCCAATTACTAATACTTTTTTGACTTCAGGATGAACTGCCATAGGAACATGAACGATCATTTCATGATAAATAAACTCATCTTTTTCCGTTAGCATCATATAACCGTCTAGCACTAAAAATCGTCCAAATTCTTTTGAATCAAAAATATCAATTCTCTGGAATTCACTTTTTCCACTATATAATTGACAATCGACTTTAATCGAAAGCTTTACCCCTTTAGCATGTTGTTCACTAAACCACAACTCCATTATTCCGCCTCCTCTTTTAAAACATTAAGTTTATTTATTGCCATATCTTCAGGACCAGTCATAAAACATCCTTTTTCTTTAGCATATTGAATATAATCTAGAATTTCTTTCGTGATTCTTTCACCCGGTGCTAAAATTGGAATTCCCGGAGGATAACACATAACGAATTCACTACATATCCGATTAGCACTTTTTTCTATTGGCAATGATTCTTTATCACCATAGAAAGCTTTTTGTGGAGAAATAATTACCTTTGGATTAATATACTCATGATCAAGCATGCCCTCACGATCTTTTTTAAATCTTCTTCTAATTTCTGATAAGGCACCAACAAGTCGTTCAATATTAGCTTCACTATCTCCAACCGAGATATAAGCAAGAATATTTCCAATATCACCAAATTCAATTTGAATCCCATACTCATCTCTTAATAAATCATATACTTCGATTCCAGCCAATCCGATATCAAGTGTAAATATTGATAATTTCGTTACATCAAAATCATAAACACTATCCCCATTGATTAATTCCTTACAATAAGCATAATAATCACCAATCTGATTGATTTCTGCACGTGCGTATCTAGCAAGACGACGAACTCTGTTAAAAATCTCATTACCATGTATCGCTAAATTTTTACGTGACATATCTAAACTTGCCATCAATAAATATGAACCACTTGTTGTTTGTGTCAAATTAATAATCTGACGTACATAATCAGCATTTACATTTTCTCCCAGCAGTAAAAAAGAGCTTTGCGTCAAGCTTCCACCTGATTTATGCATACTGACACTCGCCATGTCTGCTCCAGCCTCCATCGCTGACATCGGCAAATCATCATTGAAATAAAAGTGTGTTCCATGTGCTTCATCTACCAAAGCAAGCATATCATACTTATGGGCCAAGGCAACGATTGCTTTTAAATTTGAACATATTCCATAATATGTAGGATTATTTACTAAGATTGCTTTTGCATCAAGATTATCTTTGATTACTTGCTCTACTTGATCAAGTGACATACCTAGAGATATTCCTAATCGTTTATCAACATCAGGATTTACATAAATCGGAACCGCCCCAGTCAAGATCATCGCATTAATGGCACTACGATGGACATTACGGGGCATAATAATTTTTTCTCCTGCTTTAACGCTTGCCATAATCATACTTTGAACTGCTGAAGTCGTTCCGCCGACCATAAAAAAAGCATGAGCGGCACTAAAAGCATCAGCTGCTAATTCTTCTGCTTCTTTGATTACCGAAACAGGATGACACAAATTATCTAATGGCTTCATTGAATTAACATCGATACTCATACACTTTTCACCTAAAAAATCTGTCAATTCTGGGTTTCCTTTACCGTGTTTATGACCAGGAACATCAAAGGGAACTAAACGTTCTCTTTTCATTTGCTGTAAAGCTTCATAAATAGGCATTCTACTTTGATCTAATTTCATATTGCCTCCTAAAAAATATTACTTCCACTGTAAATCTCGATCATTTCTTGTCGTAAATTATTCGTTATCTCAAGTCTTACCTTTGGCGGTAATTCATAAATATCTGTTTTAAATAAATAGTTTTGTAAATCAATTTCTTTGATCAACATCTTCGTATGGAACAAATTAGCCTGATATACATTAATATCTGTAGCATCATAGTTAAGTAATGTTTTAACATCAATAAACTGTTGAATCGAAGTCATTGGGTTATCCATAAAAAGTTTCTTTCCCTTAATATCCCGAGTAAAACCGCGAACCCGATAATCCATTGTGATAATATCAGAGTCAAAGCTGCTAATTAAAAAATCTAACGTTGACAACGGTGATATCTCTCCGCAAGTAGCCACATCAATATCTACTCTAAATGTCGCTATACTTGTTTCTGGATGATATTCAGGATACGTATGAACAGTAATATGACTCTTATCTAAATGCCCTAAAATAACTCGATCATCAACTTCTTCCATTTTCCCTTGTCGACTTTCTAACATTGTTTCTTCCGCTAATAACATTGTTACACTAGCGCCTTGGGGATCATAATCTTGTTTTGAAACATTTAATACATGAGCTCCGATCATATTAGCTACTTCATAAAGAATATCAGTCAATCGCTTTGAATTATACTGTTCGTCTATGTAAGCAATATAATCTTTTTGTTCCCTTTGACCTTTAGCATAGCAAACATCGTAAATATTAAAACTTAATGATTTAGTTAGGTTATTAAAACCATATAATTTTAATTTTTCATTCATACCAGTTTCCCCTTCTCCATAAAAAAACTCAAGCAGGTACAATCCCACTTGAGTATCAATATGACATATTATTAGAACATCAAAAAATATCCTATATTATTAGCGTCAGAGTCTATATAGCAAGAATTACTTTTACTACTCTTATTGATTGTTTCACAAGTGTGATGTGCCTAAGCACACGGTTGTATAGTCACCAACTCAATGCTAAGCACCTTAGCATCAACTTATAAAATTCGAACTTTCGTTCTATCAATAAGGCAACAAAGTTGCCAATCCGGCATTTGACCTAGCTGTCCGTATGGCTTTTACTTATTAAAGTGGTCAAAAATTCCCGCAAAAATAAACTGATCTTTTGCTCTAAAATGATTATATAGTATTAATTTACAAAAAGCAATATTTTTTTATAAAATAAAATTTAATGTTTAATATACTAAACAACAATACTACTGCATAAAAATTACCACTGTAATCTACACAAGAATTTATTAGATTTAATTAAAAATATTTTAACTCATAAAATAATCTAAAGCACTATATTAATATTATCCCCGTATTTATTTCAACTAATTTTTAGCTTTATTTATTAATTCTGTTTTATTGATCATGTTATATTTTCATAATCAAATTTTATATCATTAAATCCACAAAAACACCTTAAAAATTTTAATATAAAAAAGCTGTAACAATATAAGTAAACAACTTAATCGTTACAACTTCTTTTATAATCCTTTAACATTTATTCTAGTAATTGCTTTTTTAAGAGCAATTTCTGCTCTCAATAAGTCTGTTTGTTCAGTTGCTTGTTTAATTCTTTGTTCAGCTCTAATTTTAGCTTCTTTAGCCCGATTTAAATCAATTTCTTCTTTAGATTCAATTGAATTAGCAATTATTTTCGTTTCATCATCATTAACATATACAAATCCACCGCCAACAGCAAATTCATAACGCTGTTTATCAATAATATAACTCATTTGTGATATTTCAATACCACTAGCAAGAGGCATATGATGAGCTAAGATTCCTACTTGTCCAGCTGTTGTCCGAAGATTTAACTGATCAATTTCCACTTCCTGATAGATACCTTTAGGTGTTACTATTTTGAGCTTAAATTTAGTCATTTGCTAATGTCTTCGCTTTTTCAATAGCTTCTTCAATTGTACCTACATTGTGGAATGCTTGTTCAGGCAAATCATCATGTTTACCTTCAAGAATTTCTTTAAATCCTTTGATTGTATCTTCAACCCGAACATATTTACCATCCATACCAGTAAATTGACTAGCTACTGTAAATGGTTGTGATAGATAATTACGAACCCGACGTGCTCTAGCTACTGTCAATTTATCTTCTTCACCTAATTCATCCATTCCCAAAATTGCAATAATATCCTGCAATTCTTGGAAACGTTGTAGAATTTGTTGAACACCATGAGCTACCTCATAATGTTCTTTACCAACAACTAATGGATCAAGTGCTCTTGATGAAGAGTTCAATGGATCTACAGCTGGATAAATTCCAAGTGCAGCAATTGAACGGTCTAATACTACTTTAGCATCAAGATGAGCGAAAGTCGTTGCTGGGGCAGGGTCAGTTAAATCATCAGCAGGTACATATACTGCTTGAACTGATGTAATTGATCCTTTTTTTGTTGAAGTAATTCTTTCTTGTAAAGCTCCCATTTCTGTAGCTAAAGTTGGCTGATATCCTGCTTGGGAAGGAACACGACCAAGTAAGGCAGATACTTCTGATCCCGCCTGAGTGAAACGGAAGATGTTGTCAATAAATAACAAAACGTCTTGTCCTTGTTCATCACGGAACTCTTCAGCCATTGTAAGACCCGTAAGAGCTACTCTTAAACGAGCTCCAGGTGGTTCATTCATCTGTCCAAACACTAAAGTTGTTTTTGATAAAACGCCACTTTCTTTCATTTCATAATATAAGTCATTTCCTTCACGGCTACGTTCACCAACTCCGGCAAAAACTGATAAACCACCATGTTCAGTAGCGATATTATTAATAAATTCTTGAATTAATACTGTTTTTCCTACACCGGCTCCACCAAATAAACCGATCTTACCACCTTTAATAAAGGGACAAATCAAATCTACAACTTTGATTCCTGTTTCTAAAATCTCTGTTTCTGTTCTTTGTTGTGCATATGTAGGCGCACTGCGGTGAATAGGCATCTTTTTAACTTCATTACCCAAAGCCTCTTTTCCATCAATTGGCTGTCCTAAAACATTAAACATTCTTCCTAATGTTGCATTACCTACAGGAACAGAAATTGGATGTTGGGTATTAATAGCATCCATTCCTCTTTTTATCCCATCAGTAGGTCCCATAGCAACACATCGAACAACATCATCTCCAATATGTTGAGCTACTTCGACTACCAATAGTTCTTCGCCATTTTGAATTTCAATTGCCGTATTTAATGATGGTAAATTGTTATCACTATCAAATTGAATATCTATTACTGGTCCTTTAGCACTAATTACTTTACCAATTTTTTGTGACATACAGCACCTCCTTATTGTGCATTAGCTCCGGCTACGATCTCACTAATTTCATTAGTAATCGCGGTTTGTCGAGCTTGATTGTATTTTAATAATAATTGTTCTGTAAGTTCATCAGCATTATCATTAGCATTTTCCATCGATGTTCTTCTAGCCGCATTTTCACTAGTTGCAGATTCAATAATATACCCATATATTACTGCTTGAAGATACATTGGAATTAAACTATCTAATACTTCCTCTGGACTTGGTTCAAACAATGTTGCTTTATTTGAAATCTCTATATCATCGAATTCATCAGGATCAATAGGTAATAAAGTAACAATACGTGGTTTAAACGTTAAATTATTAATAAATTCTGTATAAACAATCTTAATCTTACTAATTTCTTTTTCACGATACATTTTTGTTAATTCAGCAACTAATTTAGTTACGTCTTTAAAATCAAATGTATTATTTAAATCTTCAAATTTATGATCGGTAACTCCTTTATGATTCTTCAATAGATAACTAGTAGCTTTAGAACCAATACTATAAACATAATCCCCAGGTTTAATTACACCTTTAATTTCTTTAAAGATATTAGCATTATAGCCACCACATAATCCTAAACTTGAGGCAATAACTATATATACTTCTTTTTCTACATCATTATTTTCAGTTAAATAGACACTATCATTATTTCCCTTACAATTAGCTAAAATTTCCGCTACTGTTAAAGCCACATTTGTATAATAGGGTTTCGATTGTTCTAATTGATTCCGCGTCTTACGAAGTTTAGATGTTGCAACTAATTCCATCGCTTTAGTAATTTTCTTAGTCGATTCAACTGATTTAATTCTTCGTTTGATTTCTTGCATTCCTCCAGGCATAGTAAACTACCCCTTTGTTTGAGTTTTTTCAAATTTCGATACAAAAGCACTCATAACTTCTTTCATCTGTTTTTCTAAATCTGCTGAAATTGCTTTTTTCTCATTAATTTCATTAACGATATCTTTTTGTGTCATCTCAATATGTTCAACTAATTGATCCATGAAAGTAGAAACCTGATCTACTTCAATTGTTTTAGTAAAGCCATATTTTAACGCAAACAGTGTAATAACTTGAGTAGCAACACTACGTGGTGAATATTGTGCTTGTTTCAAAACCTCACGCACTTTAGCACCATGATCTAATGTCGCTTTAGTCGCTGCATCTAGATCTGAACCGAACTGAGCAAATGCCTGCATTTCAGCATATTGTGCTAATTCTAATTTTAATGAACCAGATACTTGTTTCATTGCTTTGATTTGCGCTGCTGAACCAACACGGCTTACAGAAAGTCCGGTATCGATTGCTGGTCTAAATCCAGCATTAAATAATTCTTGCTGTAAGAAAATTTGTCCATCTGTAATTGAAATTACATTAGTTGGAATATATGCTGAGATATCTCCGGCTTGTGTTTCAATAATTGGTAAAGCCGTAATTGATCCTCCACCATTTTCTTCATTTAATCGGCAAGCTCTTTCTAATAATCTAGAATGTAAATAGAAGACATCTCCAGGATAAGCTTCACGTCCTGGTGGTCGTTTTAATAATAATGATACGGTACGATAAGCTACTGCATGTTTTGATAAATCATCATAAACAATTAGAACATCCTTACCTTGATCAAGCCATTCTTCAGCAATAGCACAACCTGCATATGGTGCAATGTATTGAACAGGCGCCAATTCACTGGCGGAAGCGGAAACAACAGTTGTGTATTCCATTGCGCCACCTTTACGTAATTTTTCAACAATTTGAGCAACTGTTGAATTTTTTTGCCCAATAGCTACATATACACAATAAATATTTTGGCCTTTTTGATTTAAAATCGTATCAATAGCGATTGCTGTTTTCCCAGTTTGACGGTCACCGATAATCAACTCACGTTGCCCACGTCCAATCGGAATAATTGCATCAATTGATGTAATTCCTGTTTGTAACGGCTGATCAACTGATTTTCTAGTCATAACCCCACTAGCTACTCTTTCAATTGGACGAGAATGAGCTGTAACGATTTCACCATTTCCATCAATTGCTTGTCCTAAAGGATTAACAACCCTTCCTAACATTTCATCTCCAACTGGTATTTCCATGATCTTTCCTGTACGTTTTACTTCATCGCCTTCTTTGATCGTACTTTCAGATCCAAGCAGTACGGCTCCAACACTATCTTCATCCAAATTCATAACCATCCCATATACATCATTAGGAAAAGCTAATAATTCACCTAACATGGCATTATCTAATCCATGAATTAAACTAACACCATCTCCAACTGTCATAACCGTACCTACATCCTTAAGTTCGATTACATCATCAAAATGTTTAATTTGTTCTTTAATTAAAGCACTAATTTCATCTGGTCTAAGCCCCACTATTTTCACCTACTTTCTTAATAGTTCTTTTTTCAATAATGAAACTTTATTTTTAATAGAGCCATCAAAAACTCGATTATTTATTTCTACTTTAATTCCACCAATCAATGATGGATCTTTAACAACTCTTAAATGAATTGTTTTATTTTCTTTTTTACTTAAAGCTGTTTCAACTTCTTTAACTTCTGCATCACTAATATCATAACTGGCATATAAAATACCTTCTTGAATTCCAAAATATTCATTAGTTAAAGATTTGAACGCTTTAATTATTTCCATAACATAACGCATTCTTCTCTTTTTTACTAAAAGTTTTAAAAAATTAACAACATAATCATTAACCTGACCTTTAAAACCTTTATCTAATAAAGCACATTTAGTCTCATCGTCAATTAAAACATGACTAAAAAATGGAACAAAATTTGGATCACTTTCAAAAACTTCTCTAATTAAATCAATATCTTTAACATATGCTTCAATTTGATTCATCTCTACAGCTAAATCAAACAATGATTCCGCATATCTAAGTGCTACAGCTTCCACTAATTAACCACTTCTTCAACAAAGTCTTCAACTAAAGCCTTGTTTGTTTTTGTATCCATATCCTTGTTCATTACCTTAGTAGCCACATCAATTGCAATTTCAACGATTTCTTGCTTCATTTCGGCTTTAGCTTGGGCTTTTTCCGCTTCAATTTCGCGACGCGCTTGATCCATTTTAGCTTTATATTCTTTATTTGCATCTTCCTGGATAGCAGCTTTCGTCTTTAAAGCATCCTCTTTAGCCTGAGCTACAATATCACGATATTCCACTGCTGCTTGACGGGCCTGTTTATCACTTTCTTCCATCAAAGCTTTAGCTTTAGCATTCATTTCTTTAGCTTCATTAACAGTTCCTTCGATATAATCAGCTCTTTTAGCAAAATAATTTTGTACCGGAACCCATAGATATTTTTTAAAAACGAAGAATAAAACACCTGTTGATAGTAACTGAACAATAATTGTTGTTACATTAGGAAATAATTTTATTTGAATATCAGGCATAGATATTCCTCCTCAAATTAATATACGAATAATAAGATCAATGAAATCAATAATCCATAAATAGCGGCTGTTTCAGTTAATGCAATCCCTAAGATCATCATTGTTCTGATTTTACCTTCCATTTCTGGATTTCTACCTAAAGCTTCTACTGCTTTACTTGCACAAATTCCTTCACCGATACCAGTACCTAAACCAGCACACACTGCAATACCAGCACCAATAGCTATTAAACCTACATCTGTCATTAATTTTTCCTCCAATATTTCTTTTTTTTCTATATTCTAACTAGATAAATCTAGGTTAGATCTTATTCATCATCGCTATTTTCCATCATAATTAAAATGGATGATAGCGTAACGAAAACTAAAGTTTGTATACATCCTGAAAAAATATCAAAATAGCAATGTAATATAGGGGCAATAATAGGCCCTAAAAAGTTAAAGTTTATAACATGATACGATATCCATGCTGTAAACTGATATACTAAGGCCATTAAAATTGAACCACTTAAAATATTTCCAAATAAACGCATTGAAATAGAAATCAATGGTGATATTGTACTTAAAATATTAGTTGGTGGCCAAATAATATCCCATATATATTTAAAAAAACCTTTTTTCTTTAAAGCATTATATTGAATTAGCACAAAAGTAATAGCTGTCATCGTTAAAGTTATGGAAAAATTAGAAGTTGGTGCTTCAAATCCAATTAGACCACTTAAGTTACTAACCAATATATAACAAAATACCATTGCAAAATACGGATAATAATTTTTTGCGAACTTCTTGGGCATAATTGTCTTCATATAATCATCAAATATCTTTACACCTGTTTCTACAACTAGAACTATTCCCTTAGGTTTAGCAGTAGGATCAGCGATAGCTACCTTTTTTCCAGCATAAACAAAGAAAATACCTAAAGCTATCATGATAACTAATGAATATATTAATTCTGCCTGGATAACCACTTATCTCACCTCCTTATTGGCGATTCAAAAAGCCTAAAATTCCAATCGTTATTCTAATTACAAAATAACCAAAAAAAACACTTATTAAGTTAAATATGTTATCTAATTTAATTGCCAGAATAAATCCTCCGACATACAACAACATTTTTAAAATGAACATCATTACTACATATTTAATTGTCTGCCCCATCTTTAAAATAAAATCGGACATTAAAATAATAATATAAAAAGACAAAGCACTAACAATATATCCTAGGATAAACCCTAAAGGAAAACTGATTTGTTTTAAGATTACTCCTATGATAATAAAGATCAATAATCCACCTATAAATACTTTTACAGATTGTTTTAAAACATCTTTTTCATTCATCGTTTTCCAGCTCCTAAAAGTATCTTTATGACATAACCAAAAGCTACAAATAACAATATTAGTAAGATAGCTGGTCGCGTTTTAAAATATTTATCTAATTGCATTCCTATAACTACAGCCAACAGAAAAATTCCAATTATTTGAAAACCCAACTGTAAACAAAAGAATAGATCCTTTAATAATTTTTTCTTTTCTTGATTCATATGCTAATTATGTAACTTTCGATAAAATAATATTCAATTATTAATCAGTTCCAAATAAACGATCACCAGCATCCCCTAAACCAGGAACGATATAACCATGCTCGTTTAACTTTTCATCTAATGCTGCAAGAGTAATATTAACATCAGGATGCTCTTTTTCAATTAAGGCTACACCTTCAGGAGCCCCAACCAGACAAACTAATAAAATATTTTTTGCACCACGTTCTTTAATATTTTGAATTGCCATTGAAGCACTACCCCCTGTAGCTAACATTGGATCAACAACAATGACCAATGAATCTTCTAAACCACTAGGAAAGCGCGCATAATATTCATGGGGAATAAGTGTTTCTTCATCACGATACATTCCAATATGCCCAATCTTTGCAGTTGGAATAATATCTCTAAAACCATCAACCAACCCAATTCCAGCCCGTAATATAGGAACTAAAACAATTTGCTGGTCTATTTCTTTTCCTACCATTTGACAAACAGGTGTTTCAATTACTTTATCTCTAATTGGTACATTTCTTGTTACTTCATACGCCATTAATTTAGCAATTTCATCTAAATTTTGTTTAAATATGTATGTTGATGTGTTTTTATCACGCATAATTGTGAGTTTGTGCTTAATTAATGCATGATCTAATACTGTTGTTGCCATCTATTATCCTCCTAAATATACTTTATATCTTTATACATTGTCACTTTATCTGTTAAAGCTTTCACTCGTTTTAAACATTCTTCTTTAACTTCATCTGTTTCTTCATTTTTTAAACGATATGCAATAATTTTACCAACTTCTTTAAAATCTTCTTCTTTAAAACCTTTTGTTGTCATCGCTGGCGTACCAACACGAATACCACTAGCTTTAAATGGTTTTTCAGTATCGTATGGGATTGCATTTTTATTAGCTGTAATATTAATTTCATCTAATAAACGTTCTGCTTTTTTACCTGAGATTCCACAGCTTGCTTTTACATCGATTAAGATCAAATGATTATCAGTTCCATTAGCAACTAATCTAAATCCTTCTTCCTTTAATGATGTTTCTAAAGCTTTAGCATTTTTAATTACCTGAGTGGCATATTCTTTAAATTCTGGCTGCATTGCTTCATAAAAACAAGCTGCTTTAGCTGCAATAATATGCATTAATGGACCACCCTGCATACCTGGAAAAACTGCTCGATCAATAGCAGCTGCTAATTCTGCTTTGCACATGATTGCCCCGCCACGAGGTCCTCGCAATGTTTTATGTGTAGTAGTTGTTACGATGTCGGCATGTGGAAATGGTGAAGGATGTAATCCAGCAGCTACCAAACCTGCAATATGCGCCATATCCACCATAAATAAAGCTCCAACTTCATGAGCACATTTAGCCATGTATTCAAAATCAATAATTCTTGAATAAGCACTTGCTCCAGCCACAACTAATTTTGGTTTAATTTCTTGACATTTTTTTCTAAAATCCTCATAATCAATAGTTTCAGTTTCCCTAGTTACACCATAACTATGAAACTCATAATTTATTCCTGAATAATTCAAAGGATGTCCATGAGTCAAATGACCACCATCAGCTAAAGACATTCCTAAAACTTTATCACCATGATTTAATAAAGCCATGTAAACAGCTGTATTGGCCTGAGCTCCACTATGTGGCTGAACATTAGCATACTCAGCACCATATATTTTACAAAGTCTTTCTTTAGCTAGTGTTTCCACTTCATCGACAAATTTACATCCACCATAATATCTTTTTCCAGGATATCCTTCGGCATACTTATTGGTAAGTACACTTCCTGCTAATTCTAAAATTTCTGGTGAAACAAAATTTTCAGATGCAATCAACTCAATGTTGTTTCTTTGACGATTTAATTCTCTTTCAACGCTTTCAAATACAGCAATATCTTTCATTTTATTCATTCCCTTCGTAAGCCATCATTTTTGCAATTCTTTGATCATGACGCCCACCTTCATATTCGCCTTCAAGCCAGGCTATCAAAATTTCTAAAGCTAATCCCTCACCAATAACTCTTTGTCCCATAGCAAGCATATTGCTATCGTTATGAGCTCTGGTCATTTTAGCGCTATATACATCATGACATAGTGCACATCTAATTCCTTTTACTTTATTTGCAGTAATACAAACACCAATACCGGTTCCACATACAACAACCCCCCTGTCGCATGTGCCATTGGCTACTGCTTTCGCTGCTTGTCCTGCAAAATCTGGATAATCACAACTATCTTCGGTATATGTTCCGAAATCTTCTACTGTGTAACCATTAGTTTCTAAATAGTTTTTTAAAACATTTTTTAATCTTAATCCACCATGGTCACAAGCCATCGCAATTTTCATTTAACTACCTCCGTGATTTGTTCCTTAGAAATATCACCAGTTCGCAATATCTCTATTTTACCCTTACTTAACTCAACAATCGTACTAGCCTTTTTACTGATACATTCACCCTCAACGATCATTGGAATCTTACCATCAAATACTTTTTTTACAGCTTTATCATCAACAAGACTAGCTTCACCAGATAGATTAGCGCTAGTTACTAACATTGGTCCCGTTAGATTCAATAAAGCTAAAACAAATGGATCATCAGGAATTCTAATTCCAATCGTATCAAGAGATGCTGTAAAATAATCATCAATAAACGGGCGTTTTTTTAAAATGATAGTGATCATGCCTGGCATAAAAGCATCAATAATTTTTTTGGCTGCTTCATTAATATAAGCATATCTTTCAATATCTTCTGGCTTAGCGATCATCATTGAAATCGCCTTGCCTTTATCACGATGCTTTAATTCATATAATGCATCTAATGCCTGATGAGAGCCAAATTTAACTCCCAATCCAAAAACAGTTTCAGTTGGAAAAGCGACAACTCGATTATCGCTAATTAACTTAGCGATTTGTTCTATGTCTTCTTTTTTAACCGAAACTGTATTCATGATATCACCTCATTTGCCCCATTATACAATAAATAATTATAAATTTGTAGTTATTTTATAGATATTTTAAGTATCATAATTATAACTTCTATTTTACCTGCCATCGACATTCTTTCATATCAACGTTACCATTAGCTTTAAATTTAACTCCTTCTTGTAATAATAAATAGCGCTGCTCATGCCAGTTTGGCACTAGACGTCCTACACTGTTTACTACGCGATGACATGGGTAATTACCATATAGTGAAGAAAAACTTAGAATCTTTCCTACTAACCGAGCATTATGTTCACGACCAGCCAAAGCTGCTATTTGTTTATAGCTGGCTACCTTCCCCTTGGGGATTTCTGATACGATTGCTAATACTTGATAGATTAAATCTTCATTCATTTGTTTCTCCCCTTTGTTTTAATACTCCATTTTATAAAAAATATTTATAATCTATTTTAATCCTTTTTTACAAAATTTCATCATTTTTTTATCAAATATCGCACCTAAATTTTTAGCCATAATTCCAACAAAAATTTAAGTTAATTTACTTTTTAGTTTCTTTAAGATATAATATATTTAAGCAAATATAAAGGATGGAGTATAGAATGAAAAATTTTGGGAAATTATTATTAACTTTATTACTATGTTTTAGTGTTGTTGGATGTTCTAATAGCAAAAGTACAGAAAACATTACTAAAGAATTAAAAGAAGCTGGATATACTATTAAATATAATAGTGATGAGTATACCACTGTTACAGTAAGCGAATCAAGTGGCGGAAAAGAAAAAAGTCAATATATTGGATATGTTGAAGATGATACAATTTCATCTATTGCTTATATTGAACTACCTGAAGATTCAGAAAATTATGAAGACATGATAATTGGTTTTATCTATGCTAGTGAAGATAGTGATTCTGAAGTAACAGATACTGTTAAAGAAGCTGCTGAAAAAAAATTGGAAAAACTAGATTTAACTATAGATGATTTAGTTGATTATTTTTTAGACATTCATAAAGATAAAGGCGAATCATTAAATTAAATTACAAAAAAAGACCACAATGACAATGTCATCTTAACTTAACGACATTGCTGCAGTGGTCTTTTTTGAATATAAATCAAAAGATTCCATGTTGGAATCTTTATTAATCTTCTGGATATGTAATAGCTACTCTTGTTAAGATACCTTTTTGGTTTTCAGTAACCATTTCATATTTATAACCCTGGTCATCACTATAATGTAAATGACCATCAGTATTTTGTTGTGCTGCTCCAATTAATTTATAAATTTTATTACTTGTATATTTACCATCCATAGGAATTTCTTCATCTTCATTAGTAATAAATACAATAGAATCTATACCATGATGATTTTCTTCTTCAGTAATAGTATCATAATCTAAAGTTATCTGTGTCACCTTACAATCAGCAACTGGTAAATCATCATCAGTATCATTTTTATAACGAATACCAAACCATTGCCAATCATTTTCAGAATCATCTAAATAAACTTTTAGGAAAGCAACCATTGACGATACACCTCCAGCATTTAAATCAGGGGCTTCATCAACTGTTTTACCTGTGTCACCTAATTCTACTTTTGTTCCTATTTTTTCTAAATATCTAACATATTCACCAACAGTCTCTGGCAAACATACATTTTCATCCTCAATCGTAAAATACTTGATTAATCCATTTGATTCAGTAAATGGTCTTTCTTCTTGGGTACCATTGTTATCAGTAGTATTTGTTTGATTATCATCAGTACCTGTTTTTGAATTATCCTCGCTACAAGCAGTTAACCCAAACATCAAAATTAGTGCTAAACTTACACTTAATACTTTCTTTAGCATAGACTATCTCCTTATTTTTTTATACAAAAAACATTATAAATTCTTTTTTCGATTTTATCTACCATTTTTACAATAAATATTCAAAAAATTTATTAATTATTACTATCTTCAGACTTTACATAAAATCTATTAATAAGTTTTGAAATAGACTTAGGCCAAAATCTTTGAAACATTACTAGATCTTCTTTTGTTCTGATTCTTTCATTAATAATTTCTGTTGTCGTTGATTCTTCATGAACACGATGTCCCATCAATGGTTTATTAACAAAAGTAAATTTACCCTTTTTTAAAGATAGTTTTTCCCAGGCAAACCAATCAACATTACAAACAAAATCACATTTAAAAATATCTTTTGTTTTAATATTATCTTTTATAAAAGTAACTGCTGGACAACTAATAGCATTCCCGAAGCGAAGCGATAATCGTTTACCAAATTTAGTTGAAGCTAGTTTTCTGCTTCTAAGAGGAAATAAAAGAATTCTTTTAATTTTCAAATTTGTATTTGAATATACCTTACCCTCTGTTCTAATTTCATAATAATCACTAAATACAATTAAAGAATCTTGATTCTTTTGATATGCTTTAACAATTGCATCTGCATATTCATAATCATAGATATCATCCTGATGAGCAACTGTTGTTAGTTTTGTTTTACCACAAGAAATGGCAAAATCAAAATCATAGCCAATCCCTTGACTAGGATTTTGATTTATTAATATCTCTAAAGAATATTTATTAGCAATATTTTTTATATAATCATTAGGTGTAGATGTAGCTATAACAACTTTACTAGGATACTTTTGATTTAATACTGATTTAATACAATCTTCTAAATATTCTGATTCTTTATATGCTAATACAACAAATGTATGCATGATTTCCCTCCTAAATATTATTGATGAAATTTATGATTTCATCAATAATTCCTTGTTTTTCTGTTCTATATTCTTTTGGTTCAAAAGTATGAGCCTGATTAACTATTTCGTCAAGTTTACTTAAATCATTACAAGGAATAATATACCCTTGTTTATTAAAACGCTCCATGATCTGTACCTGATGATCATTATTTTGTTCTTTGTATTTACCTAATCTAGGTACAACGATCGTCCGTTTTTTTTGTTTTAATGATGCAACTATTGCTCCAACTCCAGCATGAGTTATAACTAAATCTGCAATTTTGATTTGATGATTTAATTCCTCTTCACTGTAATATTCTTGACAATTGATTCCTTGATATGTACCTTTTGTATACCCTAATTGAACATATACATCGTTTTCTTTAACAAATTTTGATTCCAAAATTGCATTTAATAAACGATCAAAGCGTTTATCCTGAGTTCCAAACATAACAAAAATTCTCATTATTTTAAACCTCCTCGATATTTAGCTTTTGGGTATAATTTCAACATATCTTCCCACTGTACCAAAAATAAATCTGCAATTGGATATACTAACTTACCTGATAATGTTTTCGTTGTAATATTAGCAAAAGTTTCAATAAAAATAACTTTTTTACCAAACATTTTTGCAATATAACAAATTGGTACTGTTGTATGGGCTCCAGTAGCTATTACCAAATCTGGCTTAACTTTTAAATAAGCTTTAAAACTTTTAAAAATATTAATTGGAAAATTACATAAAAATTTAAATAAATGTTCTTTAGTTCCAGCTGGCATATACCATGATCTCGATTTATTTTTCTTTTTATAATCTTGCATCATTTCATGATCTTCTGTAATTAAAAATGAATTATAGCGTTCCATCAATTCTTTTAACTCACATAATTCGCTAAAATGACCACCTGCTGAAGAAGTAAAAATAACTCGTGTTTTTAAATCGTGGATATTAAAATTTTTGAATGTTTCTATCCATTGTTGTTTAACATTTTGATATGAAAACTGTTGAGCTTTTTTTATTGCATTCTCAGAGATTTCTTTTGGTAGTTGATTCAATATAGCGACTATCTTATTAGCCATTTCATCAATATTTCTATCTTTGATAATAAATCCATCTTTTTCATTATCAATTATATCTAGCGATCCTTTCGCACTATCGAATGATATACATGGTATTCCATAACTCATCGCCTCTAATAATACCAGCCCAAAACTTTCATAATGAGACGTGGTAACAAACACATTAGTGTCCTTCAATACTTTCTTTTTCTTTTCTCCTATAGTATTACCAAAAAAAGTTACTGCTTTACTTATTTGCAATTGATCAGCTAAAGCAACTAAATTAGTTCTTTCTTCACCATCACCTAAAATATTAAGTTTTGCTTCAGGAACTTTTTTTAGTACTTTTTCAAAGACCCTTAGCATATCATCATACCCTTTTTCTTTAGAAAGTCTACCCATTACAGTAATTTGTTTTGTGTTTAAAGATGCTTTTTCGTCGGCTATTTCATCAATACATGGTGATAAATATAAACATTGTGGTCCAGTTAAGTATTCTTTATAAAATTCATAGATTGATTTTGAAGGTGGGATAAATAAATCAAATTTTTTAACTGCTTTATATACTTTCTTAGCGTAATTAGGGCTTCTATCGGGATGACAATGTTCCCAAGCAATCAGCAATTTATTCTTTTGATATTTTGAAAAGGCTTTATTAAAAGCAAGCGTTGTTGAAACGATAATATCGCCATCATTATCTTTGGCTGCTTGTTTTATTAAATTTCTTTTTTTCAATACTATTTTTAAAGATTTGACACCTTCTGTAATAATTTTTTTAATATGCTTATTTTTAAATGCTAATTTTAATTCTTCTTTATTAGGTTTTAAATCGTTAGAAAGATATGTAACTTTTACTCTTTCATCAATATAGAAAGAAGGTTTACATAATTCATAGACATTAACGATTTCAACATCATAGTCGTCTACAAGCATATTTGCAAGAGAGCAAATTGCTTTTTCAATTCCACCTACTTTTAAATGTAATGATAAAATTGTTACTTTTTGTTTAGAGCGATTGTGTTTATTAACAATCTTTTTATCAGTTCTTAAATAAGCAAAATTACAAGCCCAGTTTGCAGTTCTTTTTAGTCGCTTTAATTTATGTTTAGAATGTTTAAAACATACTTGATGATAATATATTTGCGAATCTTTTAAAATTCTCATTTTACGATAGCGATTAATATTTTTATCAATCGTTACTGCATGATTATGAATAATTTTGACATTATTTAATACACATACTTTTAATCCTGCTTTTTTAGCTTTAGCACATAAAATATCTTCTTCATAATACAGAAACGTTCCCTCATCAAAAAAACCAATCTTATCAATTACTTCTTTTTTTATTCCAAAAAAACAGCCTGAAATACAGTCTACAGGTGAATATATTCCTCGATAATAACGTTTAGGATATTTAATCATTTTTTTAAAAAACCTATTAATCATTGGATAATTATCATAAATATCATAATTTATTGTTCTTTGTTTCCAGCCATGATTAACTTCACCGTGTTCACTAATCGTTGGTCCCAAAATTTGATACTCATTTAATGAGTTCATATAGGCTATAAAATCAACTAAGTTACGTTTATCAACAATAATATCAGGATTAGCAACTATATAATTATCATAGTTCTGTTCGTATAAATACTTTAATCCAGCATTATTACCAGCTGCATATCCTAGATTATTTTCTAATGCAATCAATTTAATATTTTCTATTTTCTCTAACTGACTTAAAGAATCATCTGTTGACCCATTATCAACTACTACGATTTGATTAACTACATCATAACTATTAATATCATTTACAAACTTAACTGTTTCTTCTGCATCATTATAATTTAAAACAACTATACCTGTTTTCACTATTTTCACCACCTTAATCTTCCATACGTACAATTGTAGTATTATAAAAATCTGATGTTTTTTGAACTTCTTTATTTAATGCCTCAAACCCTATTTCTTCCATCAGTGTCTGTTTGTCAGAAAATAAATTCGTTCCTAATCCTAAGCGCTCACCATCAATTTTAGCTCCCATGGCAGCTAAAATCGTTGGATACATATCCATCGTACTAAATTTTCTATTTTTATTATTTTCTGTTTCTACAGCGCTATTAATAATACAATTATATGGTGTTCTAATATAATCTTTATCAATATTAGTAAAAAATTTCTCAGACATACTATTATGATCTCCAGTAATAACAATCGTTGTATTTTCATACCATGATTGTGTTTTACACCAGTTAATAAATTCACTTACTTGTTTAGATTGACATTCAATAACATTTGCATATTGATCATCATACTTATTATCGCATAAATCACATAAATATCCATCCGGTGTATGAGTATCGATAGTTGTAATCTCAATATTAAATGGTTTACCTCCATTAGCTAGTTCTGTTATATCTTCTTTAGCAAATTCAAATAATTTAGCATCTTCAATTCCCCAAAACACAAAATAATCATCAGGTATTTTACCATTTTCTTTAAAATAATCATAATCAACGATTTTATAATTTCCATGTTGTTTATAAAAATTAGATGTACCACCAAAATCAGCATCAGAACCACAAATAAATTCATTAACATACCCATTTTTTTCTAGCACTTCGCCAATTGCATAACCTCCTGATAAAAACTTGCTATCTTGATCATATTTTTTATCCTTAAAAGACAGCGTTAAAGGAACTCCCATATTCATCGATACTTGTGCAGCAATCGTCCATTGGGTTCCATCAACTGTTAGACTACCACCAATACTATCATTATTAGAAAAATTTATATTTTCTTTAGCAAGGTTACTCAATTCTGGTATATAGTTTATTTCTTCAGCTCCCCCTTGATCAAGACTGGCATAAGTATTTTCAACTGATTCTAAGTATAAATGAATAAGATTTCTTTTTTCTTTAGTAAAAGTAATCTCTGTTTCACTTGGGTCAACATAATAAGCTTCATATATATCAGTTTTTTGAAAAGCATTAACAATATAACCGTATATATCATAATTATGAATTGTAAAAATTAAAGAGCTGATCAAACAAATTATTCCCCATTTAACAAAATTTTTTCTTATAAAACAATATACTTTATATCCATACTTTTTTATTACTCGATACAAATTAAAGACAATAATATTTTGTAATGTCATAATAAGAATACTAATTGGTACACAAAAAATAAACCAATCTAAATATATACCATTATCAGTTCCTTCCATTGGTACTTTTAAATGAAATATAATTTGATTAAGCGTTTTTACTGAGAAAGTTCTATTTCCCCAAATAATTGAAGTAACAATCAATGAACTTATAAATACTAATAAAGAACCAATTATTGTTTTTTTATTTATATTTTTTAATTTATTTTTCATTGCTATTCCTCTTTAAATTTATTTCTTTAATATTCTATCATATTAATAACAATTAATAAATAAAAGAAAAAAGTGAAACTATGTTTCACTCAGGGTGTTGACAAAAGAGTGGTATAAAAACTAATTTTAATGTTTTTATACCACCTTTTTTGTTTTTTTGATATATTGTTTAATTTTATCACTTTATTTTCTTCGCTTTTTTCCTGTTTTAATAGCTTCTCTTTCTTATCTCTCCACAGCCATCTTGCCATTTTCCTTAAATTATGGCACGCAAAAATGAGCACTGCCTGCTGTCCGTTTTTTCTCAGTCCTCTTACCCGCGTATAT
>NZ_JMLH01000042.1 GCF_000686665.1 Thomasclavelia saccharogumia DSM 17460 | reverse complement strand
AACAGATAGAGATATTCCTTGCTTCTTTAAGAACAAATCTGATTGTATGGTTATTGAAGCATTTGATGGAAAGTTGTATGTCAATGTATTAGATAATATCTATATTATGAAAGAAGTTCCTGAACACGAAAAATATTCAAAGGAATTTGATACTATTCCAAAGGAAAAGAAACCAAAGAAAAAATATATTCCTCCTCTTGATCATCCTTGGAGAAATGATGATTTTCTTGGGTTCCTTGCAAAACAGAAGCATCGTGAAAACGGTGCTAATGTTTAACTTTTTTTAAGACATTTTCAATTTTGCTTGACATATTTTTACTAATACTATAAAATAAAAAGGAGTGAATTTAGTAAAAATTTACTATTGATTTTCTTTAAATATTAACTATAAATACTTTACCCTGATAAGAAATTCTAATCATCTTTTCATCATTAATAATTTCATCCGGCATTTCAAAAGCAAAATGTACCATTACACTTTGATCAGCACTAATTACAGTCTCATTACCAGTAGTCAAATCACTACGTGCCTCATTTTCACAAAAAATACTAGCTGGATATTCATTACCATCTTTGTCCAATAATTTTGCCGCAGCAATACTACCTGCAGTTAAATCACTACCAGAAATATTTTTAATAGAAGTAGTTAAAACCACAAAGCTGTCAGTATCTTCATTTACTTTATAAAAAGTATATAACCCGCCAGGATTAGCTGGTGCTAATTCTTTAGTAACATTAATAGACTGTAAAGTTATTTCACTACGATTTTCAAGTGTAATGATATCATTCATATTTTTCACTTCATAATTTTTGCTTACATCTTCTAACTTAAATTTTAAAGCTGCTGTTTGCGGATTCTCTTCATCATTTGTTGTCAATTTAAATTCAATCTCATCTTTTAATTTTTTTGGACTAACTTCAGCATAAAAATGTACTTTACTTATTGTTTCACTCGCAATTACACTATTTTCTTCTAATGAACTTCCATCATCACTCACAGTAGCAATTGATGCAACATATTCATCTTCTCCGATCATAAATGAAGCGCTAAGATCTTTATTGATATCTAAATCACTAGTTTTTAAATTTTTCATACTAATAACAGTGTCTAATAATACATTAGAATCTTTTTGAGGTTTATAAAAAGTATAGGCTGTTCCTAGTGAATCTGGTGTAATCTGCTTAGGACTACTAATACTTTCTAATTCATAAGAAATTAAACCATCAAATTTATTTTCTTTACCCCATTTCATTGATAATGTCTTGTCTTCTTCGTTAGCACAAGCAGTTATACTGATAGCAATAAAAAATATAAAAAATAATTTTATAATTTTTTTCATTATATTATCCTCCTTTTCAACTGGCTATAAAATATTATACTATAATTTCAATAAATAAAATATTAAAATTTTAAATTTATTTAAAAATAACTATAGCAGTATTCTTTATGATAATGAAATTGTTTTTGTTTTGATTCGTTCACAGAAATATTGATCATGTTCAACAAACAAAATAGTTGGCTGAAATTCTAATAATAATTCTTGAATCTGTATTCGTGTAAAAATATCTAAATAATTTAACGGTTCATCAAAAATATATAAATGTGCCGGTTTAGCCAAACATCCTGCTAACATCACTTTCTTTTTTTGCCCTTTACTATATAAAGCTATATCCTGGTTAAATAATTCCCGAGAAAAATCTAACTTTCGTAAAATAGTTTTAAAAAGACTAATATCTAGATCATATTTTTTAGCAAAATCATCCAACCTTCCTTTAAGATCACTATCATCTTGTAAAAGATATGCAATCTTTAGGTTAGTACCTAAACTAATTTTTCCCTGATAATCTTTTATTTCATTCATAATTAATTTTATGATACTGCTTTTGCCAGAACCGTTTTTACCTGTTAGATTAATTCGATCTCCTTGATTTATATCAAAACTAATATTTTCTACTATCACTCTATCATCATAAATTATTTTAATATTTTCTAAATGACATAAACATTTTTTTGAATATTTTAAAGGTTCAAGTTTCAGTTTTTCGATTACTTCAACATTCTTTAATAATTCTTTTTTTTCTTTGATCATTTTATTTTGACGTCGTTCGACATTTTTACAGCGCTGCATCATCTTTGCCGCTTTATGACCTACATAGCCTTTATCAGGTTTAAGTCCAGAAACTTTCACATTCTTACTTGCTTCAACTTTGTTTGACCAGTCTTCATTTTGCCTAGCACTTTGTTGTAGTCTTTTAATATCTTTTTTTAACTGTTTATTTTTTTGGCGTTCTAATTCATCCTGCTTATTTTTTAATTCGTACCAAAGCGAAAAATTACCTTTAATAATTTCTATATTATTACGATTGATGGATAAAATATGATCAATACAATTATCTAAAAAATTCCAATCATGACTCACTAAAATAAAACTCTTTTTCTTTCTCAAATATTCACATAAAACCTTTCTACCATGATAATCTAAATGATTCGTTGGTTCATCAATTAAAACAAGATCATGGGGCTTTAAAAATAATATTGCTAATAATACTTTTGTCTGCTGACCTTTAGATAATGTTTCAAAGTTTTGCCATAAAACATTATCTTCAACATCTAACAATGATAATTCTCTTTCTATCTGCCATAGTTCATAATCATTTAAAATATCATCTATAATTTCAATTGTTTTTAAACTTTCATCTTTGAGTGCAAAAGGAAAATAATCAAATGTATATCCCGAACTAATGTATCCTTGATACTTGTATTTATTTTTAAACAAATTTAATAATGTTGTTTTCCCTTTTCCGTTTCTTCCAATCAATCCCAATTTCCAATTTGTATCGATTTGAAAGCTAATATTATCAAAAACATTTTCAATCTGATCATCATAACCAAATGTCAAATTCTTTACCTCTAATAAACCCATCTAATATCCCTCCTAACAATATAAAAGCTACAAGAAAATATATACTTGCAGCTAAAAAAGAATATTAGATTATTAATATTTTTAAGGATATATTTTCTTGCGCCCAAAAAACAGTATTAATACAACTGTTATCTTAAGTTTTAACAAGAAAATTTATACATCCTTCCACCTACTTTCACCTATATCTTACCAAAATTATTATTTTTTACAAGTATTTATTTTCAATCATTTCAATAAATACTTCCAAAGAATTAAATTTATCATTAAAATAATATAATCTTAAAATATCATTTTCTTCATAACCAGCCTTTACCCATCGACACAATAGATCTCGTTTAAATGGTGATAATTTATCAAGATTTAAATGATGCTTACTTACAAACCTTGTTGTTGCTTGCATCATTTGATCATATTCATCAATAATACAATCTTGATCGTAATTTCTGGCCATATATTCTACATATCCCAAAAAAATCTTTTTAAACTCTTCACCATCTACATCTTTTATATATTCTTTTAAACACATGATCAATAATTCAATATCTTCTTCTAACACAAAATCACCTATTTAAATTATTACCAAAAAAACATCTTTTATTTAAAACTCTTGTAAATATATTTTTACTAACAAGCTTATAATTAAAAACTCACCAGCAGCCAATTTAATTAATATCAAACAAAAAATCAAGAAATGCAGTTAATTACTACAAAATCCTGATCCTTTTTTATATCTTAAAAGAACACTTACATCTTTTTATTTTCAAATATATCACTTATCAGTTTTAAAGCCCCAGAGAAATTGTTAGTTGCAAATATGCGTACTGGAATAGTTAAAATTTCTTTGTTTTCTAAGCGACACTTAACTTGTGGTAATAAATAACTTACTTGAGGAGCTAACATGATAACATCATATTCATCAGCTATTTCAAATAATCTAGCATAGCCAACTGCTGAAATTTCATAAGGGAGATTTTCAAATTCAGCCAGTTCTAACATCTTACTAGCAAATAAACTTGTCGTTAAACCCCCGCTGCAGCAAAGTAAAATTCGAAACTGCGGTCTATTGACTGCGTCAACAGCACACTTTGCCATTTCTTTAAATAATTCAACAGCGTGATTCATATGAGTTAATCGGAAATGCAAATAAAATATTTTCTTATGATTCTGGCAATCGATCAATTCTTGTTCAAATATCCCATTACCATAATAAATTATTTTTCCTTCTACGGCATTATTTTTTACAATAACGACAGTTTGCTTTCTATCAGCATATTTTGTTTGCAAATTATATTTTTTCCCTTGAAGCATGATCCATTTCAAATAAAATATTGCATTGATTTCCTGATAAAACTCATCCATAACTATTCCCTCCCAATTTTAACACCACTTCAAAATATCTCAATTCAACAAAAAAAGCCTAAAACAGGCATTTTTTACAGTACCCTAAATTAATATTGCTTTCACTATTAAACATTATATCACGAATAACTTTATTACGATATGCTTAATAATAATTTTCTATTTCTAATTAAAAATAAAAATATTTTATCAACAAACTAATTTTTTAGTATTTGGATCAAATCATAATAGTTTCATTTTTTACTTTCTAACAAAACCAGCATATAAAAACAAAAAGAGATCACACAATACATGTCATCTCATTTTTAATTAATAGTATATCAATTCAGTGTTTCTTCATCACTGATCATCATATCATGAATTACCCCATCACGATATGCTTGTAGAAGCAATTCTAAATCTTTGATTCTTTCCATTATTCTTTTACCGTTATCACAATCTTTGATCAATAACCGTTTAGAATATTTTTCTATTAATTCATCTTTTAAAGTCGTTTGCCATGTAATTTCATGACAATGGCTTCTTAGCATTAAACTATATGAATCACTAATTAATGTATATCCCGAATTCCCTGTTTGCTGATAATATTGGGGACTAAACCCACCATCTATAACAACCAGTTTTCCATTTGCCTTGACAGGTGATTGACCATCTTTAATTTTAACTGGTGTATGTCCGTTGATTATATGACCATTATTAATTGAAAATTCTTTCAAAATCTTCATACATACATTTTCATCATTTAAATACATGTAATAAGCATTAGATCTCTCTTTTCCTAATTTTGGATCGTCGACAAACATTCGTATGAAATGTTTAAGATCACGACCACAAAACGGTGAAAGCCGCCCAGACCATAAAAACCAATATAAATCAATCGCATCTTTATCTTTTTCAAGATAACCGCTTCTTATTTTACGATCTAAATAATCAAAATATTTTTTCCCTGCTAATTTTTGATTACCCAAATCAACAGATATAAAATTACCATAAAAATCTAAAGGAATGCAGCCATGAAACAATAAATTATGATTACATATCTTATAGACACTGCCATTATTTAAAAGAAACTTAATATGATTATGTAATTTGGAACTATTTTTAAAATTTTTATTTAATTCTTGAATAATTTCAGTCTCTATATCATTTAATTGATATGGGCAAGCAGGATCGATAGTTTTAAAATCACTATCATTTAATGGATATAAGTGATTATCGATCATTATTTTATTATCAATGATCTTATCAAGATATAATTTATCATTCAGTTGGTATTCTGGATGAGCCATGATAATTTGACCTTCTAATTTAAACATGATTATTGCCATTAGTTTTTTACAAGCAGCAATCATGGACATATCTGGATATAATGATCGTGCTTCTTGAAATACTTTTTTCAAACTAATACCATAACCATTTTCAATCATTTCTAAACTGTCATATTTAAAGGCGTTTAAAACTACCATCGCTATACAACACTTATTTCCAGCTGCTGCTCCAATCATTAAAATATCGTGATTGCCCCATTGAATGTCAACCGAATGATATGTTTTTAACAAATCAATCACTTTATCGCCACGTGGTCCTCGATCATACAAATCACCTAAGATATGCAGCTGATCTACTGCCAGCTTTTTTATTAAATTACACATTTCGATCAAAAAGCTATAACATTTATCAACCGTTGCTAAGATTTCAATTATTTCATGATATTGTTCATTATTTTTAATGTTTTGACCATTTAACAATTCATCAAACAAATATGCATATTGTTTACTAAACATTTTTTTAAGCTTTGAACGTGTATATTTAGAACTCAACTCTTTAGCTAAAAGAACTAGATAAATTAAACTTTCATGATAATAATTCCAATTATTCTGTTTTTTTACTTTTTCAATTGTTTTTTCTGGTTCATATATCAACATACATAAAGCCGTTTGTTTTTCTTTTGATAGATCTTTAAAAATCGTTTCTATCTTATCTTGAATAACGCCAGAGCAGTTATTCAAGATACGCCTAAATTTAATATCCTCACCATGAATATCACTAATAAAATATTCTGTTCCCTTAGGCATTGATAGAATCATCTTTAAATTAATTATTTCTTCAATTACAGCTTCTCGACTAGGATATCTATTAGCCAGCAATTCCAAATAAGCAGTCTGCCGTATTTCCATTATTCAAACGGATATACCATACCCCATTGATTACGAATTGCTGTTAAAGTAGCCATCACATCACGGACATAAGTTAAATTTTCTTTACCGTCATTTTCCGTAATATATCTTTCCATATCATTTACTTCATAATCTAAAGCCAGATCAGTATCACCTAATTCGATTACTTCGCTATGCCCATCTACAGTATAAGTAATCGTTGCTTTATTACCACGAGGAAAATTATAAATTTCAATATAACCTTCTTCTAGAGCAATCATTCCTCTTTTTGGCTGTTTAGCTCGCATTGTAAGTGAAATAACTGCCATTTCTTCATCAGGATTTTTTAAAACGATTCCTGAAGTTTCATCAACTCCTGTTTCAAAATAATTTGCAGTTGTTAAAACAACATTAGGCTTACTAGTCATAAAATAACGAGCAAATGATACAGCATACACACCGATATCTAATAAAGCACCACCCGCTAATTCTTTAGCAAAGAAACGATTTTTCACATCATATTCTTTACATGATCCAAAATTAACTTGAATCATTTTCACTTTACCCAATTTACCACTTGTAATGATCTCTTTAACTTTACGATATAAAGGCATATGCAATAAAGTCGTTCCATCACTAATAATTAAATTCTTTTCTTTAGCAATTGCTACAGCTTCTTCTAATTGACGCTCATTTACAGTAATCGCTTTTTCACAAAATACATGTTTTCCTTTATTTAAAGCTTTGATCATCATTTCATAATGTAAATTATGAGGTGTTGCAATATACACAATATCAACATTTTCATCATCTAACATCTCATCTACATTTCCATAAGCTTTAACAACACCATATTCTTCTTGATATTTTTTTGCTCCTTCGATCGTTACATCACAAACAGCATAGATTTCATCATGAACTCTTTTTAAAGCATCACCCATTTCATGAGCAATCCAGCCCGTTCCTAAAATTCCCCAATTATATTTTTGCATCTTTACAGCCTCCTATTTCACTATTACTCTACTACCTTCTTGATCTACTGAAATTACTTTAGTAGCAATATTATAGAACAAAGAAGTATCAATCACGCCACAAATAGCTAATAAATCATCATTTAATTTTTTCAAATCTTTAACTTTTTCAAACTTAGCATTTAAAATATAATTGCCATTATCACTGATCGTTCCACCATCTTTACTAGATGTTGGACGAATTTCAACTGAAGCATTCATATTATTAAGTTTTTTTGTAACATATGATAACGCTTCAGGAAATACTTCTAAAGCAATTGGTAAATTCAATGGTAATTGCTCAAAAACTTTACTTTCATCAACTAATAAAACATAGTCATCAGCCATTGAGGCAATAATTTTTTCTTTGGTATGGATCGCTCCTCCTGATTTTAAAGCATTTAACTTTAAATCCACTTCATCACAACCATCAAAAGCAATATCAAGATGATCAACAGCCCAGGTTGGTAAAAGATGTAACCCATTTTTAATGCATGATTGAGCAGTTGATAATGATGGTGTTACAACTTTAACATCTAACTGTGCTTCTTTTATATAACCTACTAGATAGGAGATGGTTGAACCACCGCCTAATCCAATCGTCATATTATTTTTTATTAATTTCAAAGCTTCTCGTGCACATCTTTGTTTCATGATCAATTATTCTCCTTTAAAGGTTTTTTTAAAATAGATAATACTAAACATCCAGCAACTGCTCCTAAAACGATCGCTAAAGCATACATTAGCGGATTTCCAATCGTTGGTAGAACAAAGATACCACCATGAGGAGCTCTTAAAGTACAACCAAACAACATCGATAAACCACCAGCTATAGCTGAACCAATGATACATGAAGGGATGACTCTAAGCGGATCTTTGGCTGCAAAAGGAATAGCTCCTTCAGAAATAAACGCTAATCCCATCACATAGTTTACTAAACCAGAATTCTTCTCTTCTTTAGTCCAGCGATTTTTAAATAAAGTCGTACTCAATGCAATTGCAAGCGGTGGAATCATTCCGCCAGCCATAACTGCTGCCATGATTTCAAAATTTCCTTCTGCTAACTGTGATGTTGCAAAAACGTATGATGCTTTATTGATTGGGCCACCCATATCAGTAGACTGCATCCCAGCTACGATCATACCTAATAATATTTTACTTGTTCCACCCATACTATTTAAAAAATTATTAAGAGCAGTATTGATTGCACCTACAAATGGATTGATCAAGGTTGTAATAACTGCTACTAATAATATTCCTAAAACCGGATAAATTAGAATTGGTTTTATTCCTTCTAATGCTTTTGGTAATTTTGAAAATAATTTTTTTAGTGCTAAAACTAAATAACCACCAATAAAACCAGCTAATAAAGCTCCTAAAAATCCGGAATTAACATCACCACCAGCAGGATTAGCAAAAGTACAACCCATTTTAGCGACGATTCCCCCAATAAAACCTACTGCTAAACCGGGACGATCAGCAATTGACATTGCTACATAACCAGCTAAAACTGGTAACATCATCCCAAAAGCCTGCTCTCCGATTGTCTTTAAATAAGCTGCTAATGGTGTGTTTTTACCAAAATTAGAAGGATCGATCGAATAATCATCAAATAAGAATGCTAAAGCAATCAAGATTCCCCCACCAATAACAAATGGTAACATATGACTAACACCATTCATTAAGTGTTTATAAATAGCTCGACCGATTCCTTCAGATGATGTTTCTTCAATATTTACACTGCCATCATGATGATAAACAGGGACTTCATGATTAATAATTTTATTAATCAATTCTTCTGGTTTTTGGATTCCCTGCGTTACACTGACCGAAAGGACTGGTTTACCATCAAAACGTGACATTTCAACCTTTTTATCAGCTGCAATAATAATCCCATCAGCCATCGCTATTTCTTGAGCCGTTAAAACATTTTTAGCACCATCAGCGCCATTTGTCTCTGCCTTCAACAAATATCCCATCTCTTTACCAGCTTTAGTTAAATTTTCAGCCGCCATAAATGTATGGGCGATTCCTGTCGGACAAGCTGTAACTGCTAAAACTCGATATGTCCCATTTTCTTTAGGGGTACTTTCAGCATCTTTTTTAGCTTCTTCTTCATTTATTATATTTAAAAACTCTGCTGCTGTTGAAGCATTGATCAGTGCTTTTCTAAAATCTTCATTCATCAATAAAGTTGATAATTTTGCTAGTGCCTGCAAATGAAGATTCCCGCCATCTTCAGGGGCTGCGATCATAAATGCTAAATGTACAAGACTGCCATCTAATGATTCATAATCTACGCCATCTTTAATTGTAATAGCTGCTAATCCTGGTTTTTTTACAGCTGCTACTTGTGCATGAGGAATTGCGATTCCATCCCCAATTCCCGTAGTACTTAATTCTTCACGAGCTAATATTCCTTTTTTATATGCTTCTTTATCACTAATTTTCCCTGATGCATCCATTAAATCAACTAAACAGTCAATTGTTTCTTCTTTTGATTTAACATTGACATTTAAAGCAATACTTTTTATATCCAATAATTCCGTAATTTTCATAAACTTTCTCCTCATTATAGTTGTTCTACTAATTCTTCAATCATTTCTCTTTTAGCTAATCCTTCGCTAAATGCTGTTGCGCCCCCTGCTGCTGTTGCTAATTTAATAATTTCGTGATATTCTTTGCCATCTAAATATCCAGCTACAAAGCCGGCTACCATAGAATCTCCAGCCCCAACTGAATTTTTTAATTTTCCCTTACATACACCTAATTGATGTTTCTTTCCCGTTTCATCTATTAGTAAAGAACCATCTTTAGCCATTGAAATCAATACATTCTTAGCACCTTGTTCTTGTAATTTACGGGCATAAAACTCTACTTCCTCAAGGTTATTGATTTCTACATTAAATAGTTCTGCTAATTCATGCACATTTGGTTTAATCAAAAATGGTTTTAAATCAAGTGTCCCTTTTAATAAATCACCCGTAGCGTCAACCACTGTTTTAATATCCCGATCATTTAATGATTTTAAAATAGTGTGATAAGCATCTTTAGACATTGATTTAGGAATACTTCCCGAAAGAATCAAAACATCCCCTGAAACTAACTTATCTAATTTTTGAATTAGTAATGTTAAAGCATTTTCATCAATAACAGGTCCTTGACCATTAATTTCACTTTCTTCATTACTACGAAGTTTTACATTGATTCTTGATAGACCTTTATTCAATTTAATAAAATCTGTCTGTAGTCCTAAAACCTCTCTGGCTCCACGTTGAATTTCATCCCCCGTAAACCCTGCTAAGTATCCTAAACATACACTTTCATATCCTAATTCTTTTAAAACTGCTGCTACGTTGATTCCTTTCCCGCCATAGTAAATTGCTTCATCACTTGTTCGATTGACCATCCCTAATTTAAAATCATCGACACTTACGACATAGTCTAACGCGGGATTAAACGTAATTGTGTATATCATTTTCATTCCTCCTTTTTCAACGAAATTATTTTTCACAACTATAATATACAACGATATTATATTTTCGTCAATACTTTTATTAAGAAATTTTATTTCATATATATAAATAATTAAAACCAGGTATAACCTGGTTAAAATTTATCACCAGCAATAGCATTTTCATGCCGAGCAATACTTTTATAAGCATTTTTATCCATTGAAGTTAAAAACAAGTATAAGATTTCAATTACGGTCGTTGCAGAAACCCGTGAAAAGCAATAACCATCAAGAAATAATTTTTCACGCGTTGCTGTAGTAATATGATAATTACTAGCTTTAGCAATAGTTGACTGCTCATTATTTGTTATCGCGATCGTTATTGCTCCTACCTCTTTAGCTGCCTTCATCAAAGTAATCATTTCTCTAGACTCACCTGAATTTGAAATAACAATAACAGCATCTTTATCTGTTAAATTATAGGTATAACCGATTTGAGTTTCCCAAATAGTTCCCGATATCGCCGGAATACCAATTTGATTAAGTTTAAAAGCCCCATCTATAGCAACTGGTATTGTATTTCCAACAGCTGCAAACTGAACACTTTTAGCATTTTTTATAATTGTTAAAATTTCCTTTAAATTCGTTTCATCCATCATCGAAACTGTCTGTTTCAGTTCTTCTACTTTATTAGCCAAGATATTTTGCAAAGATTGTCCAATATCATCGATTGAAATATTATTCGATACCGACACTACTTCACCAGTACCTGTTTCAACCATCTCTTTAGCTAATGATATCTTTAAATGATGAAATCCTTTAACACCAATCTTTTTACAAAAACGTGATACTGAAGCTTCACTTGATCCACTAACACTAGCTAACTGTCCCACTGTCATATCAACTACTTTGTCATAGTTATTAATAATATACTTAGCAATTTTCTTTTCTGAATCAAAAAAGCCATCATACAATGAACATATCGTATCCATTACTGTTTTTTCCATTATCACACCTCCATGAATAAATATTAGCACAAAACAATATTTAATGAAAATATTTTTCATCAAATATTTAAAAAAATAGTCAATTAAATTGACTATTCTTGAGCATTAGAAGCATTAGGATATTCATTGTCATATTCAACAATATGATTATCATAATCTAGCTCATCTTTCTCTTTATTATCCTTACGTTTCACTAATTATCACCCCTAATTAGTATTCCCCATTATAAAACAATTAAATCAACCAAATAACTACTTAATGATGCAAACACGAATCCTAATGATAATATCGTAACTATTATCGTCATGATTCCCTTTTTTGTAAAATTTAGTTCTTCATATTCCATTGTTATTTCCTCCATCAATGTATCTATTAATTCATCTTTTTTTATTTTTATATTAAAAGTTTCTTTTTAAGACACTTTTAATATAACTCTTTTTTATTGCTTTGTCAACAAAAAGTATCTTTTAAAGATACTTTTTGTTAATAACATTTGCAATTACAACACATTAATAGTAAAATTAAGACACGAGGAGTGATTTTAATGACTGGTGAGAGAATAAAAAAATTGCGAAAAGAAAAAGGCTTGACACAAGAACAGCTTGGCAAGCTTTTAGGTGTAAAAAAATCAGCGATTGCTAAATATGAAAATAATCGTGTTGAAAACTTAAAGAAAGAAACGATCCAAAAATTATCTGAAATATTTGAAGTACCAGCTTTTTACTTTTTAGGTATTGACGAGCCTGAACAGCCGACCCTTACTAATTCTATAACAATTCCCTTATATAATGATATCAGTTGTGGAACCGGTATTTTTGTAGATGATAATATCGATGAATATATTGCTTTACCAGAATCTTTATTATCATTAAACAAAGAATACTTTTGCCAATATGCAAATGGTGACAGTATGGTTGGCGAAAATATTAATCCTGGAGATTTGATCGTGTTTGAAAAATGCAATCAGATCAGAAATGGGGAAATAGGCTGTTTTACTATTGAAGATAATGTTGCAACATGTAAAAAGTTCTATCGCGATAATGATAATCAATGTATTATTTTGCAGCCTGCCAACCCCGATTATAATCCTCTTATTATCAACCGTGATAATCAGGCTGGATTTAGAGTAATTGGAAAATTATGTCTAGTTATAAATAAGAGATAAAAAACTTTTGTAAAAAAAGTTTTTTTATTTAAAATAGCCTAATAAAATAGGCTATAACTCTAATACTTCTTTAATTTTACTAAGTACCCCTTGTCTATCATTAGTATCTGCAATACCATAAGCAATTTCTTTGATCGGATCTACTGCATTAGCCATTGCATAACTATATTTTACTTGCTGGAGCAGTTCGTAATCATTCATTTGATCACCAAAAGCCATACATTCATCAGGTTCTATTTCATAGATTGCTTGTAAAAAGCGCATTGCAATTCCTTTATTGATATCATTATTTTGGATATCTACCCAATTATTACCGGAAGTAACTGTCTTAACATTATCTGGCAGCTTTGATCCAATTTCATTAAACACAATATCAAGCTTATCATTTGGATCATATACCGCAATCTTCATAATTCCATCACTAATATCATCAAATGATTCAACAAAACGATAATTACAATAATATTTTTTTATTTCATCTTTATACTGATAATTTTTTTCTAAAATATAAGCCCCTTTGCGACCGCATAATACTACTAACAGCTCATTATAACCTGCTAAAAGCCCTTTTATTTTTTCGACATCATCTTTTTCAATTATATTACAATATAATTCCCTTGCCCCCTCAGCAATGAAACTTCCATTTTCAGCAATGAAATACATTTGTTCACTTAAAGGTATAAATTTTTGAAATAAACGATAATACTGATTACCGCTAGCAATAACAAATTTAATATTTTTTTCTTTTAATTTATAAAATATATCTATAAATTCTGGATCAAAACGTTTTTCGGAATCTAAAAATGTTCCATCCATATCTGTAGCAATCATCTTTATCATGATAAATCCCCCTATATGCTAGTAGTATAACACATATTAGCTTATCAAGAAAGAAATAAACTAAAAAAGGATTTAATATCCTAATATCTTACGACAATTAAGTTAATATGATTTTCGATCAATTATTATTATTTTTATAATCTGTAATTTCAATCTAAAGAATATTATATAAAAAAGGAATGAAAACTCATTCCTTAAATATTAAGATTTATTTAATTCTTCTAACATCTGGCTTGGATTATCAGCAGCTTTAACTTTTCCAAAAGCTTTTATGATCATGCCATCTTCATCAATTAAATAAGTAGTTCTAACAACACCCATAACTTTTTTACCATACATATTTTTCTCTTGCCAAACATCATAAGCTTGAATAGCTTCTAATTCAGGATCTGATAAAAGAATAAACGGTAATTGATATTTTTGTTCAAAACGTTTATGAGAAGCTACACTATCTTTACTTATCCCCATTATTTGTACACCTAGTTCTGTAAAATGAGGATATAACTTTCCAAATCCACAAGCTTGTTTAGTACAGCCAGGTGTATTATCGCGAGGATAAAAATACAAAATTATCTTCTTTCCTTTAAAATCACTCAACGCTACTTTTTTGCCATCTTGATTTAAAAGACTAAAATCTGGAGCTTTTACACCACATTCCAACATTATAATTCCTCCTATCATTATTTATTATAAGTGTATTTCATACTCATTGTCCATAGTTCTTTAGCGTTTTCTTGATTATAAGAAAGCGGTGAAGAATCACATGTATTTGTACTTCTATCATAGTATTTACCGCTTATATTTTCATATTTCTTTTCTGTCATCAACAAGGCTAATGCCTGTGATGATTTTTCTAAAGAACCTACTCGATTTGATATTAGTTTTAGATTTTCTTTTGTAAACTTAGATTTATCTGGTACAAAATTTGTCTCTAACATCAAACCAGGATTAAAAGCATTCACTATGATTGACTTTTTATCATTTTTTAATTGACGTGATAATTCATAAGTAAAATATAAATTACACAATTTAGAATATGAATATCGTATCGTCTGCTGACCAAGATCATCATTAGGAAAAGCTATCATATCACTACCAAGCCACTCTAATTCACCACTTAAAGGACAATGCATATCACTGCTGACAACTAAAATCCGTCCTTTTTCCTCCATTAATGGCAATAATAGTGTCGTTAATAAAAAATGTCCTAAATGATTTGATTGAAAAACACAATCAAATCCATCTTTTGTAAGTCCCTGATGAGCTCCTGATATTCCTGCATTGCAAATCAATCCATAAACAGGCTGTAAGTTCATGTTCTTGTATTTTTCGACAAACTCCCGCACTGATTGAAGAGATGTTAAATCCAGTGGTAAAGCTAAGATATTTTTATTTCCAGTTTCTGTGATTAGTTTTTGTTTTGCTTCGTTTGCTTTATCTAAATTTCTACAAGCCATGATTATTTGATAATCAGCTGTCGTTTTAGCAATATTTTCTGCTGTCTTAAACCCTAAACCAGAATTTGCTCCAGTTATTATAATCGTTTTTAATTTACTCATATATTATCCCTCTTTTTTATATTTTCTATGTAATAAGATAAATAATAAAAAGTTTCTATTTCATATAGAAACTAAAATCAATCATGTCGATCTATTATTTGAAATAAACACATGATTACGACTCCTACTATAATACCAGCTTCAAAAGTTAAAAAATATTTTATTAATTCCATTTTACCTCCATAAAATTATTTTGATATTATAGTATACTCTTTATCTAAGCATTTTAATCATTATTTAACCGATATTTCCAGCGTCCTTTTAAAAATCTTCTTGAAAGCAAGAAACACCGAGCAACATTATCACATACCATCATCACCCAAACTGCTTCAATGCTTAAATTAAAAACATTGATCATTAACCAGGAACCAGTTATTCTAATTCCCCACATTGTCAATAATGAAAAAACAAAAGGAGCTTTAGTATCACCCATACCATTAAAAACACCCTCAAGAATTACCAAAATGCCATAAATCGGTTCTGAAACAGAAACAATTCGTAAAACTCGTGCTCCTAATTCAATAACTTGAACATCTGGAGTAAAAATACTCATTAACTGCCTAGCAAAAATAAAGAGCACTACACCACAAACTGTCATTAACAGCATCGTAATACCACTAATTAAATACGTTACTTCTTTAACTCTTTGCTCACTCTTTTGTCCCATCGCATTACCCGCTAAAGTAGCTGCAGCAGTTTGAAAACCATAACCAGGTATATAAAAAGCCTGTTCTGCCTGAATCGCAATCGTATGAGCTGCAAATCTAACTACTCCTAACTTTGCAATCAAAGCCGAAAAAGTCACATGTCCCAAACAAATAACACCCCGTTCTAAAACAACTGGGATTCCAATATCCAGGCATTCTTTAAACTCTTTTTTATAAAAATGAAAACCAGTTTTAGAAAACGAAAAAATTTTATTTTTATAATATCTGACAAACATCATTACCCCACCAATAACAAAAGAAATAGCTGTTGCTATTGCTGCACCATTGACTCCTAATCCAGCGCCTAAAACAGTAATTCCAAATATTTTTCGAGTCGGGTAGATCAAAATAAAATTTAAAACAATATTGATCATATTCATATAAAGATTGATCATCATTGGGGTCTTCATATCGCTAACGCTGCGTAAAACAGATGATAAAATCAAAACTGCACTGCGAAACAACAGTGGTATCGAAATAATCATAAAATATGAGGAAGCTACTGCACAAATTTTTGGATCACCATTTAACCAGATAGGTAAATATGGTGCAATTAAAACACAGATCACTGTAAGAATAGTACCAACTATCAAAGTCAAAAATAAAGCCTGTTGTCCTGTTCTTTGAACTTTTTCTTGATCATCAGCCCCCATTGCCTGAGCACATACAGAAAGAATCCCAATTCCAAAAGCAATAGCGATACTCGAAACAAGCCAGCCAACGGTTGAGGTCAAACCAACAGCCGCTGAAGCATCAGCACCTAAAGCCCCGACCATCGCTGTATCAACATAGGACACAACGACATTCATCGCTTCTTGAACAACTGCTGGCCAAGCCAAAAAACAGATTGCTTTAATTTGATGCCAATATTTTTTCACTTTCTACCTCCTCATACCTATTATTTAATCAACTTATAAACCTCTTTGATCCCTAGATCATTTTCCTTGGCAATTTTTTTAAGTGACTCGTATTCAGGATAAAGATAACTTTTACCATCATGAGCAACTTTTTTAGCTAAAATTTTACCATATGGGCTATCAATTTCGATCATCTTGCGTGATAATACCGTTCTTTTTTCATAACGATAACGAATTCCAATTGTTGATGTTTGTTTAAAAATAATATTTTGTAATAATTCCAGCTTATCTTTATCACAGATAACACTCAAACAATAAGCAGGACGATTCTTCTTCATAAAAATCGGTGTGTAATAGACATCAAGAGCTCCATTTTCAAATAATTGCTGTGATGTATACCCTAAAATTTCACTATTACTATCATCGATATTGGTTTCCATGACAATAACTTCATCGTCATCTTGATCCATCTGCCCTAATGATACTTTTAATACATTAGGGATTTTTAAGTCTTTACTGCCACATCCCCAGCCAACTTTTTGAACTTTCATTGCTGGCATAATCCCAAAAGCGGTACTTAATTCCGCAATGATCGCCGCTCCAGTAGGGGTAACTAATTCCGTATCAATATCAATTTGTCGTGAAACAACATCACTATCAGCAAATATTTCCGAAGTTGCCGGTACTGGTACAGAAATCATTCCATGGGCACATTCAATAAAACCATAACCATCATTGACGATACTGCTACAGATTTTATCAGGAGCAATCTTGGTAATTAAAATTGCTGTTCCAATTATATCAACGATGGAGTCAATTGCGCCAACTTCATGAAAATGAACATTCATTAATTCTTCATGATGAACTTTGCTTTCAGCTTTAGCAACTCTTAAAAAAATGTTTTTCGCTAATATTTTAGCTTGGCCATCAATTCCACTATCATCAATGATTTTATTTACATCAAAAAGATTACGATGAACATGATGATGTTCATGATCATGATGGTGATGATGATGTTCTTCTAGACAAACATCCACATATGTACCTGTTATCCCATTCTTTTTTGTTTTTGAAACATGAAGATGATAACCATCTACCTTTAATTTTGCCAATTCTTTTTGTAAATAATCGGGATCATCGATCAATTCCATCAAAGCTCCTAGGGTCATATTTCCACTGATCCCACTACTACAATCAAAATATAATACTTTCATCGCTGTCCTCCTAAACAATTAATTGTATGCGCCATATATCCGGCACCAAAACCATTATCAATATTTACAACGCTAACACCGCTAGCACAACTATTCAACATCGCTAATAAAGCTGACAAACCATTAAAATTTGCTCCATAACCGATTGAAGTGGGAACTGCAATGACTGGTTTATCCACTAATCCCCCAACTACTGATGCCAGAGCTCCTTCCATTCCCGCCACTACAACGATAACATTGGCCTGTTTAATGACATCAATCTTATTAAATAAACGATGGATTCCAGCCACGCCAACATCACAGATCAATTCGACATGATTACCTAAAAACTCTGCCGTTATTAATGCTTCTTTAGCAACTGGTAAATCAGATGTCCCAGCACAAACAACTACAATCTTTCCTTTATTTTTTATTTTTGCTTCTTTTTTTAATAAAAAGGTTTTAGCTTCAGAATCATACACAAATTCTGGATATAATTTTTTTAAATAATCTGCTTTTATGGCATCGATTCGTGTAGCTAAAATATCTCTTTGTTCATGTTCCAGCATGTTTTTAATAATTCCAGCGAGCTGTTCTTTAGTCTTACTAGCACCATAAATAACTTCAAAAGCACCAGTACGCTGTTTGCGATTATAGTCGATCGTTGCATAATCAATGGGATTATCGATCAAATTCACAGCTTCATCGACTGTGATTTCATGATTTTCTACTTTTTCTAAAATTTCTTTTACTTTCATAATCTACCTCTGATATCTTAATGGTAATTCTAAGCCGTTTTTTTCCAGTAGTGTTTGGTTTGTTAAAATTTCATGAGCATTACCACTAGCAGCAATTTTCCCTTGATTCAACAAGACTACCTCATCACATAGATCTAAAGCCATATCCAAATCATGAGTAGCTAGAATGATCTGCTGGGGCAATTGTTTAAGCGTATTAATGACGTTTCGCCGGCTTTTTGGATCTAGAAATGCTGATGGTTCATCTAATAATAAAATTTCTGGATCCATTATAACTACACTCGCTAAAGCGACGATTCTTTTCTGACCACCAGATAAGTGATTTGCCATTCGTGGTAATAGCTCTTCTATTTCAAACTGCTTTGCAATATATTTGATTTTATCATCGATCACCTGTTTTGCTGCTCCTTGATTTATTAATCCAAAAGCTAGATTGTCATATACAGTTGGTAAAAACAGCATATGATCAGAATTTTGAAAAACGAGACCCACTAAAGTTCGAATCTTAGCAACTGTATCTTTGTTTACATCAAGATCATTGATCTTGATTTCTCCCTGGTAATCAACTAATTTAAGAATGCTTAATAATAATGTTGATTTCCCAGAACCGTTTTCACCAATAATTCCGACGCATTTTTGTTTCTTTAAAAATATATTGATATTATCTAAAGCTTTAAGGGAATTATCAAATACTACTTGTAAATTATTAATTTCAATCATTAAAATACCACCTTTATCAAGATCATTATTCCTAAAACCATCATGATCAAAAAATAATTTTCTATTTTAAAAGTCTCATAATTCAAATAAGATGATCTAACATCAAAACCGCGACATTTCATTGCATTATATACTTCACTACTACGTTTAAAACTTCGTACTAATAATGTTCCTAAAAAACTCCCCATATCTTTAAAAGCAATTTTATTAATATTAGGATTCTTCAACTGATAAGCCTGCATCATTATCAACGCCTCTTCAACTAATAAAAAAATATAGCGATAAATCATTACCAGCTGTAAAACAAAAATAGATGGTACTTTTAAATGTACTAGTTCACAAGCAATACTTTCAAATCTTGTTGTTGCCATCAATAAAAAGACAGCCAATAAACATAAAATATTTTTTAAAACGATCGTAATCAAAGAAAGTACTCCTGATGATATCAAAACACCACCAATATCAACAACACTATTAGCGAAAAAAAGATTTGAAATGCCAATACATAATGATATTGGCAAGCCAATTAAACTTCTTTTCAACAAACTATAAAAAGATACTTTACTCAACAATATCATTATAATAATTAATCCCAAATATCCTAACAATTCTAAAACATCAAAATAATTGGCGGTAACTACAAAAATAATATAGATCAAACTTAAAATAATTTTCAATAACGGGTTTAAACGGTGAATCGATGATGTACCATTAGCCGCTAATTGCTCCAAATAGCCAAACTTTGATAATGAAGTTTTAAAACTACTCATATTTTTTCTTTACCACTAAATAACCAATCAAACCAACTAAAATCAAAGTTGCGGCACCACCAGCTATTCCCGAAACAGAAATACCTAGATTACTTTCACTACCATTAAAATTATAATCTGGTAAAAGTGTCGTCTTTTCTTGAACACTGGCTAGAGCATCTTTCGTAGTACCACTAGCTTTTAGTTCAGTTTGTCCTGTTACCCCTTCAATCGACCACTCTAAACCATCTGGCTTGCTTGAAGCATATAAAGATAAACCACCACCAATTAACACAGTTAAGATTCCAAACGTTAGTAATTGTTTTTTTAAATTAAGCATGGTAAAACTTTTATCATTGATTGATGCTTCAACAATTTCCCGTTTATCTTTTAAAACATATAAAACAACTGCTGCTGTTATTAATCCCTCGATCAACCCAATGGCTAAATGAATCGGTAACATCAAAGCAGCAAAAGAAGCAAATGGAAGTTCTGTGATATTACTTGCTAAAGTTTGTAATACAACTGCAAAAGCTCCCATTTGTAAGCCGACTATTACCGCTAAAATACTCGCTAAAATAACTCGTGATGAGTTTAAATTCTTTTTTAAAATTGGTTTAGCAATTAAGGGATAAGCGATAAAACATGGTAGAACTCCCATATTGAAAATATTACATCCTAGTGCTAGTAGTCCACCATCACCAAAAAATAAGCATTGAATAATTAAAACCGAACACAGTGATAAAAAGGCCGGATACTGTCCTAAAATCAGACATAATAAAATTCCCCCACCAATATGGCCACTGCTTCCTGTGCCAGGAATCGTAAAGTTGATCATTTGGGCAGCAAAAACAAAGGCCCCCATTACTCCCATCAAAGGAATCTTACGATCATCATGCTCCTGGTTGATTTTTTTAATTGCTAAAGCAATCATAACAAAACTAATTATTAAAAAAATAAAACCAATTTTTACAGAAATCAAACCATCTGCCATATGCATATAAATTAAATCCATATTTTCCCTTTCCACAAACACTTCTGTGTTTCTTCTAGTACTTCATGTACTCGGGATCTATTTTAAAATATTTATTAAATCTTTGATATATTCTTGAATTGACTTCATTTCAACTCCTAATACATGACCAGCACATTTACTTACTGGAATAAAATATTTCTGCGCCTCACTACAGCTAACTGCATTAGCCATCGCTGGTGAAACTTCACCATACATTGAGTTGGCAAAAACAAAACCAATTGGACCAATTAAGATCTTGGCATTTTTAGCATTATAAATAATTGCATTTTCACCAGTAGCAACTACATCAGCGCCAGCTTTTTTCATATTGTTAGTTGCTGTACTATTAGTTCCAACAGCAATAATAAAAGTATTATCAATTTCTTTTTTTATCGCCTCAATAACACTGCGCCCGATTCCGCCACCCTGGCCATCAATAATAACGATTTCCATCTTCTTATTACCTATCATAACTTCCACTAGTTATGCCTTCCAAATCTAATGTCACATAATCAAACCCTAGTTTTTTTATTTCCTTAACTAAAGCATCATCAATAACTTTATTAAAGTCTTTTAACTCAACCTCGATTCGTGCTAATTTATCATGAACCCGAACGCGTACATGATATACTCCTCTTTGATGCAATAAAGTTTCAGCTGCTTCGACCAAAGCTAATTTTTGCTTCGTTAATAATGTATCATAAGGAAACCGTGATGCTAGACAAGCATTAGCTGGTTTATCATATGTAACGATTTTTAACTGTTTTGAATATTCTCTAATTTCTGCTTTCGTTAATTTGACCTTAGCTAATGGTGAAATTATTCCTAATTCTAAACATGCCTGATTGCCAGGACGGTATACTTTTTCATCATCAGCATTTTTACCATCAAACACAGTTTCGATGCCAAACTTATGAGCCGTTTCGATGACCATGGACATTACCTGCTTTTTACAATGATAACAGCGGTCTTTACGATTGTATCTAAACTGTTTGATGGCTAAAACATCTAAAGGCACTTCAGCAAACCACCCAGCAGCAAGCATTGTTCTAGCATTTTCGATATCTTCCTTAGACATCATGATTCCTCTACATAATACTGCTAAAACATTTTCCTTTCCTAAAACCTCAGCGGCAACTTGATATAAAAAATTAGAATCACAACCACCACTATAAGCAATCGCAACTTTTTGATAAGTTTTCAATACTTCTTTTAATTGTTGTAATTTTTCCATAGTTTCACCTTCGTACATTATCTTATCATAATTTAACCAGCATTTCTAACATCCCTAATCATTATACAAGCTAAAGTATACTTTATGTCAAGCACTGATCAATAGCTGATTTTTAAAACTTAATAATTAGCTATACTTTAAATAATTCGATAATTTCATCGGTCGACATTGATGTAATCGTACCTTCATTACCTTCAACAAAACTATCAGCTAAGTTTTTCTTTTTATTTTGCAATTCTAATATCTTTTCTTCAATACTATCTTTCATAACTAACTTATAAACAGTCACAATATTTTGCTGTCCGATTCGATGAGCACGATCAGTTGCCTGATTTTGAGCCGACATATTCCACCATGGATCAAAGTGGATCACTGCTTCAGCTGCTGTTAAATTCAATCCCGTTCCACCAGCTTTTAAAGAAATCAAGAAAACTGTTGTATCATCATTTTGGAATTGTTTAACTAAACGATGACGTTCTTCTTTCTTGGTATCGCCTGTTAATTTGTAATAGCTAATATTTTCTTTTTCTAATTCTTGAATAATTAGATCTAAAACTGCTGTAAAAGATGAGAATAATAGTACTTTTTGATTATTTCCCTGGAAATTTCTTATTAAATCAAGACATCCCTCTAATTTTGAAGAAATATGCGTGATATTTTCATATAATACTCTTGGTTCACAACAAATTTGACGCAATCTAGTAAGCATTGCCAGAATTGCAATTCGATCTACTTTTTCATAATTTAATTGTTCTTGTAAACTTTTATTAACTTGAACTAAATTAGCTAAATATAGTTTATGTTCTTCTTCGTTGAATTCTAAAGTAATTGTCTTTTCAATTTTTTCTGGTAATTCCGTTAATACATCTTTTTTATTTCTTCTTAAGATAAAGGGACTAATTAGCTTTTTCAATTCTTGTTGTTTTTGTTCATCATGATTTTTGACAATTGGTGTTTCATAGTGAGTTTGAAAATAGTGATAATTGAATAAATAATCTGGCATTAAAAAATCAAAAATTGACCATAGTTCCGCCAAAGAATTTTCAATTGGCGTTCCAGTTAGTGCAAAACGATGCTTTGCTTTAATTGTTTTTACTGAAGCAGCATTTTTAGTTTTAGGATTTTTTATATACTGTGCTTCGTCGATAATTAAATATTCAAACTGATGATCCTGATATAATTCATAATCGCGTCTTATATAATCGTATGTAGTTATTAAGATGTCAACATCATTAAAAGCATTGATTGCTGCTTTTCGTTTTTGTAATGAACCATTGACACACTGACAAGTTAAATTTAAAGAGAATTTATGAATTTCATCTTGCCAGTTTAATAGTAATGATGATGGACAAATAACTAAGCTAGTTTTATCAGCATGACGATTTTCATCTAATAAAGCAATTATTTGTAATGTTTTACCTAGTCCCATATCATCAGCTAAAATACCGCCAAAGCCGTATGCACTAATAGATTGCAGCCACTGATAACCGTACTTTTGATAGTCTCTTAAAATATTATCATAATTTTTAGATAATGGATAATTTGTTTTTTTAATATTTCTAAAATTATCGATTACTTCTTTAAAAATATCACTACGATCAAAATTTAAATGCTCACTATTTTCTGCTTTATTTTCAATGCTAAAAGCCCGATAAACATTTAAATCTAAATGTCCATCTTCAAGCATTTTAGGTTTTAAATTATAGTCATTCATAAAATCATCTAATTCTTCTAATTCATTGGAATCCAAGTATAGTAATTTACCATTTTTTAAACGATGAAATTTCTTTTTACGTTGATACGAACTTAATACTGCAGCTAATTCTTCACTAGGGATATCGATACTTTCAACATCGATTGCAAGTAGATCGTTTTCAATCGTTACGCCGATACTAATATTAAACTGGCTTTTTTTACCAATATTTTTAAGTGCTTCACTAACCATGATTTCACAATAATCAGCTAGAAAAGGTAATCCTTGATTTAAAAAAGTATATGCTTTTTCATTTTCTAAATTAATATAAATAGCGTGTTTTTCGTAATCAACTACATCACTAATTTCTTTTAAATAGTTTTCAATTAAATCAAAATTTATAGATGTAACTTTACCATCATGGTCAAATGAATAAATAATCTGCTTATCTTGTTCACTTTTTAAATATACACAGATTTGTTCAGAATCATTGATATCGCCATATAAAGTCAAGATTTCATTATCACTAATATTATTAGTTAACTCATCTCCGGTAAAATTAAAATATTGTTTAATATCATCTAATATATATTTATGAAAATCATCAACATCTTCTTTGCTGAGATATAATTCTCTTTTTTGTAAACAATGATGAATAAATTTTGCTGCTTTACCATTATTATCTAATTTTGTTACCCCTATTTTATTGTCATCTATTTTATAAATATTTTTATTTCCACATATCTGATCTATGTTTTCTATTTTTAATAAAAAATATTTCCCAGATTCCTTAATATCAATAGTCGGTAATTGATTTTCCTGATAAATTAATATTGATGAATTATATTTTAAATCTTTTAATGTATCATGAATTTTATCAACACTTTCCGGCAAGATCTTAATTTCATTTGTTGTTTTTGGTACATTGTAATAATATTCATGACAATGCCGCTCATAAACAACTAGACAATATTTCATCAAGTCAATGATTTTTTTAGCATCATCACTAAAAACCTCAATATTATGAAGAAAACCTAGCCGCTTACCATACTCAACATAATTATTATTAGAAATATTGTTTAAAAAATCAGGTATATTTTTAATAATATATTTCTTATCATTTCCTACTTTAAATTTTATAAATGCCCCATCGATCCTTACTACTATCATGGGCTCTAAATCGATTTCTTTATCCTGATTGATCAAATTAAAGGCACTGATTTTAGTATCTTTAAAATTATTAATTATGTTTTTTGTTGTAGCCATTTCGCCTTTTAAAATAGCTTCTTCGTGATTACGACGTATTTCAGCCAACCTCTGTGCAAAACTATCTTTGTTTTGTTCCTGATCACGATATTCAAATGGAAAGTTATCAGGAGAAAGTTCTTGAACTTTTAATAAAATTGCCGCAATATGTCCACATGCTGAATCTGCTGTACACCAATAACAATCACAATCGTAATCAAAAATTTGATTTTGACTATCGACAGAAATCATACATTTATCTTCATAGCTTCCATTGTCAACTATTCCTTCAATTACATATTCTTCAAACAATGGCTCATAATAAATATTTATCTTTTTAACATAATTTTTTTGATAATATTGTCGTCCTGTTTGCATATTTCTATTATTGCTTACAATTCTCTTTAATTCTTTATCAGTTATCAGCATTTTAGTACTCCTTTTTCATAACTATAATTATAATAACAAATATTACGAAAAGCTACTACCTCCAATTTTTTTATCTAAATATTAAAGGACAGGTATGCCACCTGTCCCTTAATATTTCATTTCAAATGATGTTTCATCTTTCAATACAGTCAAATTTTCAACTTTCATTGAATCAATACAAATAAACCGAGTATGTTTCATTTCACTCACTAAGCGCTCGATCAAAGATTCTTCACCTTGAAAACAAGCTTCTACTGAGCCATCTGGTAAATTACATACCCAGCCGGTAAGCCCCAATTCTACTGCTTTATGATAAGCAGTAAAGCGAAACCCTACCCCCTGGACCCTGCCATAAAATAAATAGTGCTTTCTAACTAACATATTATCACCTGCTTATAAAATATATAGCTATTATAACACATCCAGGTTTATCTTTTAATTATTAAATAAAATCAATTCTAATCTTTCCGCCATACCATTTTGTTTACTACACCTGTATATGACTGAATCAGTTTTACTACTTTAGTACTTACATTCTCTTCGATATAATCTGGTACCGGTATTCCATGATCTCCTTCTAAGTTCATTTGTACTGCTGTTTCTACGGCCTGTAATAATGATCTTTCGTCTATCCCTGCTAAAACAAAACATCCTTTATCTAAAGCCTCCGGTCTCTCGGTACTTGTTCTGATACATACCGCTGGAAATGACCTTCCTATACTTGTAAAGTATGAACTCTCTTCCGGTAATGTCCCGCTGTCACTTACCACTGCATAAGCATTCATCTGTAAGTGATTGTAATCATGGAATCCTAACGGCTCATGCTGGATCACTCTGCCATCTAACTTGAAACCGCTCTTTTCTAATCTTTTCTTACTTCGAGGATGACATGAATATAATATCGGCATATCATATCTTTCAGCTATTTTATTGACTGCATTGAATAATGAAAGAAAGTTCTTTTCGGTATCGATATTCTCTTCCCGATGCGCACTCAATAAGATATAACCTTTAGCTTTTAATTTTAATCTGTCCAGGATATCAGATGCTTCTATCTCCTTTAGATTGTTAGTTAATACTTCGGCCATTGGTGATCCCGTCACATATACTCTTTCTTTTGGCAGACCGCATTCATGCAGATACTTTCTGGCATGTTCACTATAAGCTAGATTGACATCGGAAATGATATCAACGATCCGTCTGTTCGTTTCTTCCGGTAAACATTCATCTTTACATCTGTTCCCTGCTTCCATATGAAAGATCGGGATATGCAGTCTTTTGGCACTGATTGCACTTAAACAGCTGTTAGTATCTCCTAAGATCAGTAAGGCATCAGGTTTGATCTGATTCATCAGTTTATATGAACAGTTGATGATATTGCCAACTGTAGCTCCCAGATCATCACCGACAGCATTCATATATACTTCAGGATCAGCTAATTTCAAATCATGAAAAAATACGCCATTTAAATTATAATCATAGTTTTGTCCGGTATGTGCTAAAATACAGTCAAAGTATTTGCGACATTTACTGATCACTGCTGCCAGTCTGATGATCTCAGGTCTTGTTCCAACAATGATCAGTAATTTTAATTTACCGTTTTCTTTCCATCTTACATTTGTATAATCTGTCATTATTTCCATTTTCTACCTCTATTTTTCCATTAATAAAAGATAAGCTATGCCAGC
>NZ_JMLH01000041.1 GCF_000686665.1 Thomasclavelia saccharogumia DSM 17460 | reverse complement strand
TAAATTCATCAACGACAACAGGAACAACATTAGCTAACTGTTCTTCAGTTACGTTATTTGCCATTTCTACAGCTATTGATAATGCTAATTTATCAATTTTAATTTCTTTTTCTATTAAATTTTCAATAGCGTCGTTTAAATTCTTAATAGCATCATCAACATCTTGTTTAGAGGCCTCTAAGTTTTGATAAACAATTTTTGCGGCATTTAAAACATTATTTAAATTTTCAACACTAGTCTCTTCATACTTACTTAAATCTTTTTCATTACATAAAATAATCAAATCATTTAATTGCTCTTTATATTCACTTTTATCAATTAATGCATTAAACCTAGATACTAATAACTGTGTAAGCATATCAATTTCTTCTTGATTATCTGCTACTTGATATCTTGCCACTGCTTGATCATATGCATCTTGATAATTCAAAACTGTTTCTATAAAATAATTAGTTAAATCAGTTTTTTTAAACTTTATTATTTCTTGAGCTAAATCGTGATAATTCAATGTTTCTTCTTGATTACCACTTGTTACTTGATAATAATCAAAAGACACTTTTGGTCTTGATCCAGCCGGAGCATTTTCTGGACAATCTCTTACAATTACCTCTACTGTATGATTACCATTTGATAACGTTAGATCTTCAAATACATTTGATTTTGGTTCACTTCCAGAGACTGTTGTAAAAGTAGAATATAATCCCTTTGAAATACCATCGATCTTTACCTCAATATTAGCTCCAGCATAGCCACCTGCTGCTTCAAGCTTCATGAAATATAACGCTATTCCTGTTCCTTTAAAATCAAAATTAAAACTTACATCTTTTGTTGTTGATTCCGTTACTGTCCCATTTTCATGTTTAGCTTCATTCCAAGTACTCCAATTACCAGTATATATAATTGAACTATCACGATCATCATATTTAGTAGTAATTACATCTTTAATAACTGTAATTGTTTTTTCAGCTTTTATTTCTGGATTAATTTTATCAACCGCACAAACAACGACACTGCCAACATGATCAACAGTTAATATTCCTTCATCACTAATGCTGGCAATGTTTGAAGGTAAATCTAAATCGTTTTTTACACTCCATGTAACTTCATTACCACTAGCACCTGCTGGTAGATATTTTGCCTGTAGCTGCATTGTATTAGTTTGATTTAAATTAATCACATCACTTGATGATATGATCGTAAGACCAGTCGGCAATACTGCACGAATAATTTCAAAAGCATCCAAAGAAATTTTTGCTTGTTTTACAACAAGTTTCACCCTATGAATACCATCTTCCAAATCAGTTATTTCCGATAACAGCTGCTGGCGCTGAGTTTGAGAACTGTTAGTATCGACAGCACTAGCTACTATTTGATCATCAATATACAAATCAAAAGTATGAGTATCATTAGCTTTCATTCCAATAACTCTCAAACCAGTACCAGAAAAATAAAATTCCATCGTATCCCCGTTGGTATACGTATATTTTTCTGTACCCAAATATTGACCACTATCAGACCAGTCACCCCAGCTGCCTGTATAAGTAATCAAATTATCGCGGTCATCCATTTTTTCGATATTTCCAATATCGATTGGAGTTAAAACAGCTGTAGTTTCCCCTTCACCACTATCAACAACTGCAGTTACTTTATACTTTGCATCATTATAATATATATCACTAAATGATGTTGTCTTAATTGTTGCAATTTTTACATATGACCCATTGTTTATACTACGATATATATTATATGCATTTGCATTCATAACTGCATCAAAAGTAACTAATGTAGACTTTTCATTGCTATAAACTGTTGCATTTTCTGGTGCTTTAACTGGTTTTTCAGGAATATCTTCAATTATATATGTCTTATTCTTTTCAGTATTAAAAGTAATTCTATTGTCACTCTCTTCAACAAAATCAATAATATTTCCATCAGAATCTTTTAGTGTTGCCTTAGAAATATTAGGATATTGAAGTGAACAGCTTTGTCCATTATTAGACAATATTGACGCTTTCGTTAAATTACTATTTGACCAATCCATAGATACTTCGAAATTACCACGAGCTACTAGTCCTTCAACATGTCCTGTCGACCAAACATCCGGTAGAGCTGGCAACATATTGATGTATCCCATATTACTTTGTAATAACATTTCTGCAACTCCAGCAGTATATCCAAAGTTACCATCAATTTGGAATGGAGCATGAGCATCCCAAAGATTTGGATAAGCTCCGCTTTTAAAGAACGCTTTAATAATGTCGTAAGCGTGATTACCATCACCAGCACGAGCCCAGGAATTTAATCTTTGTCCCATTCCCCAGCCTGTAGCATCGTCACCACGATCTTCTAACGATACAATAGCAGCATTTAAATAATCCTCATTATCAACACTAATTAAATCACCAGGAAATAATCCTAATAGATGTGACATATGACGATGTTTACGGTCACTGCCACTGACACTTCCTAAAGTTGTTTCGTCATACCATTCTTTTATTTGTCCATCATCACCAATTTCAATTGGATTTAATTTACTTTGTAAATTTTGCCATTGAGCAACTAAATCACGATCAACACCTAATACATTAGCTGCCTCAACAGCATCTTTAAATAACTGCCATACTAATGATTGCTCATATGTATTTCCAGCTGTATATGGTCCATGTTCTGGTGAATATGCAGGAACAGTAACCATTCTTCCCGTCACTGGATCTTCTCTAAGTATTTGCTGATATAATTTTGCTTCTTCTTTAAGCATTGGATAAATCTTATCAGCTAAATATTCAAGATCTCCTGTATATTCGTAATATTCATAACAATTCTGTAAGATCCATGGCACTGCAGCTGGTGACCAGCCCCAGCTAAATGCCCATCCTGGACAAGTCCAGCCAAATGGCGTATTTTGAGTATGTGCTGTAAAACCATTTTCTGGATTTGCTTCATCACTAACGACCCCAAAATATGTTGCAGCCGTAACTCTTCCCGGCTCACGAAGAGAATCTACATAGTCAATCAATGGTGTTGCACATTCTTGCATATTAGTAACATAAGTAGGCCAATAATTCATTTGTAGATTGACATTCATATGATAGTCACTAGCCCATGGTACACGATTTTCATCACCAACGCGATTATTCCATACCCCCTGTAAATTAGCCGGTAAATCACCATCTCTTGAAGAAGCAATTTGTAAATATCGACCATATTGAAATAAAGTAGTTTCTAAAGCTCGACGTTGCGCTTCACTAGCGCTTCCATCTTTATAAATTTCTAATAATGCATCGGTTGGTTTATCAGATACACTTTGTCCCAAATTTAATTCAACTCGATTAAATATTTCTTGATAATCATTTAGTGCGTTTTCTTTTACTTTTTCATAGCCGGCTTGATAAGCCCTATCGATATCATCGCTTACCCGCTCATTTAACTGAGCATCAGTTTCATTGGTACGATAAACTGGGTATTCATTTTTATAATCAGTCGAAGCACTAACAAAAATATGTACTTCACTAGCATCCTTGATCATTAATGAATCACCATTGGCTTCAACCCTGCCATCTACAGGATATACTTTTAACTGTCCATTTAATTTTAATTGATTATCGTTCATTTGACCACTAACTGTAATTTTATTATCTACTGCTGTAGTAACTACCGTTTTTTGTAAAGCAGTCGTTGTGTCATTATCAATTGGGAATGATACTTCAAAATTCATCTTATCATTAGCCATAATTTTCATCGCAATTACATTGTCGGGATAACTTGCTAAATATTCACGATGATAATTTGTACCATTTAATGAAAAATCAACACTTGCCAGTGAAGTATTTAGATCAAGTTCACGACGATAATTTTCAACATCACCGCTTAAATTAAAATCTAAATAAATATCACCAAAAGATTGATATGCTCCATAGCCCTCTTTCAATCCAATAATTTGATTACATAACGAAGAAGCATCCTGACCACTTAAAAAAGCATCTTGAACACTTTTTACATAATCAGCCATTGATTGAGTCCCAACTGTATCAATATTTCCACCGTTATAATCAGGACGTGATTCACTAGGTCCTCCTGTCCATAATGTTTTATGGTTAAAAGTTAAATGTTCTCTACTAATTTCACCATAAATATTAGCCCCCATATAAGAATTACCAATTGGTAAACTTAACTGTTGCCAGCGGTTATCTTCTTCAGTCGTCCCAAAACCGCCTTCACGCCCAGGAATCAAAGTTCCTTGACTAACAGGTTCATCAAAATAAAGTTTTAATGCTTCTTTAACAGTTTTAGAATCAGATAAATTTTTAACATCTGTTTTAGCCTGTAAACTTTCTAGCGGTAAGCAAACTAGTATCAAAACACTGGCAAGAAGCACTTTAAATAATCCCGCTACTTTCCTTTTAATTTTCATTTTCTATCTCTGCTCTCCTTTTCCAAATAATATATAAAACTATATCCGCACTAAAAATGTAGCTTTTACATATCTATCATCATTTAATCATATATTATTTATTTAAACAAATGATATTTGAAAAGTGAGTAATTTTTTCAATACATTCAATAATAAAACACACCACATTTATTTTTTAAAACAAATAATCGTTTTAAATAGATCTCCATCAATATCAATTTTAAATTCCCCACCTTGAACTTCAGTAAAACTTTTTGCAATTGCTAAACCTAAGCCACTACCAGTTTCGTGTCTTGATTTATCACCGCGAACAAACCTTTCAACAATTTCATCAGCAGTAAAATTTATCAGTGTAGCCGAAATATTTTTGAATTCAATCACTATTTTATCCTTGGTATCTTTAACTTCAAGGTAAATACGACTATTGATCATTGCATATTTAGCAATATTAGTAAAAAGATTTTCAAATATACGATAGGTTTTATCACCATCTATTTTTAATTTAATATCCGTATTTTCATATTTTCTTATTAAAATTAAATTTTTAGCTTCTAAAATTTCTTTACTTTCAGTATAAGTCTGCTCTAATAACGCAATAATATTAAGGCTCATCAAATTCAACTGAATATTCCCACTATTAATTTTACTAATTTCAAAAAAATCATCAATTAGCGTAGTCAATCTATTTACATACAAATCCAAATTATCCAAATATTCATGTCGAGTTTTTTCAGTAAGTAAATCGTCCTGTAATAATACAATATAATTTTTTATACATGTTAATGGTGTTTTTAAATCATGGGATACATTACTAATCAGCTCATTTTTCATATTTTGAGACTTTATTTCTTCTTCAACAGCTTTTTTTAAACCATCTTTAATATTATTAAATTCAATCTCTAACTGTTTAAAAACACCTAAATCAGCCTCTATCTCCATATCAAAATTTCCTTTACCCAGTTCTTGAGCAGCTTTTAATAAGCAATTATAATCTTTTTGAACTTTCATGCATTTATTTTCTAACCAAAAAAAAGTGCTAAAAATATATGCAAATATAAATACATAATCATTTAAAACTACTAATAACATAAAAACAACCCCTGCATTAATAATTACATATTTTAAAATCATTTTATTTATTGCAATTAATAAATCTATTTGTATGAACTTATTTAATTTTTCTTTTATATTCAAAAAAAATATTTTAAAATAATCTCTAATAACGTAAAGATATTTATAAACTATTTTAAAAATAGCTAAAACTATGATTAATCCACTGATTAGCCAAAGTTTGACTAAAAAGTAATTTGAAATCTTTTTATTTTTAGAAATAATATATATTATTTCTAAATTTTTAGGATGATTAATTTTTATCTTATTAAGAAAATCACTATGACTATCAACATGATAATGTCTGCGTAAAAGTTTTTCTAAGCTAAAATATGATGATTCATTATACATGTTACCTTCTTTTTTTAAATCACCATTTTCATCATAAGACATCACAGTATAAAAATAACATTTAGCTTTATCATCAAGATTGTTTTGATCAATATTATTTGTGATAACTTTATTTGTTTTAGTATTTTTTATTAAATAAATGAAATCATAATCATTTTGAAAACATCTTTTTATATAATCCATAGTATTATAAAATTTATTACTGATCTGCCATTTTTCTTTATCAGGAATAGTCTCATCAAAAAATAAAATTTCATATTCGGGATCTAGTTTTTTCGCCATTGCTAGTGTGAAATATTGAAAATCTTCATATCTTTGTAAATTAATACTTTCCCATTTATTATTAAACGATAAAAATAAAATTACTAATACCAAAAGAAAAAAAATAAACCTACATACTCGTTTTAACACAATCATAACTTCACCGATGTTTTTTCAATTTTATAACCAATTCCCCATACTACTTTTAAATACTCTGGTTTTTTAGGATTTATTTCTATTTTCTCTCGTAATTTTCTAATATGAACCATGATAGTTTCTGTATTTATTGCTTCTTCTTTCCATACTGCTTGATAAATTTCTTCGGCAGAATAAACTCTACCAGGATAACTCATCAACAATTCAAGAATTTGAAATTCTTTTGCCGTCAAACGAACTGTTTTATTATTAACTATTACTTCTTTAGTATATTTATCAAGTTCAAGTCCTCCAACGATAAGTCGATGATCATTATCATTAGAAATCGACTTATTTTTTAATAACATAATCTGATCATATCTTCTAATATTTGCATTTACCCTAGCAATCAGCTCCATAGGTTCAAAAGGTTTTGTGACATAATCATCAGCACCTAAATTTAAACCAGTAATTTTATCAATATCTTCTGATTTAGCACTTAAAAAAATAATTGGGAAATCATACTTTTGCCGTAATTTTAAAGTCATCGTAATACCATCCATTACTGGCATCATAATATCAATAATAGCAAGATGAATCTCATTAATATTAATAATTTCCAATCCTTTCTGCCCATTAGTGGCAGTAAAGACTTTATATCCCTGATTTTTTAAGAAGACGCTTACTGTATCCCTTATTCCCTGTTCATCCTCAACTATTAATATTGTATGTTCCATAACTCATTTCCTTTCTCAATAATATTTCAGTATGATTTATGTACTTCTTTATTATGAATGATAAAAATAAACTGAATGTATTCAAAATTCTTAAAAAATCCTTAAATTTCATTTTATTTTTATGTATAAAAATGTCTTTTAATAAGTAATTAATTTCCATTTTTAAAGAATTAACCAAAAAGCTTGTAAAACAAAATTAGTCGAATATTTTACTATTAAGAATTTTTATTTATTCAACCACTTTTTTACAAGTAGAGCTTATATTTTTATTTAGCAATAAACTAAAAAAAGAGATTTTCCCGCTACTAATATAGTAGTTTTTAAAATCTCTTTTTTGCCTAAATTAAACGAATACAAAATAATATATTTATCTATTCTGATCTTAATGCTGTGACAGCATCTTCTTGAGCTGCTTTTTTTGATGGAATTAAACCACCAATAAGTGTTAAAACAACACTTAAAATAATCAAAATAATTGCTCCTTCAATTGGCAGTGCAGCATTAAGACTATTATTACCAGCTATATGATGAATAACCATATTACCTGGTATCAACAATAAAAGGGTGATTCCTATACCTAATAAACCAGCCAATAAACCAATGATAAATGTTTCTGCATTGAATACTTGTGAGATGTTATGTTTTGAAGCTCCAATAGCCCGTAAAATTCCAATTTCTTTTTTACGTTCTAACACACTAATATAAGTAATAACACCAATCATAATTGATGAAACAACTAAAGAAATAGCGACGAATGCAACTAAAACATAACTGATCATATTAATAATATCTGTAACAGATGACATTAAAGCACCAACGTAATCAGTATAAGTAATAACTTTATTATCATCAATTTTTTCCATTCGATCATTATAGCTATCTAAAATATTAATAACTTCCTGTTTACTTTCAAAATCTTTAGGATAAATATTTATACTGCTTGGTTTATTAAATTCTGCATATTGAAGCTTGCTTAAATTATTATCATAAGAAGTTGTTTCTTTTGACATTAATGATATCATTAATTCAGATAGATCTTCTTCATTCATATTTACTTTTATTGCACTAGCAAAAGCATTAGTATCTATTGAAATAGCATCTTGCATATTTGTCGCTAATTGTCCCATCTGCCTATTTATTTCAGCACTCAATTGCTTTTGTAATGAGTCAATCATAGTTTCACCATACTGCATTACTGCAGTTTGAATCTGAGTTTGTAATTTATTTTGAAATTGGGTAATGACGCCACTTTCTTGTAAAATATTTGTCAATTCTCTTTGAATCAAATCTTGTGCTTGTGATGTTTGAAGATAGACTCTAAAATATTCGTTCATTGCCTCAGGATCAGTTAAATTATTTTTAGTCATATAATCTTGAAAATCTGCTGCAAGTGCCTGCATTAAAGAAGTAAATTGTTCATTACTAAGCTCGATATTTATATCTGACATAAAATCATTTGTATTTATTGCTGGTAATGAATTAAAATCTAAACTAATATTACTTAAATCCAAACTACTTTGATCGATTTTTAATTTATTTTGATCGATTGAAAAAGCATTTTTCAACATTTCAGTATCAACAGTGAATAACGACTGCATATCAAAATTTTGTTCATTTGCCTCATTTTCAAATGATTGTCCTGTAAATACATTAATACTAGGATCAGCTAATTGCTTTCTTACAATTTCACTTGATGAAGCCTGCTCCATAACATGACTAGTTAATGAAGAAAGATAACCGATACCACTATTCAACATCGTTGCACTAGCTCCATCTGCTGGTTGAACAACACCAACTATGGTAAGATCTTCGCTATTATTTATAAGCTCTTTCATATATGCTTCATCATTTGTTTTATCACGATAAATATTGTATGTTTCATCATATACATAATAATCAGAAGAATTTACTAGTTTAAATTTAGTTTCTAAAACATCATCATAGTCATATGATTCAATATTATCAGGAGTAGTAACTTCTTCATCTCTTGCAAATTGCTGGACCATTTCATCAAGTTCAGAATAATCTCGCAATCCTAATGTGTAAAGCATCAAATCACTTATCTTTCCACTTTTTGTTAAAACCAAAACACATTCTTTATAATTTTTAGGCCATCTTCCAGCTTTTATATCATATTGGTCTTCATATAATTTTGAATTGCTTGGCATCTGGTAAAAAACGTCTGTACTCATCATTGACATCATACTATTAGAACTTGCTGACGAACCTAATCCTAATGCTGAAAATGATTCATCCGGATTAACCTGTCTTATTTTCTCAGTATTAGAACTATAGATCTGGGGTACTGCACTATAGCTATATTCAATAGAATTTGTATACTTACCAATATCACTATTATTTTCATCTAAATATGTTTTTAAAGATTCTAAATCATTTGAACCAATCCTTGAAAACATATTAGTAATCATCTGTGCAACTTGAATTTTAGTTTCATCGTCTGTTTCATTACTATCTTGTGAATCTTCAACCAGCATCGATGTTAAATCAATTCCACTGCTTTGAATTTGTAAAGGATATTCTGACAGTGTTTCTTCTTCGATAGTTTTAATATATTGATTTACACCATTAGAAAGAGATAATATTAAAGAAATTCCAATGATTCCAATGGAGCCTGCAAATGAAGTTAAAATAGTACGAGCTTTTTTTATTTTCAAGTTATTAAAACTAAGTGATAAGGCCGTCAAAAAAGACATTGATGATTTACCCATATTTTCATGCCTAGGTGTTTCTAATTCATTTTCTTTTACTATATACTCATTAGAATCAGAACGAATTACACCATCACGCAATTCTACGATTCTCGTAGCATATTCCTTAGCTAATTCAGGATTATGAGTAACCATTACAACCAAACGATCTTTAGCCACTTCTTTTAAAAGTTCCATGACTTGAACACTTGTTTCACTATCGAGTGCTCCTGTCGGCTCATCGGCTAATAAAATGTCGGGATTATTTATCAAGGCTCGGGCAATTGCTACACGCTGCATTTGTCCTCCTGACATTTGATTTGGTTTTTTATGTCCTTGGTTTCCTAAACCAACTTGTTCAAGAGCTTTCTTTGCTCGTTCTTTTCGTTCCGCTTTTGATATGCCCGATATCGTTAACGCTAGTTCAACATTTGCTAATACTGTTTGATGAGAGATTAGATTATAACTTTGAAAAACAAATCCTATCGTATGATTACGATAAGAATCCCAATCCCGATCTTTATATTTTTTAGTAGATATGCCATTAATGATCATGTCACCACTATCATAGCGATCAAGACCGCCAATAATATTTAAAAGTGTCGTTTTCCCTGAACCACTAGGACCTAATATTGCTACAAATTCATTGTCACGTAAATTTAAACTAACATCGTCCAATGCTTTTTGGACTAAATTTCCCGTTTTGTATTCCTTATAAATATTCTTAACTTGAAGCATCCTGCATCCTCCTATTTTTAGTGTATATCAATATTGTATGCTTCAAAAATAAACTAAATATAAACACAAAGATAAAATTATATTTTTCTAAAATAACTTAACTTCCCATCTTCACACATATTTTATTATCAACACGTTATTAATATTATACATTTTTTATTTACTGATCATAATTAAATAAATTCTTCTGCATCCAAAACTTGATATCCTGCCTGGATAAGAGCTTTGGCAAATAAACCTTGACCAGCGATCAATTTATTAGTAAAACTTCCATCATAAATTTGATTAACTCCACATGTAGGACTTCTTGATTGGAGAATTACTAGATCAATTTTTTCATCCTTTATTTTTTCTAATGCCAGTTGGCATGCTTTTTGATAACTAGCATCAACATTATTACCATCAATATCAGTAACAACCCCCTTTACGATTTCTGCGCAAGGACGAGGAATCGTCATATTTGCTAGTAATTCTGGACATATTTCTATAACTTCTTTGTCTTCTAAAAACTTGATGACCTTACTGTTAAGATTATTTCCACCATTGTACTTGCAATTTCTACCCAATATACAAGAACTTACCAATACCTTCATTATTAATCACCTCACATTTAAAAAAATTCCTTTTTAGTATAATACAAAGATATCAAAAAAACAAAAATATCACTAAATTATAGATATTAGTTTTAGAAAATAAAAAATTTTCATTCTATGATATATTGTTGCTTTGGTAAACACCAAAAACAAATAGGCAGTATTATATTCGAGAGTTAGAAAACAATGGTTTCATTTCCATAAAAGTATATTCTGTTCACCTAAAACAAAAAGACCTCAAAAAGCTCTATTCCTGTACTAGAGCAATGGATGAGTAGATATTGAATCATTTGTCATAATAATTGTAAAAGGGACAACATAAATGTCCCTAGGTAATATTCGTTTAGTGATTATCATTTTCTATATTTTTTAAACAAACAGCATTTTAATTATTTTGTTTTGCTTCTAATGCTAGCGCTAACGCTCCTACAACACCAGCATTATCACCAAGTCCTGGATATACGATATAGTCTTTGATTTTATCCGTTGTCACTTCTTCTTTTTGAATATATTCATTTAAAAACTGCTGAGTATAACGATGTATCATAGGAAAAAGCTGTTTTTGATGCATGACCCCACCACCTAAGATGATCTTTTTAGGTGATAAGATCAATATATAATTAGCACATGCCTGACCGATATAATATGCTTCTAAGTCCCAGGCTGGATGATTTTCTGGCAGCTCATTTCCTTTAACACCCCATCTTTTTTCTATGGCTGGTCCGGCTGCTAATCCTTCTAAACAAGTTCCATGATATGGGCATGCTCCTTGATATGGATCATCATCTCTAACGATCATTTTCATATGTCCCATTTCCGGATGCAATAAACCATGTACAAGTTTTCCACCTAAAATAGCACCACCGCCTATTCCAGTTCCAATTGTTAGATACAGTGCACTATCAAGTCCTTTAGCTGCTCCGAACATTGCTTCTCCTAAAGCTGCGCCATTGACATCTGTGTCAAATCCCATTGGGATATCGTACCTTTCTTTTAAAGCACCCATTATATTATAATTTGACCAGCCTGATTTAGGGGTAGTTGTTATATATCCATATGTTGGACTGTTAACATCTGGATCGATGGGACCAAAACTTCCTACTCCTAATGCTTCGATATCTTTATCATCAAAATATTGAAAAACATTCGCCATTGTTTTTTTTGGCTCTTCTGTTGGAAATGATGCCCGATCGATAATATTTCCTTTTTCATCTCCAATGCATACAACAAATTTTGTTCCGCCTGCTTCTATTGCTCCTAACTTCATCTCTTTGTCTCCTTTTTTTCTATAATGTTATATGATTTTAGTTCATAATAGTCCATGGTCATTGGACAAGAAACTTTTATTTTTGTATCATGATAAGAATCATAAACACGCGTTGTCATTACCTTCTGACCATGATTAATAAATATTTCAAGTGATGATATATCACTAAATATATCTATTTCACTTATCTCATTTATTTTAACACATCTTTTATCTCTACCATAGCCGCTTTCTTGTAACGACAGAGTCAATATTTTTCCATCATATCTTAATTGAAGATCTTTTCTTAAATCAATTTGAAATTTTTGAAAAGTTATTTCAAGATGAATTTGACAAACATGGCTTTGATAATAATAGATTTCTTTTTCAACTAATTCTTTATATAGATGTTTTGTTCTTAAATTTTTTGTTTCACGAATAGGATATTGATAAATTTGATTATCTCTAAATGTTAATTCTCTAGGAAGTATCAATGCATCATTCCAATTATATTGAATAGTTGGAGTCTTATAAGGGCAGTCAGGTATTCCCATCCAGCCAACAAGAATTCGTCTTTTATCCTGGCTTAAAAAAGTTCTGGCGGCATAAAAATCAAATCCTTCATCAAACGCTTGAAATCTTTCTAATTGATAATTATTTCTAAAATCACCATGTAAAATAAAATATCCACATTGATGCTTGTTTTCGTATTCATGTTGTTTTATCCCTTGAGGACAGCAAACCAGGATCTGCTGCTGGGACAGTTCAAAATAATCAGGACATTCCCACATATAACCAAATTTCTCTTTAGTTTTAATTCTTTGGATAAATTTCCATTCTTTTTTATCTTTACTTTCGTAAGCAAGGATCATTCCCTGATCATGAATATCTCTTGCACCTAAAAACATATAATATTGGTCTTGATAAAAAACATAGGGATCTCTAACATGCTTTGTCATATCTTTGGGAAAATCGGCATTTGTCATCAATAATTGTTTATCATCAAAATGAATATAATCAGCACTTTGAACCATCAAAACATTTTGCTCTCTACCTGCCATGATATAATCATAATTTCCTTCATGACGAACATTTCCTGTATAAAATAAATACAATTTCTCTTTTTCATAAAAGCCGCTACCACTATAAACACCATCTCTATCATATCGGCTATCTGGCAAAAGTGCTATTGGTTCTTGAACAAAGTTGATAAAATCCTGCGTACTATAATGTCTCCAAAGACAAGGAACTCTTCCTTTTGTTTTAAAGGCTTGAGGATCATTAAGATAAAATATGTGGAAGGTATCTTCGATTTGGCACATGCCATTAGGATCAGCAATCGTCCCTTCTAACGGCATTAAATGATATTTTAAACGATATTCATTATTTTTCATTTTTCTCGATTTGATAGCTATCTAAAGGATAGTAGCTTAATTTTCCTTGATGACTTGTGTGAAAATAAAGATGCTGTGATAATGTCTCACTATACACCCTTGTCGTAAAAACTTCTTGTCCACCATTGACAAATATTTCTAAAGCCGATGTATCACTCCAAATATCCAGATGCCTAACTTCTTTGATTTCAACACTTCTTTGATCACGACCACAACCGCTTGTTCCTAGTGATAATGTTAAAACATGATCTTTATAATTCAAGAAAACATCATCTCTTATTTGAATTTGAAAATCTTTTTGATTTTTAAACTCAATATCCATTTCATAACATACGTCATCATATGATGTCTCATTCCATTGGTCTATATCCATTTCATATTTTTCTTTTCTTAACTGTTTCATCTCAGCTAGTGGCTGTTGAATAATTTTTCCATCTTTTTGAATCAGCGTTCTTGGTATTGTCAAAGCATGCTGCCAGCCATATTGAATAGTAGGATCATTATGATAAGATGCATCTGGGATTCCCATCCATGCATATAAAATATGTCTGCCTTTTTCATCAATAAAACTTTGCGGTGCGTATATATCAAATCCGCGATCTAATTCTTTAAACTCTCCCAAATTGTATTGATTTTGCTCAAAATCATATTCTAATTGAAAATATCCCATCTGATAAACATTAGCATAATCATAACCATTTTGCCTAACTCCCTGGGGACAGCAAATCAGAAATAATTGTCCATCTATTTCTAATAAATCGGGACATTCCCACATATAGCCAAAAGGCTGTGGTGTTGTTATACAGTTATAATACTGAAAATTTTGTAAATCCTGGCTTCGATAAAGTAATACGCACCCTTGACTATCTTTTGTTCGGGCTCCTAAAACCATATAATAATATTTTCCTTTTTTAAAGATTTTAGGATCTCTTACATGTTTTGACATATTATGTGGATAATCATCATTATCTAAAATCAATTTTTTTCTACTTATCTCCATTCCATCTTCACTTGTAAAAGAAAGCGTATTTTGTTCTCTACCATCATTGATATAATCATAATCATCACGATCATTTAATTTAACATTTCCAGTGTAAAAATAATATATTTTCCCATCTTCAACATAAGCTGAACCACTGTATACTCCATCACGATCTTCTTTTTGATCAGGGTATAAAAATGGTTCTTCTTCTTTAAAATGAATCATATCTGTCGAAGTATAGTGACCCCATAATTTAATTCCCCAGTTACAGTCGTATGGTGTGTATTGAAAATAAATGTGATAAATACCATCTTTTTGACATAATCCATTGGGATCATTCAGCCATCCAGTCGGAGGCATGAGGTGATAATGTAAACGATTTTTATCTTTTTTTACATTATCCCTCATATTTTGATGATTATCATACTGATCATAATAATCTTTTTTTGTCATCATATTTTTATTCATCCTCCAGTTATTTAATAATTGCTACTATATCTTCTCCCTTTGTTGCTCCTGTATATTTCATTTCTACCTGACGTCCTTCGTTTAATTCAAAAACCATCATCGTCTCTGTAGAATATCCCTTCTTTTCAATTAAGTCTTGATCAAATATTAATAGAACATCCCCTTGTTTAACTTCTTGATTTATTGCTACAAAACTTTCAAAGCCTTCACCATTCAAATTAACAGTATCTATTCCACAATGAATAAGAGCACTTGAACCATCTTTAAACGTTAAACCTACTGCATGTTTACTTGGAAAAACAAATGAGATCTTTCCATCAGCCGGAGCAACGACCTTTCCTTCACTAACAGTAACTGCAATTCCATCACCCATGGCTTTAGAAGCAAATGTTTGATCAGTAGATTCTGTCACATTTTTAACTTCACCTTTTACTGGTGATAATATTTCTATTTCTCCATTAAATTCAACAACATTTTCAGTAACTTTTTCATCATTTTTTACTTCTTTTGATTGACCTTTTGTTTTTCCAAGAATAACCGCAAAGATAAATCCACCAGCTAAAGCAATAACATGGGCAATAATATAGTTAATATAACCATTGTTTGCAGGATCACATATAGCAATTCCTGGCAGTGCTGTTGTTCCAAATCCTAATGACGCTAAATTTGCAAAATAAACATACGCACCAGCTAAAGCACCACCAATACATCCCCCAATCAATGGAAATTTATATCTTAAGTTAACCCCAAAAATGGCTGGTTCACTGATTCCAAATAAAGTTGATGCAAATGATGATAAACATAATTCTTTGGCTTTATTATTTTTCCAATTTAATACTAAATATCCTAAAACAGCACCACCTTGACCCATTAAAGCAACTGACATTAATGGATTTAAGAAATTTCTACCAGTATCGGCGATAAGCTGTGCTTCAACTGCACCAAGAATATGATGTAAACCAGTAATAACGATGATTTGTTGTACCCCGGCAAAAAACGCATAACCAAGAGCCCCTAAATTTTGTGTCATCCATACTAAACCATTGGTAATAGCACTTGATAATTCTCTACCAACTGGTCCTACGATCGTAAATAATAAAACTGTTGAAATAAAAACTGTACATAACGGTGAAAATAACAGCTTTACGACATCAGGTATTTTTTTATCAAAGAAAATATCTAATTTTGCTGTAACGAATCCCATCATTAATGCAATGATGATTCCCCCTTGAAAACCAACAAGTTCGATTGGTAAACCAAAAATCCGAATAACATCTGGTACGACTGTTCCATTACCAACAGAATAGGCATTAGCTAGTGAAGAATCCAGCATGATCGCACCTACGACTAAACCTAAAATCGGTTTTCCACCATATCTTTTACATGCACTGTAACATACCGCCATTGGTAAAATAGCAAAGATACCATTTGATGCTAAACTGACAAGCTTATTAAGTGCAAATAATGTTTCATTATTTTTGACAACATCCCAATTTCCTAAGACACCTGTAATTCCTGTTAATAACGCTGCTGCCAGAATACCTGGCATGATATCAATAAAGACATCAGATAATGATTTAATAACAGTTTGAACTGGATTTTGTTTTTTATTACTTTGATCTTTAATATCTCTTAAAGACATATTTTCAGTATGAGTATAGTGACTAAAAACTTCATAAACTTCATTAACAAGACCTGCTCCAAAAATGATTTGCAACTGATTTCCCGCAATAAATACCCCTTTTGCTAAATCTACATCATCGAGCTTTTCCATATCAGCCAAATCATTGTTCTTTAGAACGATTCTTAATCTTGTAGCACAATGTGCAGTTCCTTGAATGTTATCCATTCCTCCTACATATTCTACTATTTCTTTTGAAATTCGTGAATATTTTTCTTGTTTCGTTTCTCCCATTTTTCTTCTCCTTTTTATATTTTATGGTATCGGTTCCTTACAACGTCAATATACATCAATTGTAAGCGCTTGTCAACAAAAATATGGTATCGGTTTCATAATTTTTTGTAAAAAAAGAGAAATTACTCATTTCTCCATATTTTTTACACTTTCACCAGGTATGAACTGATATCCAATTATTGTTTCTTTATCAACACTTTCACCTTTGATCAATTGTATGATCGTATAACCTGCCAGCACTCCAGCTTCTTCATTATCAAAACGAATCGTGCATAAACTAGGAGTGATCAATTCTGATATTTCATAACCACCAAAACCAGTTAAAGAGACTTCTTCAGGCACTTTGATATTAGCTTCTTTTAATTCTTTAAAAGTTGCTAAAGCTATATTATCAGTTGCACAAATAATAATAGAAGGACGATGTCTTTTCAATAAATTATGAACAACTTTTCTTGTTTTATCAAAAGTAAAATCAGTTTCTACCATTTTTACATGATCGATTCCATACTCTTTCAAAGCATCCATAACACCTTTTTTTCTAACATACCCTACAGCTTCATCATATCCACCAACTCCCAGGAAAACAATATCTTTATGATGATTTTTAGCAACATGTCTCCCAATATCATAACCAGCATGATAATCATCATTAAGTATCGAAATACCATCACTAATTTTCTGAAATAAAAATACGATCGGTATATCAAGCTTATTCAATAAAGTATGATGAGCCATTGTTACATCTGTTGCCAATAAAACGATTCCATCAACTCGCATATGCCATAATTTCTCTATTGACTTCAATTCTTCTAACTCATCATGATTTGTATTAATAATCAGTGGCGTGTATCCCTGATCTTTTAAATAAGCATCTAACAGCATTAAAACCCTTGAAGAAGTCGTTGAAGTTAATGTAGGGGCAATAATTCCAATGATCTTTGTTTCCTTTGCTTTTAGACTTTGAGCAAAAGTATTGGGCTGGTAGTGATATTCATCAATTATTTTTTTAATTTTATCACGGGTTTCATCCTTTACATACCCACCATTAAAATATCGTGAAACAGTTGTTTTCCCTACACCAGCCATTTTTGCAATATCTTGCATCGTCAATTTTTTATCTTTCATTTTCATCCACTCACTTACAAAACATTATATCAAATAAACTATCATATCTCTATAGTCTAAAAACTCATTATTTAAATTTTTGATTAACTTTTATTTCAATAATTGCATATAAGCCCTATCTTTCTTACTCACTATTTCTTGTAACTGCAAATTATTTTTATCAAGAAATCACCAAATATTTTTCTTTCCTTATATTATATATCTTTCATTTACATTTTCTTCACTAAAATATTTAAAATCTATTTACTTTTTTTAATAAAGTCAAAAAATTCAATCAAGAATTCTTCATGTTGCTCAATAATAGCTTTTTTATTTTCTGTATCGATTTATCAAAAAATAAAACGTATATTTATACTTTCTTGATTTATTTCATTTTTTTACCCTACTTCCAATCGTTCCATTACTTTGATACCTGGTCTCATCGATTCTCCTAATTCTGAAAGTGAATATTCTACCCTAGGCAGTACTTCTAGATAGTACAAATAACAATACCATCAGACTTATTGAACGTAAGCTGTCGATTAGAACCCTTCTGACTGATTTCATCCAATGACTTTTGCAGCTCATTAAATTGCTATGGACGAACCAGTAAATTCCTCATAATCAATAATTTCCACTTACTTCCAATCAACTACAATTGGACAGACAGGTAATCCTTTTTTATCATTCTACATAACTAACATTTGTTTTAGATATAACAAAAAAAACTGCTACACCAAATTATAATGTATAGAATAAAAAAATCAATATTTCACTTATCAAAAAATGCTTAAATTCACAAAAGTCACAAAAAAAGTATGTATCTAAAAAAGATGCATACTTATTAGCATATAAAAAATCAACAAAATTAACTTAATTTTCTAAAAACATCAAAGATGTTAGCAATTATGACATTATCAAATTTATTTACATGAAAAAAAGAAATATATCTTTAACTTACAGTTCAGTTTGGCATCAGTTTTTTAACTTTTAGATAAAAGATCTTTTATCTAAAAATTTTAAAAAATATTTAAATATATCTTATTGATATCTATTATGAAACAGTATTCTGCTTTTCAACAGCATATAACAGATGGGTATGGCCAATGCTGTAAACATTATACTATCTCTTTTTCTAAAAATACTTCTAAAAAATTAGTTAGCAGTAAATCCAGAACAATTTCTATAATTATCTTGATTTTTATGAAATCCATAATAGACTACATATTTCTATATTACTGGTAGAAATCCGATTTTACATAAAGATTTTTAGAAATTACTTTCATTAATATAACACATATCCCATTTATCCGAAATATAAATTGCTGGTACATAAACAGAAAAATCACCGGTAGCAGCTTATTTAGTTACCTTAGCCAACATATAATATGACATTTCTATTTTTTCTTGTAAAAAGTATTGCTTCTATCACTACAAATGTCTAATATATCACAGATATTAATATTTGAACTTAGTCATTTTCCTGCGCTTCATCAAATGGTATGAATTATAGCCATTAACAAAAAAGCACAAATAAATTAGTAAAAATTAAGAATGCTTAAATATCATATTGCTTTTTTATTAATATGATGTTATATATCTTTTATAATAAAAAGTGAGGAAAAACAAATGGTAAATATTCTAATCGTAGAAGACAATGATGATATTAATAATTTGATTAAAAACTATATAACAAAAGCCGGGTATAACTGTCATCAAGCATATTCAGGAACTGAAGCACTTATATATTTTCAAACAAATACATATGACCTTATTATTTTAGATTTAATGTTACCCGGTATGAACGGCGAATCTCTTTTAAACAACATAAGAAATGTTTCTGATATACCTATTATCGTTTTAACTGCTAAAGATAACTTGAATAGTAAAGTTGCAATATTAGGTGCCGGTGCTGATGATTATCTTTGTAAGCCATTTGTACTTGAAGAACTCCTTGCAAGAATCCAAGTTCAATTAAGAAAAAGAAATAAAATTATTCATGAACAAATCTCATTCAAAGAATTAATCCTTGATCCCGATATTTACGATGCCAAGATACATGATCATCTGCTTCATTTAACAAAGCATGAATATCTCATACTTGAATTACTAATGAAAAATATAAAAAGAGTTTTCACTAAACAAGAGATATATGAATATGTATGGAATGATGATTATTATGGTGATGATAAAACAATCAACGTTCACATGAGTAATTTAAGAAAGAAGATAAAAAAATTAACTGATGAAAAATACATTAAAACTGTATGGGGAATTGGTTTTAAAATGGCTGAATAATAATATATTCAGTTTTTTCTTTATACTTTTTTTATAAATACTTAGCACTTTTTTTATCTTTCCATTTTATAATAATAATTGTTTTTAAGGAGGAAGTTCAATATGGAAGAAAATGTAGTAGAAATATATAACTTATGCAAAACGTATAAAAACACAAATGCTGTGTCACATCTTCATATGGAAATAAAAAAAGGCGAAATTTATGGTTTCATTGGAAAAAATGGTGCTGGTAAATCTACGACTTTAAAAATGATAGTTGGCTTGATTTTTCCAACTTCAGGTGAAATAAAACTTTTTGGTGAAAAAAGAAATGCATTTACATCTAAAAGAATTGGATCACTAATTGAAAATGCAGGATTATATCCAAATTTGTCTGCTTACGACAATATGGAACTTAAAGCTGTTGCAATGGGAACTTATAATAAAGATAAGATTATAGAATTATTAAATCTGGTTGGACTTGATTTTAAAAACAAAAAGACTGTTAAAAAGTTTTCATTAGGCATGAAGCAAAGGTTAGGTATCGCTTTAGCGTTATTGGGAAATCCTGATTTATTGATATTAGATGAACCTATCAACGGCTTAGATCCTGAAGGTATAAGGGAAATAAGAGAAATTATCCTATATTTGAATGAAACCAAAAAGATGACTATTATTATTAGCAGTCATATTTTAGGAGAGTTGAGTAAAATTGCAACAAAATATGGAATTATTCGTAACGGACAAATGATAGAAGAAATCACATCTAAAGAATTAGATAAATGCTGTAGAAATTATATATCCTTAAAAGTAGCTAAAGCAGATAAAGCTATTCCTCTTCTTGAAAGAAATTTAAAAATAAAGGATTATACTGTTCATGAAAATAATGAAATTTGGATTTTTGATAATGTTAAAAGTTCGGATATAGCTATGTTACTAACAAAACATAATATTCTAATTCATCAAATTTATTATCAAAAACAAGACTTAGAATCATATTTTTTAGAAAAATGCGGAGGTAAACAATAATGATCAATATTATTAAAGCAGATATAATAAGATTATTTAAAAGCAAAAGTTTTTATTTATCTTTAGGTGTATTTATTTTCATCTATATCATATGTATATTTATGCAAAATGCTACACAAAGTTCAGAAATTTTTGATACCTCTCAAAAAACATCAGAACCAGGATTTTATATTGCTGTAGATGGAGTTGTCAAATCACTCAACTCTTTTGCAATTATATTCGGGCACTCTTTTGGAGTACTGATCTTAGGTATTTACCTTTCATCATTTGTATACAATGAATATAGCAGTGGATATATAAAAAACATTGCCACTTTATCTCATGGAAGAGTTGCAAGTGTTATTTCCAAAATTGCAGCAGCTATTATTATTGATGTCATTATTATTATTTTATGTTATGGTATAGGATTTTTATTAGGGAATATTCTTATTAAAAACTTTGAAATCGAATCTATAAATGTTATATTTAAATCTATCATAGCAATGTTTTGCTTATCTCTTGCCTTATTTAGTCTAATTATATTTATTACGATCTTGTTTAAAAATAAAGCTGCGGGCATTATTTTACTGTTTTTCATATCCTCTGGAATGTTGCTGCCTTTTATAACTGCATTACTTGAGATAATCAATCTTTCTTCATTATCTCAATATTCATTATCTTCACTTTTTTTAAATACAGCCACAATCGAGGGAAATGAACTAGTAAAAATTATTTTAATTTCTTTCTTTTACGCTATATTTTACAATACTTTAAGTGTTGGAATACTGCAAAAAAGAGATATATAAAAATTAAAACAACTGATCATAATTAAAGAGTCATATTTTATGGTGATATCCAAATAAAGCAATAATCTATGGGGGTGTTGGATCTTGACGACTTTATGTATAATATTAGGAATAATTACAGTCATTAGTTTAATATCTCTTTTCATTTTTATTAACGATGTCAAAGAAATAACTAAACAAATCGATTATAAAAATAAAACAAAAAGTCATTTTGATATATCAATCCAAAGTCATACTCATCCTATCAAAGAATTACAGTCAAAAATCAATATTCTTTATGAAAACATCAGTAATATTGAAATCATCGCTTTAAAAAAAGAAAAAGAAATGCAAACTATCATGTCTGGTATATCGCATGACATAAGAACACCTTTAACAAGTATAAAAGGCTATTTAAAACTGCTGGAAGAAACAGATAATGAGATAGAAAAGGAAAAATATTTTAAAATTATAGAATACCGACTAGAAACGTTAGAATCAATGTTAGAAGATTTATTTATGCATTCAAAAATCAATGACACTGAATATAAAATTGAAAAAGAAAATATTGAGCTTTTTCCCATCATATGTAAAGTACTTGCTTCATTTTACTATGATTTTGAAAATAAAAATATTTCGCCTATCATTCATTTTTCTAATGAACATATGCATGTTACAGCAAATCAGGAAATGCTCATAAGGATGATCCAAAATTTAATTAGTAATGTTTTACAACATGGATATGATTATTTTGAAATAAAAGAACAGGATAAGTGTGTTTATTTCATCAATAAAATCAAAAATACTCAACAAATTGATCCTAAACAATTATTTGATAGATTTTACAAAGCTGATGTATCAAGACATCAAAATTCTACTGGATTAGGTTTATCTATTGTAAAAAGAATTGCAGAAGTTCATAATTGGAAAGTTAATGCCTATATAGAAAATGAAAAACTATATATTTCTATCCAAATGAAATAATGATAATGATTATTATTCAAATGATTATATATAATAAAAATAATGAACCAAATTTAATTCATTATTTTTTTAATACTTATCTATATTACATAAATCAGTTCATCATTTATAAATACAATTAAAAACTTTTGATGATAGATCACAAACAAGTCATAAATCATTTAGTTATGAGTTTAATTATCTTTTTGTTAATCTTATAGTAAGCATCAAATAACTTACAAAATAAAAGTTTAAATTTTGATTTGATAATACTTTAGTAATGTATGATAACATTTAATGAATGATAACATTTAATGAATGATCAACATCGGCTGCTTTTTCAATGGCATCTGGCAACTGATCCCATGGATATTCATCAGTAATAATAGATTCAATATCCCATTGATGGCTTTTCATAGCTGTCATGACATCTTCCACATCTTCAGGGAAATAACCACCAGAACCAATAATAGCATGTTGAAAATAAGTCATTTCTAAAATATCAACTGGTCTTTTCCTGCTAAAACTGCTACGACAACCATACGACTTTCAATTTTCCCAATCTTTTGATATAACTCTAAAATTGAGTTTGCACCAGCTGCATCAATATAAATATCAGCAGTTGCTCCAAAACGCGAAGATGCCTCTTTAAAATCTTCTTTACTGTTATTTCATATTTCAAATTCTAAAGATTTTGCCTTTTCCAAACGAAAATCAGAATAGTCACAGATCATGCCCTTATCACAGCCAAAGTATTTTAAACCAACAGCTGCTGCAATACCGATTGTTCCTGCCCCAAAAACAACCGACTTTCTCCTTTATTTGGAAAAGAACGTCTAGCCACACGGAAACCTACAGTAAACGGCTTAATTAAACAGGCTGTTTTCAATGAAATACTTTCTGTAGGTACAGCATAAACTTCTCTTCCTAATTTTGCATGAGGAATAAGTACATATTCAGAAAATCCACCTACAGTTCCTGCACGCTTGGAATCACCTTTGGCTAGTCGTGGATAAGGATAAACATAATCTCCTACTTGAATATTCTTAACATTTTTACCAACCTGAACGACTTGTGAAACCATTTCATGTCCAAATTCTTCGCCAAGTGTCACTTTATGTCCGGTATTTGGACCGTGCATATAGACTGCCACATCTGTTCCACAGATACTGGCATAAATATTTTTAACAACAATATCATCGTCACTGGCAATGGGCATTTCTCGTTCTGTCATGATAATATTTTTCTTTCTGTTATACAATGCTGCTTTCATCTTCCTACCTCCTTATAATAAAGCGTGTCCTTTTTGACATATTTCATAAATCTCATCATATTTTTCTTCTATATAGGGCTCTAATTTCTTTGCCTTAGAGGCAATGATACGCTTATATAATAAAGGTGGAATGATCCAGCCAATGAATGCAGGTATGGCTAAAATTGTAGATAACCAATATCTTGGTGGTGTTGCCGTTATTGCAAATACTGAACCTGCCATAAATGCTGTCCCAATAATACCTATAATTAAACAAATTGTCACAGCTGTTGATGCTTTTGATTTTTCCATCACGACCAATTCATCGGCACATGATTCAAAATGTCTTTGTAAACGTGTGAGTTCAGTTTTATTGATAATCTTTCTGTTTCTTTTAAGATGTAATGTTGTCATTGAACTTCCTTCATTTATCGAAAATCTATCATCTAAAACCCACCCAAAATTTTCATAACAGTCTAAATAGAAAGATAATTTCTTTTCTTCTACTGTAATTTCCTTATAGTCATAAACAGTAAAATCATTCATTATATAATTCCTCCTCATGTGACATATCATTATTAACTTGATTGATGATTGGCAATGTCACACAAAATGTCGTTCCCATATTTTTTTGACTTTCCACAGATATATCTCCACCCGATAATTCAAGAATCCTTTTAACAAGGGCTAATCCCAGACCATTGCCTTCTGTAGAATGGGAAGTATCTCCCTGATAAAACTTATCAAATATATGTTTGATGGTTTTATCATCCATCCCACAGCCTGTATCACTAATTGTCACAACGATATTTTTTTCTTCGATTTTTTCTTTTAACGTCACTTGTCCACCTTCACTTGTAAATTTAAAAGCATTAGATAATAAATTGGTCCATACCAGTTCCATTAATCCCTGATCTGCTTCTATCATTAATCGGTCTTTTAATTCAGCATCAAATTCTATATTCTTTTTTTCCCATGTATCTTCAAACTGTAAAGCACACTGACACAGCTGTTCAGAAAGGTCATATGTTTCCGGCACTGGTATGATTGTCTGTTTTTCTAATTTATTGAGCTTAAGCATATTTGTTATCAAATTGGACAAACGTTTGGCTGCTGTTAGAATGATATCAATAGATGTCATCTGCTGATTTTTTGTTATATGAGAATTTTTTAAAAGTTCAGCATTATTTTGGATAACAGCAATCGGTGTCTTGATTTCATGAGAAACATTAGAAAAAAAATCCGTTTTTAATGTTTCAATACTGCCAAGTTCTTCAACCATCTTATTAAAATCTTTAATCATAACATCAAGATAATCCAATTTATCAGATGTATGAAGTGGGGAAATATAAACAGAAAAGTCCCCCTTAGCTACCATATTTGTTGCCTTTGCAAGCTTTTTCATAGGAATATCGTAAGTCTTTTTCATAAGAAATCTTGTATATGTTGTTAAACTTCCTGCGACAATCGCCCAATAGATCATAGGTATGATCGTTTGCCATATATCATTCATTGAATACGTATTCATAAGAACAATAAGACCAACATGTATACCTGACATTAATAGTAGTATAAAGTAAAAAATAAAGAATAAAGAGATCGGAAATCTTGATTGTTTGATATTATTTTCATCTATATTCATTTCAATACCGCCTTATATCCTAAACCTCTTACAGTTTTGATTTCAAAGCCGTCACACTGCGAAAACTTATCTCTTAGTTTTGTGATATAAACATCGACAGCACGAAGACTGGCATTTGTTTCGATACCCCAAAATTCATCCATTAATTGAGCTCTTGTAAACGTTTTTTTAGGATAGGAAAGAAGTTTATATAAAATATTAAACTCTCTTGTTGTAACTTCTATTTCTTTACCATCAATACTTGCTGTCATGCCATCTGCGTCTAATTCTAGATTACCTACAATCAGTTTTCTTTCCAATTCTATATTTGCTCTACGTAACAAAGCTCTTACACGCATTTCTAATTCTGAAAGCTCAATAGGTTTTACCATATAATCATCAATTCCTAGTTGAAATCCTTTTCTTTTTGAAGGAAGATCATCTCTTGCCGACATAAACAAGATAGGTATATGCTTGTTGAGTTCACGAACTGTTTTAGCAAATTCAAAGCCATCAATTTCAGGCATCATGATATCTGATATAATCAAATCATAAAGGTTATTGTACATTTCATCATAAGCATCACTTGCCTTTAAAACACCCTTAGCCAAGAACCCACAATCATTCAGGTACGTACATACTATCTGATTAAGATTCATATCATCTTCTAAAACTAAAATTTTAATCATTTTTGATTCCTCCATCTATACTGTATTTTCTTATTGCTTTTATTGAATTTACGACCATATAAAATGCTGTCAGTAAAACAATGAAACAAACGACACTTCCTGTTATACCGATCATCAACTGTCTAAAAGCTGGGCCTTTTTCTGTATTAAATTGGACAAGCATAGCTGTTTCTAATGACAAAATAGAAACAAGTGCTGAAACAAAAGTAATGACTTTTGATGCTGAAATAATAGGACTCTTTGAATTCCTGTATTTGACAACATTGATAATAGCATTGATGACTGAATAAAATGTATACATCGCCATCACATAAATCAAATATCCCCCATATTCAAATCCCTCATTCTTTTTGACCATCAAAACAACTACCCCCGTCAATGCAATATTCATTACTCCTAAAATAATACCACAGATACGATATTGTTTTAATTCTAAAATAATATTTTGACCTAATATGTTGTTACTAACATGTCTTAGTAATAACAATCGCATTACTGCCAACAAAAAATAATAAACTGCTAATGTTCCAAACCAAAAAGAATGATATATAACCCCAGAAATAAACTTGATGATTGCATATAAGATGTTAATTCCAACGGATAAATATAATAAGACATGTGTCTTAAATGATGAATCATTCATATATTTCTTTAATAATGGTATTCTTTCTAAAAATATTTTAATATTTTCTTTAACATCACCAAGAAAATAAAAAATCTTAACACATACTATGATCAAAGCATATGCAGAAAACACATATGTCACATATGATATTGGATTATACTGTTGATTAGCGAATTATATTAGATAACTTTTTTCAGATTAAATTAGTTATTTTTGAAATGCTTTTTTATAAATTAATTATAATAATCAAATTATTTTAACTACTTTCTTCAAATTATTTTATTATAAATATTATAAAAACAGTCTGATTGATATTTTCATAATATCTGCTCTCAGACTGTCATTTCTACTATATTTCTATATCAAATACTGATTCAGGCTTCTCTTCACATCCTGATAATATTTTTAAATATCCTGCTATATCACTAAGTCTTTCTTCTATACTGCTTAGTACCCTGTATAGTTCAA
>NZ_JMLH01000040.1 GCF_000686665.1 Thomasclavelia saccharogumia DSM 17460 | reverse complement strand
GTTCTTTTCTGGTCCTCTTTTTCTTAAACCCTTTTCTTTTATATTGCCGCTATCATCAATAACGTCATCATCATTATATTCAATTTCAAAATAATAATTGGTACAGTCATAATAACTGGTAGAACAGCTGCGGTCATAGCTGTTACGGGTATTTTCCCAGATAATTCTTTGAATATCAGATTTATATTTATAAAAATAATCAAGACAGCGGTAAATAGAATCTTTGGTAATGCCGTCATCAAATGGTTCAAAGAAATTTTTACGATTTTCATATGTAGATTTTTTTGAAGCCGGATACAGGATTCTGGAGAAGACCTGCAGTTCCAAGTTTTTATTAAGAGAATAATCGATATTGAGTTTTCTTTGTTTGTTTTTGAGAAATTCATTTATCATAAGCTCGTTATAGATACTTTTCAAAGCAACATAGCCAACATTAAAGAGATTATATGAGGAATCGATAGGTGAAGAGAGATCGATATTTAAGTCAATAGAGGAATTATCTTTGACGACGATGGACATAGATTTAGCCAATTTAGAGAAATAATCAATAGGATCGTCGAACTGTTTTGCAAGTTCATCTAGATAACCAACTTTTTTAATAGTACGCTGCTTAGATTTACCATTATCGTCTCTATAAGATTCGACAATAGAAAGAAAGGTCCGACCATTAGAATAAGTACACTTTTTAAGGAACATAAAGAAACACCTCCACAGTAATATTATAGCACATTATGCTACATTATACTACATAAAAAAGTAAATTTCTTGACATAAAAAAATTCCCTGAATACCTGATGTTTATTAGGGGTTAGAGTCGAGGGTATATAATTTTTACTGCGAAACTCGGGAGTAACACATTAGGCGTTAAAAAATCTACAGCACTTTTCATCACAATAAAAGAGCTGCCCCAAATCATTGCCGCTAACACTAATAACAATGAACCTTTAATCTTATTACTCACAATCACTCCTCCAATATACTTGTACATTTTAACATTTTCGACATCTTTCAACAATATCTATTTTAAATTAATTATTATTTCTAATTTTGATAGCATCTTCAAAATATAATTCATCATTCTATTTTTATTTAAAACATTTTAATTTATCAATAATTTTTAATCGTAATATTAATATCAGACAAAAACAATAAATATAGATAAAATCTTCATTTTTTTAATTTTATGTATTTTCAATTGCAAACAGCTCTAAAATATGCAATAATAATTATAAATTAAATAATTATTTTATATTAAGGAGATTGGTAAACATATGATTAATAGTATCGTAGAAGCTTCTAAGATATTCGATTCAACTATTAGAATTCAAATTTTAGCTAGTCTTTCTACTTCCAGCTTAACTTACAATCAATTAAAAAAAGTTTGTAGATGTGCTGATGGAGCAATGACTAATCACACTAGCAAACTTGAACAAGCTGGTTACATAACTGTAAAAAAAGAATTCGTTAATAGACGTCCACAAACTACCTATAGTATCACTGAATTAGGTAGACAAGAGCTTATAGATTTTGTAGACATCTTAAATAAAGAAATTGGGGAGAAATAATTTTAAATAAAAAAATCGATAAGATATATTTTATCGATTTTTTATTTAAATCAAAAAACAATACTATTGAAAATCCTTACTCAATAATGAATAACTAAAAATAAGAGATTTCAAAAATGAAAGTACTTATTAATCATTTAAGAAATCTCTTTTTAAAGTTTAAAATGAAACTTATTAAATCATTATCTTTTTATTTATAATAATTTTAACCATTAATTACATCATGACAACGATGACATAATTCACCTTCCATTTCATCTTCTTCAAAATAATTCCAGCAGCGTGGACATTGATGCCCTTCAAATTTTTCTACCTTAATATATGCACTATCATATTCTTCTAAAGATAAATCATCTACTAGCTCAACTTTAGCAACAATAAATAACTGTTTTAAATCATTTAACATTGAAGCCATATCTTTAAATTCATCTTTTAATGAAATAGTTACTTTAGCTTCCATATTTGATTTAATTACTTTTTCATTACGCAATCCTTCTAACGCTTTTAAAACATCTTTACGCAATAATAAGAAACGATCAAAATATTCTTTTAATTCATTACTATTTTCAATTACTACTTTTTCTACATTCGGTTCTAAGAAAACAGATTCCGCTTTTTGATCATCACAATGAAAATGATCATGCAATTCTTCTGCAGTAAATACTAATACTGGTGAAATCAATTTCATCATAGTTTTAGCATGGTAATACAATACTGTTTGTACTTGTCTTCTGCGTAAACTATCTGCTTTTTCAATATAAAGAATGTCTTTAGTAAAATCCATATAGAAAGAACTTAATAAATTAGTAAAGTAATTTAGAATCTGTTGATTAGCATCAGCAAAATCATAATTATCATAAGCTTGATGATATCCATCAATTAAATTATTTAATTCTACTAACATATATTTATCAACATCAGTTAATTTTTCAACCGGTACTAAATCAGCCTGTTTAAAATCATTTAAGTTTCCAAGCACAAAACGCATCGTATTTCTGATCTTACGATAGTTTTCAGAAATCTGTTTCATGATTTCATCACTAATACGTACATCCTGCTGATAAGCTACTGATGTTGCCCATAATCTTACGATATCAGCACCATACTGGTTAACCAATTTAATTGGATCGACTGTATTACCTAAAGACTTAGACATTTTATTTCCTTTACCATCTAAAACAAAGCCATGTGATAAAACTGTTTTATATGGTGCACAGCCATGAGCCGCAGTACCAACGATCAATGATGAATTGAACCAGCCACGATATTGATCACTTCCTTCAAAATATAGATCTACTGGATATGGGTATCCTCTTTCTAACATACATCCAGTATGACTTGATCCAGAATCAAACCAAACGTCCATGATATCTTTTTCTTTTTTAAAGATACCATTTGGTGAATGTTCATTCGTATATCCTTCAGGTAATAAATCTTTTTCATCACGCTCAAACCAAACATTTGAACCGTATTTTCTAAATAAATCAGAAATATGTTTAAATACTTTTTCTTCCATGATTGGTGTACCATCTTCACAATAAATAATTGGAATTGGTACCCCCCAAGATCTTTGACGAGAAATACACCAGTCACCACGTTCTTTGATCATATTATAAATACGAATATGACCCCATTCATTTAGCCAGTTAACTTTATCGATTTCATTTAATAATTTATCTCTAATTTTATCTAATGAACAGAACCATTGATCAGTTGCTCTAAAGATAATTGGTTTTTTAGTTCGCCAGTCATGGGGATAACTGTGAGTAATAAATTCAAGTTTTAATAAAACTCCTAATTCATCAAGTTTTAAAGTTACTGTTTTATTAGCAACATCGACATATTGACCTTCTAACCACTCACCGCAATCAGCCATCATGCAGCCATGTTCATCAACATTACAATAAGCTGGCAATCCATATTTTTGACCAACAAAGAAGTCATCAGCCCCAAATCCTGGTGCTGTATGAACACATCCAGTACCAGCTTCAGCAGTAACATGATCACCTAAAATAACTAAAGATTCACGATCATATAAAGGATGTTTACAAGTGATCATTTCTAATTCTTTTCCTTTAAAATGATCAATCACTTGATATTCTGTAATTTCAAATTTTTCCATCAAAGAATCAACTAATTCCTCTAAAACGATCAATTTACCCTTATTTGTTTCAACTAAAGCATAGTTATACACTTCATTTAAACAGATGGCAAGATTGGCAGGAATTGTCCAGGGAGTAGTTGTCCAAATAACAAAATATGTATCATTGTCTAAGATTCCTTTGCCATCTTTAACTTGGAATTTTACGAAAATAGTTGGGCTTTTGATATCATGATATTCAATTTCAGCCTCAGCTAAAGCTGATTCACTTGATGGTGACCAGTATACCGGCTTCAACCCTTTAAAAATCAAGCCATCCATTGCCATTTTAGCAAATACATCAATTTGATTAGCTTCAAACTCTGGCATTAAAGTTAAATATGGGTGTTGATAATCAGCAAATGTTCCCATTCTGATCAATTGTTCTTTTTGTTTGTTAACTTGTTCATGAGCATACTCATCACATTTTTTTCTAAATGCAGCTGTAGACATTTCTTTACGATTAACACCTAATTTTTGAATAGCATTTTCAATAGGCAAACCATGAGTATCCCAACCAGGAATATATGGTGTGTAACGCCCTTCCATGTTATTGTAACGACAGATTACATCTTTGATGACTTTGTTTAACATATGTCCCATATGCATATTTCCATTAGCATATGGTGGCCCATCATGGAAAACAAAAGCATCTTTACCCTCATTTTGTTTAATAACCTTTTCATACATGTTTGCTTCTTGCCAGCGACTTACATACCCAGGTTCTTTTTTAGGAAGATTCCCACGCATTTCAAAGTCTGTTTTTGGCATTAATAATGTGTCTTTGTAATTCATTTTTTCTCCTCCATAAAATTAAAAAACGCCCTTATAAAAGGACGAATATTTCGCGGTACCACCTTAATTCGTATTTTTCAATACGCACTTTAAAATCTTAACGCGATCAACGGCGACCTCTACTTGAGTTCAAGGCGCTACTCCAGAGTGATTCATTATAATAATAGTTACTGATTTACACCAGCCATCAGCTCTCTATAAACATCTTATTATAAACTGTCTCTTTCATCGTATTTATTCATCTTCATCTTCTTCATTAATTAGATTAAAGACTTCCGAATTATCGATCGTATCTAAGATATCCTGTGACATCTTTTGAACCGATGAACGGAATTTAATTGCCTGATCTTTAAAATCATTCATTTCACCTGAAAGTGAACGTACATAATCTAATGATTCTTTTAAAATCATATTAGCATTACGTTTGGCTTTATCAATTAAAGCACTAGCTTCTTTTAAAGCTAAACGAGCTATCTCTTCATTTGTCTTTTCAGTAATGTTGACACGATGCTGCAATAAAGAGTTTTGCTCTTTGGCATGTTCAAGTTCATTCGTTAAAGTGGCTACCTGCCTTTCTAACTTATTGATTTGATCTTCATAATCAATCATCAAATTATCAACTGTCTGCATGTCATAGCCTCTAAACTGCTTTTTTATTTCTTTCATCGTCTCACTCCCTTACTTATAAAAATACCCTTCTACAACATAATTATCCTGTTTTGTTCTTCTTTTTGTATCAACAAACCTAACACGACCATAACGTCGAAGCGATATCACATCACTATTATTACACAAATAACTTATTTCTTCAACTTCTTTGTGATTAACTTTTACAAAACCTGATCGAATATAGCTTACTGCTTTGTTTCGCGGCAAGCCGTAAAAACTACTAACTACCTTATCAAGACGAAACGAAGAAATAATAAAAGTTTTACTTGCATACTGATGAACGATCTCAATTTCTTCATCAGATAAAGATAATTTTACCTTGCTTTTTTTTATCATCGTAAGATTATCTTTAACATAATCATAAATTTTTAAATCCATCGCAACATAAAAATCATCATTATATTCGTAAATATCCCCAAACAACTCTCTTTTAATCCCTAAAGACATTAAAGCTCCTAAAATATCTCGATGGCCTAATTTACCAAAAGGTTTCGCATATGTAATTTTAGCCAACGCTATTTCAAAATCAGCTTTTTCAATTTGATAAAATGATGGCGCAATAATTAGTCTTTTAGCTTCACTATTAACTAAACCACCATCTTCTAAGACAATTAAATCATCTGATTTACCAATAATACTATAAACAATTGACTGATGATATGGGTTTAAAAACTTTGTTAAAACAATTTTCTGTCGATTTAAAGCCTGATCTTTAAATTCCAGAATCTTTTTAACAAAAACTTCTTCACCTTTAAAATGTTCCAGCATAATTAAAAAGTATTAGTTAAACTAATACTTATAATTCTTCTGAGTCCTCTTCATCTAAATCAATTGTTCCAGAAACACCAATATTTTTAGGTGTGCATAAAAATATTCTAGGTCCGATCCGTTGAATATCTCCTTCAATTGCAAAGATTACCCCGCTTAAGAAATCTACAACACGTTTAGACTGCTCTTTTTGTAAACGATGTAGATTTATTACTGCAGCTTTTTTCTGTTTCAAATAATTAGCAATATCCTGTGTTTCTGCAAAAGCTCTTGGTTCAAATAAAATTAATTGACTATCTTTATTAGCATTTAATGCTTTAATGGCATCACTAGTTTTTGAAAATTTAGCTTGTTCAAATAAACTGGTTTTAGGCTCAGTATCGATTTCTACTTCATCATATTCTTCAACTTCATCACCGTCTTCATCAAAGAACCATTTTTTTACTTTTTGTCCGTATCCCATGAAGTAATCCTCCTTATTCTATTACCAGCCCATTATAGCACAAAAAAACGTATCATAAAAGCATAATTGACGCCTCTCTTCTAAAAAAACTTAAATTCACATTATTTATATATAAAAAAGACAACATAATTTCAAATAAAATTATATCGTCTTCAAATATTTATGGTTCAAGCGAAACTAAAATAACATCACCACCAATACTTACAACACAATCAAAAGGAATAACAATACATGGTGCTTCTTTAAAAAAACAAAACAATTTAAAAAAACTATATTTTTCTACAATTATTGCCTGAATACTTCTAGTACACCAGTCAATTTCAATATCACTAATAAAACCAACTTTACAGCCATCAACTACATTGACTACATCTTTAGATTGCAGTTTTACAAATCTCATCAAATCACCATTAAAATATATGCTTATTTTAGGTAATTATGTAGATTGTTTAACGCCTTTTTTTCAATTCTTGATACTTGTGCTTGTGAAATAAATAATTCTTTAGCTATTTCGCTTTGTGACAGTCCTTCAAAATATCGCTGTTTTATTACCTGATGTTCCTTTTGATCAAGTAATTTCAATGCATCATACAAATCAATCTTTTCATTAGTTCTTGATATAACTGTTTTATCATCACTTAGAGAATCAATCATCTTTAAATTATTACCATCATCATTTTTCACTTCTTCTTGTAATGAAGCTACACTATTAGTTGATAACAGAGCTTCAATGATGATATTTTGCTCAACATCTAATTCATCAGACAATTCTCTAATTGTCGGTTCGCGTTTTAATTTAACCAAATACTGATCTTTTACTTTCAGTATTTTATAAGCTAAGTCCCGAATTGATCGTGATATTTTAATTTGGTGATTATCACGTAAATAACGCTTCATTTCACCAATGATCAATGGGACTGCATACGTTGAAAACTTTAAACCATAACTAGTATCAAAGTTTTCAATAGCTTTAATTAAGCCAATCATCCCAACTTGAAACAAATCATCACTACTATCATTTCTACCATAGAAACGTTTTGTCATAGAAATAACCAGTTTGGTATTATCATTAACTAATATCTCTTTGATTTTAGGATCTTTAGTCGCCTGATAACGATCTATTAATCTATATGTTTCTTCAGTTGTAAGTTTCTTTTTTGGTTCATGATAACCATTTATAATAACTTGATAATTGTTCATATTTGCCTTCTTTCACCCTTATTTTTAGCAAATATGACAAATTTATACTTATTTTATTTCATTATAATTTAATTTATTTCTTAATTTTTTTATAATTTTCTTTTCCAATCTTGATATATATGATTGTGAAATTCCCATCATTTTAGCCACATCTTTTTGTGTCAGTTCATCATAATTCATCAACCCATATCTAAACATCAAAATCTCTTTTTCACGTTTTGATAAATCTTTAAAAGCTTCATAGAACATCGTTTTTTGATCACTTTGTTCCAATTCATTTTTAACAATATCACTATCAGTACCAATAATATCTGATAACAGCAGTTCATTACCATCATAATCAATATTTAGCGGTTCGTCTAAAGATATTTCATGTCTTAACTTATTATTCTTTCTTAAAAACATCAAAATTTCATTTTCAATACAACGTGATGCATAAGTCGCTAATTTAATATTTTTATCAGCTTTAAAAGTATTGATTGCTTTCACCAAACCAATCGTACCAATACTGATCAAATCTTCGATTCCACCATTTTGACTAGTATCATATCTTTTAGCAACATAAACTACTAAACGCAAATTATGTTCAATCAACAAATCACGGGCTTCACTATCACCTTTAGATAATCTATCTAAAGCTTCTTTCTCTTCTCCATTTTTAAGCGGTGGCGGTAAAATATCATGTCTCCCGATATAATAAAGATACTTAGTTTTATTTAATAATTTTAAAATAAATTTTATCACTACAAAACTCCTCCCATTAATGCCTTATTTAATAAACAATCATAATGAATCCCAGTAATAATTCCTGCATAAACATCTTCTAAGACTTGATTATTGATGACTAACTGTTCAACTTTAATTATTTCAATCAAATCACTTCTTAAATCATTCAGTTCTAAAATATCGATCATCTCATACTGTTCTATTATCCCCGTTTTTATCAAAATTAGTGGAAAACCTTCATAATAAACTTCATTTCCACTATCCAAAAAACCATCAAATAAATATTTCTGGCCTTGATAACTTAACTCAATTGGATATAAATAACTATTAATTCTTACTTTTCGACGCAAATAAATAATAAACATCACCTGCATCAAAACAACTAATAAGCTAATTACAAATAACATCATTCCACTCGATTTTAATGGTGTGATCAAAATACCATTATAAATAAATGCCTCAGGGATAAGAGAACTAGCAAAAAATAAAATTGAAAAATAAATAAAAATAAAGCTGGGATAATATAAAAACATCTGTTTATGAAACAAACAATAAAAAATTACTAACCAAACAACCAAAATAAGCCAATTATATTTATCAACATATAATAATAAAACAACTAAACTCAATAAAAAACTTTGTTTCAACACCTCTAAATAAGTCATCTCTTTACTAAGTAATATTCCCATCATTTCTAAGGCTGCTAAAATAATAAAAAAATTACTTATATAAGTAAACTCTATATATACCTCCATCTCTTCACCCCTTAGATATCATAGCGCTTCTAAGTTTAAAAATATGTCAGTAAAAGAAAAAGTATCCTAAATAAATAGGATACTAATTCGATTCCTTTATCGCTTTAAAGACAGCATTTCTAAAACCATTTTCTTCTAATGTTTCCACACCTTTGATCGTAATCCCGCCTGGTGAACAAACTTGATCTTTTAAAATACCGGGATGAAGTCCAGTCTCTTTTTGCATCATTCCAGAACCAATCAAAGTCTGACTAGCAAGTTTATAAGCAACATCACGTGGTAATCCCAAGCTTACACCACCATCTGCCATTGCTTCAATAAACATATATACAAATGCTGGTCCACAGCCGCTAATACTTCCACCAGCTTTCATTTGATACCCTGGTAGTATCACTACTTCACCAATACTCGAAAACATCGCTCTAGCAAACTCTAATTCTTCTTTTGTCAATGAATTTTCTTTTTCAAATAAGGTCATTCCATTTAAGACTAAGGCTGGTGTATTGGGCATGATCGTTAAATGACGCGTTGCTGGTAACAATAATTCATTATATTTATCATTATTATATCCCGCAACGATTGAAATAACGGCTTTATTTATCATATTGTTTTTTATTTTAGCAATAACTCCGTCAACAATATTAGGTTTAACAGCCATAACTACTAAATCTACCTTATCAACCAATTCACTTTCGCTACTGCAACATTGAATTTGATATTCATCATTCATTTTCGATAATTTTGTTTGATCAATATCAAAAGCATAAACATTTTGGCCCTCAATAAAACCACTTTTAATAATCCCCCCAGCAATCGCACTAGCCATATTACCCATACCGATAAAACCAATCTTTTTCATTTTATATCCCCCTTTTTAATAAAATAAGCTAACGATGTTAGCTTATTTAAATTCTTCTATTTTTGATAAACGCTGGTGGAAAATCTCCATCATCGTCATCATCATCCGTATCAAAACGTGCAGATAATGGGACAACATCCTCACTACTGCGTGATTTTAACATATTAGCACGTTGCTCAAATTCATCTTCTTTTTCTTCTTCAAAACCAGTTGCAATTACAGTAACGATAATATCATCATCTAAATTGTCATTAATTGCAATACCTAAATATGTATTAATATCATCGCCAACTTCTTGAGAAATTGTTTCCAAGGCAATATTAGCATCAAATAATGAAATATTTGGTCCCCCTGTTACATTGATGATTGCATCTTTAGCTCCAGCCACAGAAACTTCTAATAAAGGTGAAGAAATAGCCCGCTTAGCTGCTTCTTTAGCTTTATCATCACCAGAAGCCATCCCAATACCAATCAAAGCATTACCACGATTTTTCATAACTGCTGAAACATCAGCAAAGTCAAGATTGATAAATGCTGGAATCGCAATTAAGTCAGTAATCGTCTGAACCCCTTGACGTAAAACATTATCAGCCTCTCTAAAAGCTTCCTGCATTGGACGACCACCGATCAACTGTAACAAACGGTCATTTGATACTGTAATAATTGAATCGACATTAGCACGCAACTCTTCAATTCCGGCAATTGCCTGTTTCTTTCTTTTCATCCCCTCAAAAGTAAACGGTTTAGTGATTACCCCTACTGTCAACGCCCCTAATTCACGAGCAATTTTAGCAAAAACAGGAGCAGCACCAGTTCCCGTTCCACCACCCATACCAGCAGCGATGAACACCATATCAGCACCTTCAAGAACTTGACGAATATCAGCCTCTGATTCAAGAGCTGCCTTTTTACCGATTTCTGGTTCTCCACCAGCTCCTAATCCTTTAGTCAAATCACGACCTAATTCAATTTTATTTTTAACTGGTGAACGTTTCAATACTTGTAAATCAGTATTAGCGACATAGAATTCAACTCCTTCTACCCCTTCTTCAACCATTCGATTTACAGCGTTGTTACCCCCGCCACCAACACCAATTACTTTAATTCGTGCTACTTGTTCAAATCCTAATTCTTCACTCATGATAACTTGTTTCCTCTCTTTTTATATTAATCTTCACTAAAAAACGAATCTAATAACTTTGATACTTTGCCATTTTGATTTTTAGGTGCTGTTTTGGTTAGACCCTTAAACCTAATTGACATCGTACTTGTAATATCTGGTAAAACCAGTGATGGTGTATATTCACCAATAATTTGTTTTCTTTCCATTAAATAATAAATCATTCCAATTGCTGCCACTAATGACATGTCACGAGCCCCAATTGTTTCTGGACGATAAATTCTAACTGGACACCCTAGCACTTCGCTAGCAATCGTATCAAGCATTTCTAACTCACCGCCACCTCCGACAATTAAAGTTTCATATTTACCACCATCATCGATCACAGCAATTTTTTCTTTAATTTTATTCATTACTACATATGCAGTTTCATTTAATAAATCTGCAAGATCCTGTTGCGTATAATCATGTTTTTTTCCATCAATAACAGTAGTATGAATAATATCATTTTGCCCCTTAGTAATATCTAATGAGCCATACTTGATTTTATAAGCTTCTGCCTGATTCATCGAAATTTGCATATTTTGAGCAATATTTCTAGTGAAATCATACCCTCCAACCTGACATACTGTCAAGTATTGTAAATATCCATCTTTATAAAACGACACTGTCGAAGTCTTATAACCCATGTCAATTAAGATGGCTCCTTCTTGAAGATACACTGCATCAAAGGCCTCTTTAGCACAGGCAAAAGCATTAATAGTAATATCAAGTACTTCGATTCCACATTTTTCTACTGCCGTAATGTATGGATAAAGCAATTCTTTACTAGTTGTAATAACTAAAGAATCAACAATAAGATTTCTCGAGACTTCTCCAATTGGAGCTTCGATCGTCGCTCCCTTATCACTATGATATCTAACTGGAATGATCGATACTACTTCTTCATCTTTAGAGCGTTTAAACTTGGATGATAAACGCAATACTCTAACAATGTCATCACCAGTAATCGTAGAACCAGCTTCTGAAAGACTGATACTACTATCACTTTGATATAATTTAGCTTTTATCGTTGGGATCGTTAAAGCAACGCTTGTAATCTTAGTTTCCAAAAAAGCCTCTGCTTCATCAATCACTTTTCGTATATCTCTTGTTAAGATACGGTCATCTTCAATAATTCCCTTTTTCACGCCATGACTAGGAATCGTTTTAACAAATAATACATTTACATTAATGTTACTTATTTCGGCAACAAGAAACTTTAATGTTGCGCTACCAATGTCTAAAACAGCGTAAATATCTTTCATCACGTATCTCCTTTTCTTAATATATACACAATTCTAGCATAAAACCAACTATTTTTAAACTCCTTTAATTATCATAAATAAAAAAATTACTTACTACGATACACATATTTACCTAAAAAATCATAATATTTATCATCTGGGTATTTTTCCATTAATGAAGCATAATTATTCCCTTTTAACTGCTCAGCCATATCATCATAACGTAAATATAATATTTTAGCATCGTCCATAATAAATTCGCAGCGGGTTTCATCTGCTGATAACGGTGCATAATTTATATCTGAAATCTGATTGATAACTTGTGAAGGCAGTTTGATAAATTCTTTACTAAATTCCTCTAAGTGTTCATAATCAAAATTATTCAAGCGTGGACAACGCTGGACATAACTTACATATTTACCAGCTTCATCTTTTATGATTCGCCCTGTTTCATCAACAACATATAACACATTATCGATCGTGCATTGGGCAATCGGATCTGCTTCTACTATCTTAATCGTAACATCACCAAATAAATTTTTAGAAACACGAGCACTTTTTACTAAAGGAACTTCTTTTATTCTTGAAACGATCTCATCAGTATTTGTAAAAAAAGTATAATCCTGATGCAGATTAATTTTGGCAGCATCGATAATTTCTTGACGTTCTACCCGATTATTACCACTAACAGTAATCGATTTTAAACGGCTATAATCACTCATAAAAAAGGCAATAATCAAAATAATAATTAAAATTATCAATAATATTTTTAATCTTCTTTTTCTACGTTTTACTTTTCTCTTTTTTAAAATTGCTTTAACTTGATTACGATCATAGTCATTATAAATTGTCTGCTGCTTTCTTGCCATACTTTACTCCCAATTAATCAAACCAACCTCACGTTTTAATTCAACATTAAACTTTTCATGTACTTTTTGCTGTACCAGCATAATTAGATCATAAATGTCTTTAGCACTGGCATAACCGTTGTTAACAATAAAATTAGAATGCTTTGGTGACACTTGAGCACCTCCAATTTCATAACCTCTTAATCCACATTCGTCAATATATTGCCAAGCCGCTTTATTTTCAGGGTTTCTAAAAACACTGCCAGCACTTGGCATATTCCAAGGCTGAGTTGTCATTCTCCGTTCCTTTCGTTTATCTAAAACAGCTTTGATCTCATTTGGATCTTTAGCCGTTAATTCAAATTCAGCCTCAAGGATAATTAATTTGTGATTATCCTGACAAATAGAATGACGATAAGAAAATTTCATTTGTTCTTTATTATAGGTTACTACTTCACTTTTTTCATTTAAAAGTGTCACTGATTTTACAACACTAGCAATATCATATTTATAAGCACCAGCATTCATAAAAATACCGCCTCCAATAGAACCAGGAATTCCGCCCATAAATTCAAAACCGCTAAGTCCAATTTTAGCTGCCTGATAAGCTAGAGAAATCATCGATACCCCTGCCTGAGCTTTAATAATTGAACCATTTATCTTAACTTTATTAAAATTTTCATTTAAAGAAATAATTATCCCTTCATATTCCTTATCGGAAAACAATAAATTAGACCCCCGTCCAATTATCATATATTTGATACGATGTTTACGACAGTATTTAATCGTCTTTACTAAACTTTCAATATCTTTAACTGCTAAATAAATTCTTGCCGGTCCGCCTACTTTATAAGTAGTATGTTTATAAAGTGGTTCATCCTCAATTATCTTTCCAACATCTAAACTAGTCAAATCATCTTTTATTTGTGAAAACTTCATTTTAAGCTCCTAACATTTTTCTTATTAATTTATATATATCATCAAGAGCATTAGGTTTTCCTAATGCTTTAGCATTTTTCTGCATACTTTCTTGAACTATCTGATCATTTAAAATCCGATCTACTTTTTCTACAAAATCCTTACTATTCAAATCATTTTCAAGAATCATCATCGCCGCATTACGATCTGCCAATTCACGAGCGTTATATTCTTGATGATTAGCAGCGACATAAGGACTTGGAATTAAAATCGCCGGTATTCCAATTGAAGTAATTTCTGCAATCGTTGAAGCGCCTGCCCTTGATACGACTAGTGTTGAATTTTTTAAAACCGAAGGCATGTCATCTATATAAGGAACCAGCTTAATATTTTGTTTTAACTTTCCTAACTTAGCAGTCATTTCTTCAAAATTAGATTTACCTGTAACATATAGTACTTGATAATCTTTTTTTTCAAAACTATGCAATGATTCTAGCATCTTTTCGTTAACTGATTTTGAACCCAAAGATCCCATTACGATCGTTACTAATGGTTTGTTTTTATCTAAATCATATTTTTGGAAAATATCTTTAGGTTTAATTGAAGCAATGACACTTGCTCTTGGGTTACCTAATTTATAAGTTTTATCTTTAGGAAAAGATTTATAAGCTAGATCATAACAACAAACGATTTTATCAACATGTTTAATTAAAATCTTATTAGTTAAGCCGACAATCGAATTTTGTTCATGAATCATTGTTTTATAACCCAATCTACTAGCGGCTTCAACAACACTAGCACTAGGATAACCGCCAAAGCCAATAACAATATCAGGATCGAATTTCTTTACTATTTTTTTGGCCGTAAAAATAGATTTTACAAAAATAGCTGCGGCAATTCCCTTTTTGATCGGGTTACCTACTAACCCGCGCACATTTAAGCCAATATAATTATAGCCTTGTTGTGGAACAACAACTGATTCTAAACGATCTTTTGTTCCTACAAATAAAAATTCGCTATCTGGTTCTTTTTCTTTTATATAATCAACTAGTGCCAAAGCCGGATACAAATGTCCGCCTGTTCCACCAGCTCCAACAATCACTTTCATCTTCTCACCTCTATGCAATAGTATATCATTAATACATCGATTTTGAAATATTTAAAACAATTCCTACAGCAATAAGCGTAATCGTCAACGACGATCCCCCATATGACATTAACGGGAGTGTAACACCTGTTACCGGAAATAATCCTACCACAACTCCAAGATTAATTAAAGTCTGAATTCCAATCATTGCAATAATTCCAATCATTAAAAAACTTCCAAACAGATCTTTTACCTTAATTGCCTGATTGAACACGGTTACAAACAGGTAACCATAAAGGCTCACTAATAAGATTCCCCCAATCAAGCCAAATTCTTCTAAAAAAATTGCAAAAATAAAATCTGTCTGGGGTTCTGGTAAATAAAAATGTTTTTGTACACTATTATTAAAACCCACTCCTAATATTCCTCCAGGTGCGATGGCATATAATGATTGAATAATTTGAAAACCGCTTCCTAAAGGATCAGCAAAAGGATTTAAGAATGCTACGATACGAGCTAATCGATAAGGAGCTGAAGCAATCATCAAAATGATTCCAACTACACCAACGATTCCTAACATAATAAAATATTTAAAAGGAAAGGGACTAACGATCAACATCACAATAATTGAACAAGCCATAACTACCCCACTGCCAAAGTCAGGCTGCAACATAATCAAACCAAATCCTAAGCCTAATATCAACAATAATTTGAAACTAGCTTTTAATTTTTTCAATTCATGATAATGATTACTAATAAAATTAGCACTATAAATAATTAAAGCAATCTTAAATAATTCAGAAGGTTGTAAAGAAATTATTCCTAAATTAAACCAGCTTCTTGAACCCCCTCTTACTGCTCCAATTCCAGGAATCAAGACTAAAATCATTAAAATAAAAGAACCAATTAAAAGCTTATTAGCATTCTTTTGATAAATATGATAATCAATCTTAGAAAAAACAAACATTGCGATTATACCAATTATTGCAAAGATTCCCTGTCGTTTAATGTAATACAGTGAATCATCGAATTTATAACCAGCCCAAATATTAGAAGCGCTATAGACCATCATTAAGCCAATTACTACAATTATCAGTACCAAGATGACTACTCTTTTACTTTTCATATTCTTACCTCCAGTATAAGTATATGACTAATGATTTTAATAAATGAAAGAAGCTTTTATCCAAGACATTTTTATTCTAGTACCTTTTAATACTGATTCTTTATAGCTATCAATAAACATATCTAATCGATTGGTATCTGTTTCCATGATCGTGTAGTAAAATGAAGCATATATTTCTTTTATCTTTTTTATGACTAGATATTTTTCTTTAATGTTTTTTCAACAGTTTCGTTTATTCCTTTTTTGTCTTTGGCTGTTATGTATTTTAATATTTGTTTTCTTTTTATAGCAGTAATATCTTCAGCATATCTATATTCAATATACCGCCTCATTGAAATAAGGAACGCTAAAATTATTTTTTAATAAATATTTCCACGTGCCTTGATATTCTTTTTATAACATAGCTAAAATGATTTCTGGTTTTATTTTATCTAAAAGTATTTTATAGATCATATTGATATAATCGTCAGCAGCGTTACTCTTTGTTTGTATTTTTAGGATTATCTTTTAATTTCTTCTTCATTCATACAAACATATTTTTTACGGTAATCGGGCATATCAGCTGGTATTTAAATATTTAGAAGGATTCTATAAATACAGTAAGAATCCACTCACATTGTGAGTGTTTATCACCGAATGAATATGAGAGGAAACCAGCTAAATTTCTTACATTTAGTTAGTCCGAAATCTTAACATAGGATCAACTTCCGTGTTTGGCAATGTTTTACTTCTGGATTTGGATTTATTTTACTTCTTGATTTGGCAAGAATTTATTTCTGTACTTAGTATTACTTTATACTTTTTTTACATATTTTATTTATACTTACTTAAACTATTTAAATTTTCTAATTCTTATTACTTTAGTATCATTACTATAAAACAATGATGTAAGATTTTAAATATATTGACAACTGTTTCTAAAACTAAACAATGTTTCAAAGCAGTATTTAAAAAAAGTATCCATATTTAAATTTATATCCTTTAATTATACATTTATTTTAATACTTATTCTCTTTAAATATTCTATTTATAATTAAGATCATATTCATAGTACATTATCACAAACATCATCTATAAAACAGTTAGTATCAATTAATCACCAACATATGATAATCTTTATTTTCTAAATATTATTCCCATTTATTTTTAGCCTATTTATTATACTTTTTTCATAGATAAAAAATTTTTTCTCAAATTGATTTCATTATATTTTATATGTATCATCATTCATATACATATCAAAACCCTCAAATATAAATCAAAAAAACAGCACAATTTTTTGTGCTGTCTAATGAGCTGACCAACTTATGTTGCTATTAAACTGGCTGCCCAGATCATGTTGGCATTGTAGAAAAAGTATTTCAATACATCCTATGTTGATATTAAATATGATTTGGATATAGATTTTAATGATATTGATACTGCATTTCAATACATCTGCCATTATATTTATTAAGTTGTAACATATATAATTTATTTACTGATCAGCCTCATTATTTTTATAGCGATAATTTCCCCACCAGTCTGGTAACAGCTCTTTTAATTTAACTGTTTTTCTTTTATCATAATCAACCATGATTTCCATATCTTTATTTTTAATATTTAATTGCATAAAAAATTCTCTGCAGGCACCGCAGGGCATGCCACTGCCTTCATCAAAAGGAGCTTTGTCCCTAAATGCAATTAATCTTTTAACGATCGTTTGTCCACTATTTACATACATGTTCAATGCTGCTGTTCTTTCAGCACATAAATCAAGAACACCACCGCAGCTTTCAATACAAAAACCAGTATAAATTTCACCATTATCACTTTCTAAAGCGCAAACAACATGGTGTGCATATATAAAAGGGGACACTTCTTCAGGATGATATTGTTCTTTTGCTTTGATATATAATTTTTCCCAAATATCCATTATATCACTTTCCTTTCTTATATTTTATGGATTACATCTACTGCAAGGACGATAGCCTTGTGAAACTGCCGCTGCTTTAGATTCTTGTTTGTCTTTAACAGTAACATCACAAATCACCGATCTTTCATTGATTCTAGCAGTTATTGTCGTATTACCGGCCTTTAAAGCTTTTATATTTCCATCATTATCGACACTTGCTACAGATTCATTACTTGAAAAATATTGTACTGGTACATTGCTATTTGTTTTTATATTTATTTTATTACTTTGGTTAGCCTCTAAATTTAATGAACTGGCCGAAATTTTCAATTCCAATTTATTAATTGTAACTGGAAGGGTAAGATCTGAGGCATTCCCATATTTATCTGTTATTTTTATATTTGCATTATATGCACCAGCTAATGAATAATTTACCCCACTATCATCAATATCAACTTGATAATCAGATAATTCATCTACATCAATATAATTTTCATAACTTACACTATCGTATTCAACAATACTAACATCATTTAATTTGGTTAGTTTTGGTGCGGTAGTATCTTTTACATCTATTTCTAATTCTTTAGTTATTCCATGATATTTATAAGTTATTACATGTTTACCAACTTCAGGATAACGATCATTTTTATCAATTGTATCACAACTATACGAAAGATCATCTAAATCATCTAATCTTTCACCATATTCAAGATCAATTACGTCTTTTTTAACTCCAGTTCAGACTGTCCATTACCTTGTCCAATTATCCCCACTAATAAAACAACTAAAATACATGTCTTAAATTTATTATTTAAGATCCAATTATAAATTTTTTTCATTTCCTTTATCCCTCCATTTAAATTATACAATTATCATCAGCATAATTCTATAATTTAAAACAAAAAAATAAAATCCTGTAACCTTTGTTACAGGATCATCCTATATCTTATTAACAATATCTTTAAATACTCTACCACGCTGTTCATAACCAGTAAATTCATCAAAACTGCTTGTTGATGGTGATAATAAAACAATATCACCTGGCTGAGCATGATCAATTGCTTCTAAAACTGCTTCTTCAAGATTTTTTACACAAATACTATTTTCAATCTTCATCTCATCTTTAAAACGTTTACCAGCAGCACCAAAAGTAACTAAGCGTTTAATTTTATTACTGTAAGTTGCCATCTCTTGAAGATCTAAACCTTTATCGAAACCGCCCATTAATAAAATAACCGGCTGATCAAACGCTTTTAAAGCAATAATACTAGCATCAGTATTTGTAGCTTTGGAATCATTATATATTTTAATTCCGTTTATTTCTTTTACAAATTCAATACGGTGTTCAACACCAATAAATGAAGCAATTTCTTGATTAATGACTTCGTTAGCTACACCACATTTTTTAGCGATACAAATTGCAATCATAATATTTTGGATATTATGATTACCTACTATTTTAATATCACTAAGATCGATAATAAATTCATTTTGATAATAAATTGCATTATCTTTGATCATACAATCAGCTTTATCAGTTAATGACATTGTAATTTGTTTACATGGAACTGGATATTTTTTTAAATATTCTGATAAGACAGAGTCGTCTAGATTAACAACAAAATAGTCATTTTGATCAGTATTTTTATAAATATTTGTTTTTGAAGCATAGTATTCATCAAGTGAAGCCATATAGTCTAAATGATCTGGTGTTAAATTAATGATCGTTGAAACATATGGTTTAAAAGTATCAATATCTAATAATTGAAAATTACTCATTTCAATGACAATATAATGATTTTCTTCTTCCAATAAATTATGTTCTAAAACAATATCACATAAAGGCGTTCCCACATTACCAGCTAAATGAACATTATCATACTGCCCTTTTAATATTTTATCAATTAAAGTAACCGTCGTTGTCTTACCATTAGTTCCTGTTACTCCAATATAATTTTGTTTTTTAGCTACTTGAAAAGCTAATTCAATTTCTGTATAAACCGGAATTTTTCTTTCCTTTAGTCTTAAGATAAATGGTTTATGATAATTAATTCCCGGATTTTTAATTACAAAATCAAAATCACGTTCAAATAATTCATCGGGATGTGATCCCGTTATCATTTCAATTCCCATATCAACATAATGCTGATAATCAGGAATATCTTTAGCTTCTTTAAACTCATTTACTGTAATCGTTGCATTTAGTTTATTTAATAACTTAATTGCTGCCCTACCACTTTTAGCAAGACCGATCACTAATACTTTTTTTCCTGTCAACATCTTATAACACTCCAATTACTATTGATAAAATTCCACAAATAAATCCAACAAACCAAAATGAGATCGTTACCTGCTGTTCTGACCAGCCTAACATTTCAAAATGATGATGGATCGGTGCCATTTTAAATACTCTTTTTCCACGTAGTTTAAAAGAAGTTACCTGAATGATTACAGATAAAGTTTCCATCAAGAAAACACCACCAACTAAGATCAATAATAATTCCTGCTTCGTAAGGATCGCTAATACCGCTAAAAAGCCACCTAAACCAAGAGATCCAACGTCACCCATAAAGATTTTTGCAGGATGATAGTTAAACATCATAAATCCAAGTAAAGCTCCTACCATTGCTGTTGCATAACTTGCAAGTGGATAATCTTTGGTCATAATTGCAAAGATGATAAATGGTGCAATCGCCACCATCGAAAGCCCTGTAGCCAAACCATCTAAACCATCAGATAAATTAACACCATTACTTTCACCCGCAAACATAATTAAAATTAAAAATGGGTATAGATATCCAAAATCAATACTTACATCTATTAATGGAATAGTTACTACTGATGTAAATCCTGGAATAAAATTCATTGCGTAAAAATAACAAATAACTGCTAAAGCAATTTGTCCTAATAGTTTAGCTAATGGTGGCAATCCTTTATTACTGTGTTTAACAATGATCAAAGCATCATCGATCAGTCCAATCAAACTATAACCTACTAAAACAATTGTTGTTAAAATCAATTCTGGATTAAAGATATTATCAATATCAAAAATCAATGTACTAATTAATGTCGCTAAAATAGCTGCTAAAACAAAAACAATACCACCCATAGTTGGGGTTCCGTTTTTAGCTTTATGGGATGCCGGCCCTTCTTCACGTTCAACTTGACCAAATTTCATCTTATGTAGAAATGGGATTACTTTAGGCATAGCAATCAAAACTATTACGAATCCTACTCCAAAAGAAAAGATTAATTTTAAAAAGTTTTCCATTTTTTATTCCCCTTTTTTTAAATTCGCCTTTACTATACCATATTATCAAATAATAGGCAAAATAAAAGGGACAAAGTCCCAATTATTCGACAGTTTTATTTACTAATGCCTAATTCTTTCATCAAATCAATCACCTTATCGACAGCTGCCTCTTCATCTTCACCATCAGCAATAATTTCAATTTTTGCTTTAGTTGGAATTCCTAAAGATAAAACTCCCATCAATGATTTCATATTCACCGTCTTAGAAGCATAAACTAATTTAATATCGCTGTTAAAAGCCTTCACTCGATCAACCAGCTCGGTTGCGGGAGTAGCATAAAGACCAACGGGATCAGTCACGGTAACGTTAACTCTTTTTACCATCTTGCTTTCCTCCTTCTGTTACTTTTATTATAACATTGTTTCATAATTATTGCATTATTAATGATAAACTTTAAACTACCTTTTCTCAATTTCAATTACATATGGTGCCTTTGTTTTATTCATCATTTTAAACAACGCTACATTATAAATCATATGATCTAAACTACCAACATATTCATCAATTTTTAAACTTTCTTTTTCCCCCTCTGGATGTCCAATATAAACTACAATAAAAAGATGTCCCTTTTTATTTAAACATCTAACAGCTTTATCAATAGCTATTAAAGAAGTTGATACTTTAGTAGTAATTTCATGGTCTCCCTGCGGTAAATAGCCTAAATTAAAAACTCCCATATCAAAACTTTGAAGATAGTTATCAAAATTTTCATGACTATCTAAAATAAGTTCTACGTTATCAATATCATTGATCAATTTTCTTGTATTGATCAATGCAGTCTCCTGAATATCAAAACTATATACTTTTTTAGCTATCTTACTCAAAGTTAATGTATCATTACCATTTCCCATCGTAAAATCGATTGCAACTTCATATTTTTCATCTAATAATCTGCTTGTTACGTATTCTGTCATCGTTTTCATAATTTCACCCTTCTTATATTAACATATTTTTGCATAAAAAAGACTCTTTTGAATCATCAAAAAAGTCATTACTTATAAATTTTCACAGATTTATTATACTTTTCTAATCTTTTCACCATTTTTTATAAGATATCCTAATACTTTACAGCCACTTAATTTCTCTATCATTTTAAAATTATCTCGGTGAAGCAAATTATCTTCTTCAAAATAATTCATTATAAAACCTAATATTTCTAAACCTTGACTTTTCGCATATAAAGCAGTTAAAACCGCACTATTGATACTTCCAAGACCTGATGAAGTGACGATAATCAAAGGATATCCGGCTAGTTTCATTACATCGGTCAGCATAATTTGTTTATCATCATCACGTAATGGACAAATGATACCGCCACTGCCTTCAATAACTACTATGTCATGATTTTTTGATAAATCATGCAGATCTTTTTCTACTACTGTCAATTCAACAAGATCATTCGTTTTTTTAGCCGCTAAATGCGGAGCATAAGCATCTTCATAAAGATAAGATACTTTACAATCTGTTTCTTTTAAATTGGCATATTTAGATACATTCTCTTTATCACCAGGAATCATTATTCCATCAACTATCTCAGCTCCGCTTAAAGCTGCTTTATAGTAACCTACATGATATTGTTGTTTTAATTTTTTGATGATTCTAGATGTCACATAGGTCTTACCAATATCAGTAGCTGTTCCTGTTATAAATAATCCCTTGATCATAATTTGACTACCTCAAAGCCTAATTCTTTAATGATTCTTTGATCTTCATCGATCGTAATCCCCTGAGTTGTAAGCATATCTCCCGTAATTGCAGCATTAGCACCACTTTTAAAAACACTTAATCCCTGATCCTCTAACAAGCCTCTGCCCCCAGCCATTCTAATTACAGCATCAGGAAGAATAAATCTAAAAATTGCAAAAATACGTTCAACTTCTTCTTTTGATAAAGGGCAAAGATGTTCTAAAGGAGTCCCAGGAATAGGATTTAAAATATTGATAGGAATCGACTTTATTCTTAATTCTTTCAATTCAAAAGCTAAATCAATGCGATCCTGCCATGATTCATTCATTCCCATAATTCCGCCACTGCATACTTCTAATCCAGCTTTTTGAGCAGCTTTTATAGTTTCAATCTTCTGTTGATAACTATGAGTAGTACAAATATTGGGAAAATAGTTACGAGAAGTTTCTAAATTATTATGATATCTTTTTACTCCTGCTGCTTTTAATTTTGTTAATTGTTCCAAATTCAATAGACCAAGTGAGGCACACAAAGATATCTCTGTCGTATCATGAAGACTTTGATATATCTTAATAACATCTAAAAATTCTTGATCATTTAAACGCCGGCCTGAAGTAACGATTGAAAAACGTTTCACGCCTTTATTTTCATTATGTAAAGCCATATCTTTAATCGTTGCTTCATTAAGCAGATCATAAACTTCAACATTGGTGTGATAGTGAATCGATTGGGCACAATATTTACAATTTTCACTACAACGTCCACTTTTTCCATTAATAATTGAACATAAATCAAATTTATTACTACAAAAATACTCACGAATTAAATTAGCTGCCTGCTTTAGCCAAACTATATCAGCATCAACTAGTAAAATAGCATCAGACTTACTAATTTCATGACCAGCTAAAACATCTTTTAAAATCTTTTCCAACATTATCTTCTTCCCTTCTTAAAAACCTTTTCAAACTTAACTCCAGCCATCATCGCTAAAATACTTAAAAATATATCACCTGGTAAATCGATTGGAAAACATGATAATAACACTAACTTCCATGAAACTGCTGTACCTGTATAATAATTTAAAATCATATACTTATAACCTAAACCAATAATATAGGTCACTAGTAACCCTAAAAATACCGCTAACGCATATTTTTTTAAAGATGAAAAAGATGTCTTTTCAATAACTAAACCAGTAAAATATGCCCCCGCAATAAAGCCTAATAAATAACCAAAACTAGGTCTAACAATATACGCCAAACCACCACCAGCAGCAAAGATCGGTATTCCTAGTAAACCGATAACAACATACAATAAGACTGCTAAAGCACCTAGTTTTGATCCTAATAAGATTCCCGCCAATAAAACAAAGAAAAATTGTAATGTGAAATAATCCATGTATGGCACAGGTATTTGAATAAAAGCTCCTACCGCAATCAAAGCTGTAAAAATTGCACACTGAGTCATCTTAGTTGTGGTTAAAATTTTATTTTGTTCCATAATTTCCTCCCACAATACTGACTTCACCAGAACTTAAAATTAATTCTTGATCATTACATTCAACAACTAAATTACCATGATCATTGATATCCTTAACTATCCCCGTAAACAATTGTCCCTTGATCGTAAATTCAATATTTTTATTCAAAACACATGATAAGTTTTTATATTCAACTAAAACCTGTACAAAGTCTTCATCAATTATCTTAAACAGCTGCTTTAAAATTTCTGCAATAAATTGATTTCGATTAGCGTTATCTAAATTCAATGATGTCGCCTTATCCTGAAGTTCATCAGGAAATTCTTTAGTAGAAACATTTATCCCAATACCAATAATAACAGCTTCAATCATGCCACTTTCAAAATCACTAATTGCTTCTGTCAAGATTCCACAAATCTTTTTGCCCTGATAATAAAGATCATTGACCCACTTGATATCTGTTTTTATACCATATAACTTTTTAATCGCCCGGTTTACTGCTACAGCGGTTTTAATTGTAATAAAAGTCGCATCTTGGATCATTTCCTGACGTTTCAACAAAACACTCATATAGATACCTTTTTTTGCGGGAGAATAAAAACTACGACCAAATCGTCCGCGTCCGGCACTTTGTTTTTCAGCTACGATCACACAACGATCATTACCACCATCAACAGCCAATTTCTTCATTTGGTTATTAGTTGAATCAATACTTTTATAAGCATATATATCAATTTTTTCATCTAAATAACAGGCAATTCCTTCACTTGAGATAACATCGCTATTTTCCAGCAGGATATATCCTTTATTAGGTGTGGCCTCAATATGATATCCTTCATCTTTTAATGCTTTAATTGCCTTCCAAACAGCAGCTCGACTTACATTTAAACTATCTGCCAGTTCCTGCCCAGAAATTGCATTATTTCTATTTTTTTCTAAGATACTAATAATTTCGTGTTTAACACTCACTTTTTTCACCTCGTTATTAGGATAACAAAACCAGCTACGATTGTAAACTTATTTTTTTATAAAGTTTACAATTGTGACTAATAATAAAACCAGCACTAATTACACCAAAATATTTAAAAATTATTTTAGTATAATTATTATTGATCAATACATGATTAAAAAAGCACAAAAAATCAGGTATTTCATTCACACCTGATTTTTGTTTAAACTAAGATTTTATGCTTTTTTTGTAAGAATTGTTTTGATTTGAGTAGATTATCTAATTAATTTGTGAAATATAAATTTAAAGACAAACGCACATACTAATAACTAAATCATTAATAAGCTTATACCACAAATATGTATTGTAGTACTGTTATCATTTGTTCACGCTGAATAATACTTCTTTATAAACATGTAATTTTCTGATTTTTATTAGAAACAAAGCTCTTATTTATCACTATATAAAGATTTACCAATATCCTTGATTGTTTTGGATCTTACCCAAAATATAAAAGCTAGTCAATTTTCTAAAAACATGATTATTAAAAAAGCCTATAAATTATTAGTACAACATAATACAAAATGAATATTTATTTTTGCTTATATATATTTGTTTTAGATTTTTACCAGTTGCAATCATAACAAGATCTCTAGCATATCTTTTAAAACTAAAATACATGTTATAATAAATTCTCATTTTAATCACAAGTAAGAACAACTATTTTACTAAGTTACCACTATATCTATAACATTTATTTTTCGTACTGTCTGTACTTGTTTTTACAATTGGAATTCCATGAAATGCACCATCTTCTAAATATTCACAATATATCATTCGTTAATATTAAATTTTAATCCACAAATTTCAACAGGACTAAAGATTAATAAACTATTTAAAAAACTTTTCATTTCTTTTCTCCCCACATATTTTATTTTTCAATAATCTCTATTTCTTTATGCAAATTTGATTCATTTTTTATTTCATCAAGTTAATTCAATCTATACACCTTAAACATAATGACATAATAATTAAAATTAATACCACTCTGTTTTCTTTTTAATAAAACTGTCTGTATCAATTTTTATGATCATGTATCCCATATGGTCTATAAATCTAAAATTTCGTTATTCAAAAAATATTTTTTTAAATTGACGAGTATGATTTTTAATTTCATTTATGTATAGCTTACTCTTCACCTACATTACCTTTTTCACCATACTCTAAAATATCAAAAACACCCTGAATATTTTTTCTAAATTCTTCTCTAACAGTCATTAAATAATCTTTACCTGATTCTTCTAATTTATAATATACTCTGATTCTCTTTCCTGCTATAATGTCATAACTGCTTATATATTCCTTTTTTAACAATGTATGGACAACTGGATATAAAGTTCCTTCTTTTATATCCAAAGCACCATGAGAAATCTCTCTAATCATTTTACAAATCTCGTATCCATAACAATCTTTAACATTTAGGATACTTAAAACAAGCATATCAAAATTAAAAAAAGTATTTGCCTTTGCCATTTTCATCACCCACTTAAAAAATATCATAAATTTCAAATAATAACAACATAAATCGCTTTAAAACATAATAAATATTTGAATTATTAATATTATTATATAATTCAATTTTTTGATTTATATCATTTTATACACATATAATAATAGTATTAATGAAGAAAAAATTGTATGATAATAAAAAATATAAAACTAATTTATAATAGATCAACATATAAATTTAAAACTAAATAAAAATAATTTTTCTCAAAATTAAAATCAATTATAAAAAATAGTTTAACAACAATATTAAGATAACATTCTTAAAAATAGATAAAAACTAAATAAATCAGCAAATATTAAATTATATAAAAATTCTTCTTAATCATCAAGGATAAAACCAAACTATGCAGCAACGACGAGTAAATTTTTTAATTTAAGCAATTTTAATGATAAATATCTTAAGTGTTTATGACTGCTATATTTTTTCTGTTTTTTTGGCAAAAAGACCCTGCGAATTTTTTACTGTTTTTTTTTACTTTTCAAGGTCCTCATGGTACAATATCTATAGAGATATTCTACTTAGATGTAAAGGTTGCGCTATTTCCCTTACATCACTTGCACTTAGGGCTTGTGTCCTAAGTGCTTCTTTTATTCTTAGCGCCATTTTATGTATCGTTTCAAATATCCCCTTGTTCCTTTCATGCTGCTCCATTAACTGCATGATCATATGTGTCATCAACAACAGTATAAAATGTCCCTTTACTGCATTTTCATCATAACTGTAGATATGTCCCAAATTATACCCTTTGTTTTTTAAGTCATTGAATCCCTTGTTCTCTATCTTCCATCTCTTTCTT
>NZ_JMLH01000039.1 GCF_000686665.1 Thomasclavelia saccharogumia DSM 17460 | reverse complement strand
CCTGACATCAATACCGCTCCATCATTTAATGAAACATATAAATTGTATGGTGTACACCATGTATTGAATCCTGTAGCCAAATTATAAATGAAAGGTGATCCTTCACTTGGTGATACATACATTTCAATCGTTACATAATTAGAATCTGTATTAACCTGATTTCCGTTAGCATCAGATGTATATGCGTTTAAAACTGTTCTTGCTGCTGGTTCACTTACTGTTGTTTTACCAGCTCCTGGATCAGACCAGTCATATACTTCTTTACTTTCTTCAACCGTAAAACTGTCTTTATTTACTGAGTTACTGTTAATTGTCTTATCTAATTCAATTACTGTTTTAGAAACAGCTGGTCCCCAGTCATCACCAATAACATAGGCTTTTTGAGTCCCTTCTGCTACTCCTTCCGATGCCGAAACTGACACCCTTACAAGACCCATGACCATCAAGGCACAGATCAAGCAACTTAAAACTTTTTTCATCATTTTACCATTCCTTTCTCTCTCTTATAATTTTATTATATAATTTTAAGCGCTTACATGAATGGCATTTTATCCTTTAAAATATGTCATTTTCTCATCTTTTCACGATATTTTGCAGGTGTTAAAAAATATTTCCTTTTAAATGTTTGATTAAATGATTTTACATTAGGAAACCCATTATTTAGAGCAATATCAATAACTGGATAATCCGTTGAAATCAATTCTTCTTCCGCATGCCATAATCTTAATCGAGTTAAATACTCTTTCACTGTTACATCTAAATTATCTTTAAATAACTTTGACAAATATCCATTTGATATTTCAAATCTTTCAGCAATATTATCTACTGAAAGATCTTCTTGATAATTAGTTTCCATATATTTAATAATATTTATAATTCTATTTTTATATTTATTATCTTTCAATTCTATATAATCTCTCTTTTCTTTGGCCAAGTTATCCAGTAAAAGAAAAACAAGCATTTGAATATATCCCTTTATTCTAATATTATTAAATACATCCTCATCCTCATAAAATCTAATTATATCCAGTATTTTTTCTAATAAAGTTCGATTTATTTCTTCGTTAGGCTGCTGAAAATAAATTTTATCAATATCATGATAACACTCTTTTAAATAATCATAACCTATCTGTAATGCATAACCCTTATATACTTCTTCACCTTCAATAACATGAACAGCATGAATATCTTGAGAATTAATAATATAAATCTTTCCCGCAATTATTCTTACCATATCACCATTTATCCACAAATTAAATGTTCCATATAACGGTACTATGATTTCAATTCCACGATGCCAATGTTTATCAATGGGAACTCCACTACTATTTTCTACAAAAAAATCATGTAATTTAGTAGGCAAATTGTTATCATACTCAATTTTTTCATATTTGTACACTTAATCTAACTCCTCTCCATTTTTCGATTTAAAAACTGCATATCACCATAAAAATTGATTATTTTCTTTTACAATGATATAAAACATAAGTTCCCCAGTATAATTTAAATTTTTCACCAGTTAATATTTAAATGTGTAAACATGTTATTTGATTTTAGATAAGCATAAAATTTTTATTCCTAATAAATTCTACTTACTATTTTTTTGCAATATCCCTCCTTAATATTAATTATATTTTGTCAACTTAATATTATCAAACTTTTGAGCTTTATATAATAATTTTACTATAAAAAAAATGGCCTTTAGACCATTTATTTATTTACTGCATTTTTTAAAGCCGTACTAGATTTAAAAGCTGGTGCTTTGCTGGCTGCAATAGTCATAGTTTCACCTGTTCTTGGATTACGTCCTGTTCTTTCTCCTCTTTCACGTACTTCAAAATTTCCAAATCCTTTTAAAGATACTTTTTCACCTTTTACTAACGCTTCTGTTACTACATCTACAAAAGCAGTTACTACCTTATCAACATCAGTTTTTGTCATTTCTGTGTTTGAAGCAATTGCTTCCACCAATTCAGTTTTATTCATTTTAATTTCTCCAATCTTTCTTTTATAGGAAATTATCCTACACCCATTATATTACTTATTATTATTGATTACAAGCTATAATATACCTCTATTTATTAATAAATTCTTTAACTTTTTTCACAAAACTCTCTACTGTTTTTTTCTGTGTTGCCCATGAAGTTACTAATCGAATACAATAATGATTCATATCTATCTGCTTCATTATAATGAAAGAATAATCCTGTTTCAAATATTCGATCAATGCTTTTGGTAAAATAGGAAAAATTTGATTGCTTAAAGAATCAACGTACATTTCAAAATCTTTAAGCCCATCTCTTAAAATATCCGCCATTGCATTTTCATGCTTTCCTATTTCTAAATAAAGATCATTACTAAATAGTTCTTTAAACTGTATTCCTAACAATCGTCCTTTAGCTAACATCGCTCCCTGTTGTTTCATTGAATATCTAAAATCAGTTTTAAGTTTATCATTTATAATAACTAGACACTCTCCACATAAAGCCCCCATTTTAGTACCTCCAATATAAAAAGCGTCACTATATTTAACTAAATCTTTTAATGTTGGAGTTCCTTCAAGCGCCAATGCACTGCCTAGCCTTGCCCCATCAACAAATAAGTATAAATTTTTATCTTTACATAACTGTGAGATTTCTTTTATCTCATCTAGCGTATACACACTTCCGTACTCTGTAGTTTGTGAAATATATACCATTTTAGGTTGTACCATATGTTCATCAATATGCTCATCAATGATTTCCTTAATCATTTCTGGTAGTAATTTCCCATTTTTATGTACTCTTGTTAATATTTTATGTCCTGCTGCTTCAATAGCTCCTGTTTCATGTACATTGATATGTCCACAATCAGCAGCTATTACAGCTTGATATGGTTTTAATGCAGATGATATAAAAGTTGCATTAGTCTGAGTTCCTCCAACGAGATAATGCACATCAATATTATTATTTTCTACTATTTTCTTCAAAATATTAGTAGCTTCTAAACAATATTTATCTAATCCATATCCCTCACATTGTTCATAATTTGTTTTCAATAAGGCTTCCATTATTTTAGGATGTGCCCCTTCACTATAATCATTTGTAAAACTATACATAGCAACCTCCTTATCTTCTTGGATACAATAATCCATAACGCACATATAAAACATCAAAATAAGTTTTCATTACTGTTGTTCCTGATAGCGATGATTCTGTAAAATCACTTTCTTTTCCATGAATAATAAATGTATGATCAGCTAAATCAATTACTTCACTATTTGCATTCAATGTTACTAAAATTACTTTAGCACCACGTTTTTTTATTGACTTAACTAGCTCACCTATCGGTATTGGACGAGCTCTCACTGAAAGTACAATTGCAACACTATTTTCATCTAATAATTCGATTCGCTGCCTATCATCCCCGCGATCAGCAAATGCATATGAAAATTTACCTAATTTCACTAATTTAAATTGTATATCTGAAGCTAAAATCTTATTAAATTGAAATCCAAAGAAGTGTAGCTTTTTAGCATCATATATAATATCACATAATCGATCGATCTCATGTATATTAACATATTTTTTACTTTCCAATAAAGATGTAATCGATAGATCATAGACCATGTCTACACATCTTGAAGGATCTTTATGAATTGCTACCAAATCTTCTGGCTCTAATTTTATCTCATGACTAGCCTGCTGTAATCCAATTTGAACTTCTTTTTTAAAATCCGCAAAATTATCACATTTTAATGCTTTACAAAAGCGAGAAATAGTTGCTGGTGAAGTATAACATAAATCTGCCAATTCATTTATACTAATACTAGGTATTTTTTCAATATTATTTAATACTTGATAACAAATTGTATAATACATATCTTGACTATAGGATGCATTTATATAAGTTAATAAATTATATAGGATATCAAGTTCTGCATTTTCCTTACAACTCATAACACTCCCTCCTCTCTTTATAAGATATATTATACACAAATTAAAAATTAAAAATAAACTTTTTATTTGCTTTTTAATAAATATTAAAAATATTTAATTATTTTCTTTATCTCTAAATCTAAACTATTTTAAAATTAAAGTAAAACTAAATATGAAAAACTTATTTTTATCATATATAGATAAACATGGGGTAACCCCCATGTTATCTACTCATATGTTTTCCTTTTTTTAATACAAGTAACCCTAAAACCGTAATAACAGTCATTATTCCATAGACTTCTATCAATGTATCATCAGATGTTTTTACAACATTTTTTTCATCTTTATCAATCGGTTGTTCTTGAACATTTCCATTAGTACCGTTTTCTAAATTTGGATCATTCGTTTCTGGAACATCTACGATTGGATCATCAGGCTCAATAGGTTTTTCTGGTTCTAATTTAATTCTTACTCCTGCGGCTGCTTTAATAGTGGCTACTGCAGTCTCATCCCACATATCATTGTTTTCAAATCTATATTGTGATTCTAAACCAATTGGTAAACGTTCATCTCTATCTGGCTCTTGTGCTTTAGTTGCATAATTATCATAAATATAATTATAATCACCTTTATAAAGCCAGTTACGGACACAATTGGTAAGAACATTATTTGTGATAGTAAAACCACATGATCCTTCATCAAGATAAATTCCTCCATACTCATTACACACACCATCAATATAATTACCGGTAATGATTGAATCATCTTGTCTACCTAATGTATAAATTCCTCCACCATCTATTAAAGAAGGTTCCGTCAATACATTTTCAACATAATTATAAGAAATGCTATTATTTCCAAGCATAAATTCTTTACCTTCATCAAAATCATTATAACCCCAGCCCCAGCCAACACTAATTCCTGTATATGGAAGATTTTTAACTGTGTTATACTCAACTGTTGTTCCTTTTGTAAAACCGACAAGAATACCTGCACATGCCCGATACGTTTCACCGACATTTGTAATATAGTTATCTGTAATTTTGTTGTTTTCTGTTAAATCTTCTAGCACTGGTATATGATCCTGGTAAGTAACATCACCTAACAACAAACCACCACCTGCTAAATTTTCAAATTTATTATTTGTAATTGATGAATTTTTTGTTGCTCTGCCTAAGTGAACACCAGCATTTCCAAGCTCTTTGAAATTATTTTCAACAATATTAATATTATCGACATATTTACCATAGATTGCGGCGCCAGTTGAAGGGATCCATTCTCTGTCCCAAACATCTTCTGGATTAATAATTGCACTTGCCTGGAATGTTTGTAAACCATCAGGCCAATTTGGTTTCAACCAGGTTGTATATTGGAATGTCAAACCAGTAAAAGTAATATTTTTAACAGGATCCCCTGGCTGTCCATCAAATACAACTAGATTTTCTAACCGTCCAAGTACTGTATCAATATTATTCATATCTTGTCCCTCTTGAGGGATATAGTAAATTCGATCTTCTTCGGTATTTAAATACCATTCTCCAGTTTCATCTAAAAGTTCATAGGCATTTTCTAAATATCGCACACCATCTCGCATTCCTTCAGCATCAATCGCTGCTCCTGTAAGATTTGTTTTTAAACTATTATATGATTCATCGGTAATCTTTATTCTTTGACAATTTTCATAATCATCGTTTGGCCCGATTGAACTTACATGTTCAATACACCATTTCCATTTACGTGCAAATACTACTTCCAAATCACTAGGACGAGAAAAACTAGCGGGTAAGCCTTCAGCATCTACATAGATATATTTTTTTGTAAATTCATAGGCTTTAAGTTCACTACGAGCACGAGTAGCACGTTTTCCATTAACATACAAATCTCTACTTTCTAAACCTTTTGCAGAAGCTTGCCAGATATTCTTTTCATCATCTACTTTAGTCCAATTACTAATTGATGTTCCCCCAGAAATAATAACATCTTCATTATTGAAAGCACTCCATATTACATTATGACCATTTTTACCGCTATCTGCACTAGTAAAAGTGATTGTTTCATCAAGTAAATAAGTACCTCCTCTTAAATATACATATAAATCTTTATCCATTTCATTCGTTTTTTCTCTTATTAATTCTTGAGCTTTTGTAAGTGATTGAATCGGATTGTCAAATGTTCCTGCATTATTATCATTTCCCTTATTTGCATCAATAAATATTCCTGGCTTATACTCCTGAGCTGATATTAAAATAATGCTTGCTGCTGTTGATGATATTATTATCATCAAACATGTTAATACTTTTAAAAATTTTTTCATACTTCCCTCCATTTCTATTCATTTTTATTGAATAAATTAATTTTTCAAATCGCAGTTAATAAAAATAATCTATTATTATATTATTTAATCTAAAGCTTTAAATTTTACGATAAATATTTTTATAATGATTCCGTTTTTTGATCTTTGTTGAAGAAAAGTTTTATTTAAAAAAGATTATTTTTTACTGCGATTAAAAATTATTTTTTACTTTTCTTCCACCTTTTTATAAGTTTTGTTTAAAAACTTTCTATTCGATAAAAAAGGCAAAACTTAAGAATGAATAAAAACACTCTTAGTCTTGCCTAATTGAATAGTAACAACCCTTATATATTTATATTATTGCATTGCTTTTTATCAAAGTCAATATTTTTACTTTAAATATATCAAAAAATTGATATATTTCAGCAGGAATTATTTAGTTTATGAATTTTTACTTATCTCAATATTTTAAAAATTATCACATAGTCAGTATATCTTATTTAATAATATTTTTATACTTCAACATATTTTGAGATAAAATCTTTTAATGTATTTTTAAACTCATCTGTTTCTTCAAGTTCATATAAGTAATGTTCATCTTTTAAAACAAATAATACTTTGCTTCCACGATTTGCATTATATAAAGGATACACCATATCTACAGGTACAAAATCATCATCTTTCATTTGAATAAATATAGTTGGAATATCATTATGTTTCAACATTAATGGATATGACTCTTTAATGTTAATTTTGATTTCCTGTTTAATTTTTCTTTTAATCATTCGCATTGTTGGAAATTTAGGCACTTTATAATCTTTAACAATTCGATATCCTAATATATCATATACACTAGTATATGCACCATCACTAATAATAGCTTTCACATTCTTTAACAAGTGCTTACTTGCAGCATTTAAGATTGTATTAGCTCCAGTTTCTTTACCATATAAAATAATTTGATGCTCATTACCATATTCCTTAATTAAATATCTATTCCAGCAAATTAAATCATTAACATCTTTTATTCCTAATCCCCGAATATATCCATCGCTTTGACCATGTCCACATGCATCAATTAACAAAATATTCCAGCTTGAATAACGTTCTTTAAAAAATGGAACATATAATGCCATATCTTTTGCTTCCAAACCAAATGGATGTAAAATCACTAAAGTTTTAACAGCCTCATTTCCCTCTATCAGTAATCCTCTTAATTTTATTCCTTGATTATTTTTGATATAAATATTTTTTGCTTCATATTTTGTTTCTAGAATACTTGGTTTATCATCTTCTTTATGATGACGATATAACATAGTTTTAACAGTTCGATTAACAAAAGCATTCAAAGCACCAGCACCTGATGCAAATCCTGCTAAAACAGCTAATGAAGTAAATACTTTTTTTCCATTCTTATTCATTTTTACCATACTCCTTATAATTTTCCATTAATAATCGATTTATATTACATACTTGTTCAAAAGAACTTAAACGATATTCGTCATGCTCCATTCTACCCGCATAAAATCTAATTGCTTTTTCTAATTCTTCGCGTATTTTTTCATGATATTCTTCTGGAAAAGTAGATATTGGAAAACATACAAAGACAAATGTATTATAATCTTTTGAAAATAAATTTATTAGTAAATCATATCCTTCGTTTTGGACCATGGAATTTCCAATTGCTAATTGTAAATCATGATTTGCAAATGTTAACATATCTCGCATAACAAATCTAATTACATCCATTGCTGCTTCACGATAAGCCTCATGATTACTTTCAAAAATTGCTTTTAAATATCTTACAACAATATTAGGTTCTCCTTCATTTTGAAAACACTCATCAATATATTTAAAAATAGCTTTAGTAACTCGATAATGTGACAAAACTAAATTTCCAAAATCTGTCATAATTGCAAAAGCAAATCTTTGAGAATTACATAATCGCCAAATTGCTTCTAATAAACTTTCTTTAACTTGATCATAAAAAACATCAAGTTTTTCAAATACCATCCTAATAATTTTTCTAAAATAATATAAATGATATTGATATTGAGTATCTAAATATTTTGCAGTAGTTCCATCCCATTCATATTCATATAAGATTTTATCAAGTAATAAATTAACAGAATCCATAAATTTTTTACAGTTTCCATTTTCTATTAATCTGCATAAATATGGCATAAAAAATTCATAGAATGAGTCAATAGTTTCTTGATTAATACCGCTATGATATTCTAAATAGTCCAAAATATTTCGATAGTCTAACGGTTCTAACATGATACCAGTGTTTTTACTATCTATAAAATATTGAAAAACATGACAATGTAAGATTGTATGATATTTATCAAAATATAAAATCTGTTTTAGAGCATCTTTTATTATATATTCTTCTTCTTGCTCATGGAGGTCAACTGAAAAAGTAGATTTAATTTCTGGACCATAATAATCTAAAGTTAGAAAAACACTAATTTCTCTAAATTGAATATCTCTAATATAATAGTGAAATTTACGTTCAAATTTTTTTGTCTGTACACAGCTATGACAACGGTATTTCCCTTGATAATTACTTTTATGCTCCTCTAAATATTTATGAATACAATCACGTATCATAACTCCACCTCCCTTTCTATCCATATTTTACCATTTATAGAAAAATAATAAAGAAAATAAGTAACTAATATTTTATTGAAACTATTATGTATAATAATTCCTGTTATCTGTAACCTATTTTCCCTTTCTAAATTTAAAACTATCAATAATATTTAGATGATGTTTATTAACAAATCTATTCAATGTCTCAAATATCTCATCATTAAAATCGTTTGGATCATGAGCATCTATACCTAAAATTACTTTACATCCCATCTCCCCGACTATTTCAAAAAAATGATCATTGGGATATGAATAAAGCATCTCATCATCTATTTTACATAACCCTTTACGTATTCCTCCCGCATTTATCTCTAAAGGAATATCTTTTTCTAATGCCTTTTGACAAATTTCCTGGGCAATATTTTTACAAAAATCATCAAATCTTCCTTTACCGATCATAAATAAATCGGGATGTGCAATATATGAAAATAAATTTGTATCCATTGCTTTTAATAAATCATTTTTATAACTAATGATTTCTTCATTAGTTATATTTAATTTTCCATAATAACAAGTATGAACAGCGTATCTATTAAAATGATTCCCCAAAATCAGATAATCTATTTCTTTTGAACTCAATAAATCTTGATAATAGTCTAAATACTCTTCAAAATATTCAGCTTCAAATCCTTGATAGATAGTAATTTGATCTTTGTATTTTCTCTTTAGCCTCTTTATCTCTTCAAGATGAAATTTTTTATTACTATATGGCATCCGCATTGATGGTCCATTAGTAATAATTGTTTTTATAGCCACACTAAAAGCATTAATATCTTTTAAGGTACGAGGAAGTCCTTTTAATATATGATAACGGTAGTTAGGTAATGGTATATGCTCACTAAAACCTAGAACCTCTATCTTATTATCAATGGCACTTTTTATCATTGCTTCTTCATCACCGTTGGCATGACCACAGCGGAAAGTATGGGTGTGATAATTAGTTTTTGTCATAAAATACCTCATATAAATATAATCCTTGTGGTTTAGCTTTAAATAAACATTTTTTTTGTCCTTTACTGTCTAATAACTCTTGTAGTCTATCTTTTGTAATTCTTTTAGCACCAACCTGAATCAATCCACCAACTATATGTCTAACCATATAACGTCTAAAACCATTACCAACTAAAATAAATTTAATAATTCCTTGATTTTCAATAATCGATAATTCATATAATTCTCTTATTGTATTACCATATTGATCATAACTGCAAAAAGAAGCAAAATCATGTTCTCCAATAAAAATCTTAGCTGCTTCTTTCATTAATGTTATATCTAAGGGTCTTCCATATTGAAAGATGTAATTTGTTTCAAAAGGATCGTATTCGTTCGTACTTAATAAATAATGATATTCTTTTTTCTTAGCACTATAACGACTATGAAAATCATCACTAACAAATTTTGAATCTACGATATAAATATCATTTGGCAAAAAATGATTTATTGCTCTTTTCCACTGCTCTTCAGCAATTTGTCTTGTCGTATCAAAATGAAATACCTGTTTAACTCCATGTACTTTAGCATCAGTACGTCCTGAACCATGAATAATAATTTCTTCTTTACAAATATTTTTTAATGCCTTTTGAATTTCTCCTTGAACAGTTCGTAATTTATTTTGAACTTGAAAACCATGAAATTTACTACCATCATAACTAACCACACATTTTACTCTAACCATTACAAAATAAAACTTAGAGCAATTACACTCATCGATACTAAGCCAGTAAAAATAAGTGCTATAGTATCGTGTCCTTTCCAAGATAAAGATTTATAACGGGTTCTTTTAGCTTCTGGGTTATAGTTACGACTTTCCATTGCATTTGCAAGATCTTCAGCACGCTGAAATGCAGAAATAAATAATGGAATTATTAAAGAAACAATTGATTTAATCTTTTCCGCTAACTTTCCTTCATTAAAATCAACTCCACGACTTGCTTGTGCTTTCATGATTCTTTTTGCTTCATCTAATAAATCAGGAATAAAACGTAATGCAATAGAAATCATCATGGCTAATTCATGAGCAGGGAAACCAAATCTCTTTAAAGGATTTAAGAGATTCTCAATAGCTAATGTAAGATCTAACGGTTTTGTTGATGATGTTAAAATTGTCGTCATAGTAATTATTAAAACTAATCGAATAAAAATATAGGCTGATTGGAATAGTGCTCCTGAATAAATTTTTAAAGAACCAATCGTAAATATTACATCTCCTGTATTAATTAGAAAAATATTAAAAACCATTAAAAAAAGCATCATAAATAGCATTGGCTTGATTGCCTTTAAAATATGTTTTATTGAGATATTTGATAAAAAGGCAGTAACTAAAACAAATAATGCCATTATACCATAACCAATAAAGCCAGCATCAAAAAATACTGCTATTAAAAAAATTAGTAATGCTCCTATTTTTAAACGCGGATCTAAACGATGAATGATGGAATTAACTGGAATATATTTACCAAACGTCATGCTATCCATTTAACTCACCACCAATTGCATTGATCAAATCTTCCATATTATTAATTGATGAATCTATATTAAACCCTCTGTTATTTAGTTTTAAAATAAATTCGGTAATAATTGGTAAATCAATACCTAAATTATTTAAATAGCTACTATCTTTAAAAATATTAGTTACGGTATCATGCTTTTCTACTTTACCTTGGTTCATTACGACAACTTCATCACAATACTGTAAAACATGATTCATATCATGCGTCACTAAAATAATTGTTTTTCCACTATCATTTATCTTTTTAAATAAACTCATCATTTCATTTGTACCTTGTGGATCTAATCCCGCTGTTGGTTCATCTAAAATTAAAATATCAGGATCCATCGCAAGAATACCAGCAATAGCTACCCGCCGTTTTTGACCTCCTGATAAATCAAAGGGTGATTTATCTAAATAACTTTCATCTAATCCTACTGTTTTAAGTACTTTACATGCAATTAATTTTGCTTCATCTTCATTTACACCAAAATTCATTGGTCCAAAAATAATATCCTTTTCAATTGTTTCTTCAAATAGCTGATATTCAGGAAATTGAAAAACTAATCCTGCTTTTTGTCTTAATGGCTTGAGTTTATTAGGTTTATCTGTTACTGTAATCAAATATTCATCAATATTAATACTTCCACTAGTTGGTAATAATAATGCATTTATATGTTGAATCAAAGTACTTTTTCCACTTCCGGTTTGACCAATAATTGCTGTAAAACTCTTATCTCTAATATTTAAATTTACTCCACGTAAAGCATGATAAGCAAAAGGTGTATTTTGTCCATATATATGCTCTACTTCTTTAAATGTAATTGGCATAATTCTTCTATCAATACCTCCATATCTAAAGATTTGCTAGTCTTTATATTTAATTTTTCTAACCCTTGGGCAACTTTTAAAGCAAACGGTATATCTAATTCATATTTTACTAAGTTCATTTCATCACTAAAAATATCTTCTGGTCTACCACTAATAACTATTTTACCATTATTTAACATTATTACTTTATCTGCATTTTTTGCTTCCTCAATATCATGAGTAATTGAAATTATTGTAATATCTTTCGTCTTATTTAATTCTTTAACCAAACTGTTAATTTCACGTCGGCCCATCGGATCAAGCATACTTGTGGCTTCATCTAAAATAATTATTGCTGGATGCATTGCTAAGATTCCTGCAATAGCTACACGCTGCTTTTGACCTCCTGATAATTTTGTTGGTTCATGATCAAGAAAATCACTCATCCCAACCTTAGCAGCATAAGTATTAATGATTTCATCCATATGTTCTTGGGGTACACATGTATTTTCTAAACCAAAGGCAATATCATCACGAACTGTAGCACCTATAAACTGATTGTCAGGATTTTGAAAAACAATTCCAATATTATCACGAACTTTATATAAATTTCCTAAATTAAGCTCATATCCATTAACAATGATTGAGCCGCTTTTTTTCTCTAATAATCCAATTAATAATTTTGCAATCGTACTTTTTCCACTACCATTATGTCCTAAAATAGCTACATAATCCCCTTTATTAATTTCAAATGAAACATTATTAATCGTTTTTAATCCTGGTTCATATTCAAATGTTAAATCTTTTACCTCAATTATCTTTTCCATCTATTCACCGCCTTACTATACTACTGTTAATCATTCTATATTTATTAAACTGTTTAGTCAAGTAAAAGAAAAAAGACCAAAAGGTCTTTTTAATTATACTAATGAAATGATTGCCATTGGGGCATTATCACCTTTACGATTGTAAGTTTTTAAGATACGCGTGTATCCTCCATTTACATTCTTATATTTTGGTGCTACTTCATCAAATAATTTTTGCACAGCTGTTTTACCAGTTGATTCATCAATTACATTGTGTAATACTGCAGCAGCTTGACGTCTAGCATGCAAGTCACCACGCTTACCTAAAGTAATCAATTCATCTACAACAGAACGAACTTCTTTTGCTCTAGTTTCTGTAGTTTCTAATTTACCATACATAATTACTTCTGTCGCAAGAGAACGTAACATTGATTTTCTAATATCAGAAGTACGTCCTAATTTTCTATTTTTAGCCATGAGATTAGCGCTCCTTCCTTCGTATTTGCGAATTAATCGATAGGTTTAAACCCTAACCCTAATTCAACTAATTTTTCTTTTACCTCTTTTAATGATTTCTTACCTAAATTTCTTACTTTGATCATATCATCTTCAGATTTAGCGGCAAGATCCTGAACAGTTTGAATTCCTGCTCTTTTTAAACAATTGTATGAACGCACTGATAAATCTAATTCTTCAATTGTCATATCTAATACTTTATTAGTAGTATCACTTTGAGCCTCAGACATAACTTCCATATTTACAGCCATATCAGTCAACTCAACAAACATATTTAAGTGTTCAACCAAAATCTTAGCAGCTAAAGAAATAGCTTCATAAGGCTTTAATGCTCCATTTGTTTCAATTTCTAAAGTTAATTGATCGTACTTTGCACTTTCTCCAACACGAGTTGGTTCAACTGCATAAGATACTTTTTCAACTGGTGAAAAGATTGAATCAGTTGGAATAATACCAATTGTATTAATATCTTTCTTATTTTGATCAGCACTTACATAACCACGATCTTTTTTTGCATATAATTCCATGTATAAGTGAGCACCTTGAGCAACATGAGCAATTACCATATCGTTAGAGATCATTGTTACTTCAGAAGGGCATTGAATATCAGCACCTGTTACTGTAGCAGGTCCTTCAACATCAATAATCATTGTAGCCGATTCATCACTATCTACATCAAAAACTAACTTTTTAAGACTTAAGATAATTGATGTAACATCTTCGACAACACCATCTACTGCAGAAAATTCATGAATTGCCCCCTGAACCTTAATTGCATAAACTGCAGATCCAGGTAAAGAAGATAGAAGAACTCGACGAAGTGAATTCCCCAAAGTTGTACCAAACCCTCTTTCTAAAGGTTCAATAACAAATTTACCATAATTATCTGTTTCATCATAATTAGCTATATTAAAATTTGCTTTTTCAAACTTTTGCATTGTTTCCCTCCTCACTAGGAATTATCATTTTTTTGATCATACAATAATTATCCACGAGGACGTTTTGGTGGACGGCACCCGTTATGTGGAATTGGTGTTACATCATTGATTGATGTTACTTCTAATCCAGCAGCTTGTAAAGCTCTAACTGCAGCTTCACGTCCTGGTCCTGGACCTTTTACACATACTTCTACAGATTTTACTCCATGATCCATTGATGCTTTTGCAGCAGCTTCAGAAGCCATTTGTGCGGCAAATGGCGTAGATTTTCTAGAACCTTTGAATCCTAATGCACCTGCACTAGACCATGTTAATACATTTCCATGTTCATCAGTAATTGTCACAATAGTATTATTGAAAGTTGAATGAACATGTGCTACACCTTTTGCAATATTTTTCTTTACACGTTTTTTTCCGCGTACTTGTTTTACCTTTGCCATTCTAGTTCATCCTCCTATCTTACTTTTTCTTTCCTGCGATTGGTTTTGCTTTACCTTTACGAGTACGAGCATTTGTCTTTGTTTTTTGACCACGAACAGGAAGTCCTTTACGGTGACGAATTCCTCTGTAGCTTCCAATTTCCATTAAACGTTTAATATTTAAAGCTACTTCACGACGAAGATCACCTTCAACTTTGATTGATTCTACTTCTTTTCTAATTTTACCAATTTCATCTTCAGTTAAATCTTTTACTCTGGTATCTTCATTGATTCCAACTTTTTTCAAGATTTCTTGTGCTGTTGGTTTACCAATACCATAGATATAAGTTAATGAGATAACCACACGTTTATCACGTGGGATATCAACTCCAGCAATACGAGCCATTTTATTTCCTCCTAATTAACTACTAATTAACCTTGTCTTTGTTTATGTTTAGGGTTCTCGCAAATAACCATTACGCGCCCTTTTCTTTTAATTACTCTGCATTTATCACAGATTGGTTTTACAGATGGTCTTACTTTCATCCTGTCTACCTCCTCCTGGAAGATTTAAGTTTTATTTATGTCTAAATGTTATTCGCCCACGTGTTAAATCATATGGAGAAATTTCTACCGTAACCCTGTCCCCCGGTAAAATGCGAATGTAATGCATACGGATTTTACCAGAAACGTGAGCAAGGATTTCTACTCCATTTTCTAACGCTACTTTAAACATTGCATTTGGTAATGTCTCAAGTACCGTTGCTTCTACTTCAAGAACGTCATCCTTCTTTGCCATAGGTCTCAACTCCCTTTTAATTAAAGTTTAGTTAAAATTTCATAACCATCATCTGTAATGACGATTGTATGTTCATAATGAGCCGCTAAAGAGCGGTCTTTTGTTACAACTGTCCAGCCATCTTCCAACACCTCAGTCTCACAGCCTCCTAAGTGAGCCATTGGTTCAATTGCAAGTGTCATACCTGCCTTGAGTCTTGGCCCACGACCCGCTTTACCATAATTTGGAACAGCTGGATCCTCATGTACTTCACTGCCTATTCCATGTCCAGTATAATCAAGGGGTGTAGTACAACCATGATCTTCAAGATATACCTGTACAGCATGAGAAATATCTGATAAGCGATTACCTGGTTTAACTTGTTGTAAGCCTGCATATAACGAAGCTTCACAAACTTTCATTAAACGTTTAGCCTCATCACTGATTTTTCCGACTGCATAAGTCCAAGCACTATCACCGTGATATCCTTTATAACAAGCCCCTACATCAACTGAAATAATATCTCCTTCTTCCAATTTTCGGTTACTTGGAATTCCATGAACTACAACTTCATTTATTGAAGTACAAACACTATTTGGAAATCCATATAAATGAAGGAATGAAGGAGTTGCATTATTGTCACGAATTACTCTCTCACAAATTTCATCAATTTGTTTAGTTGTAATCCCAGGTACAATTACCTCTTTAAGCTTTTCATGTACTAATGCAACAATTCTTCCAGCTTCTCTCATCAATTCAATTTCTCTACAGTCTTTAGTAACAATCATTATTTAACCTCCAGGCTAGCTTTGATATCCTTAAAGACGTCTTCCATAGATTGATCACCATTAATATTAGTGATTTGTCCTTTCATTGTATAATAATCAATTAAAGGTCTAGTTTGTTTTTCATAAGTATCAAGTCTAACTTTTACAGCTTCTTCGCTTTCATCAGGTCTTTGATACAGCTCTCCACCACAAACATCGCAAATTCCTTCAACTTTAGGTGGATTATATTCAATATGATAACTTGCTCCACATTCTTTACAAGTTCTTCTACCAGAAAGTCGTGGTACTAAACGGTCTAATTCAATGTCTAAATTAATTACGGCATCGATTTCAAATCCAAATTCCTTAGCAATACTTTCTAGTTCACGAGCCTGAATAATAGTACGAGGAAATCCATCAAGAATAAACCCTTTTGGAAATTCATTATCTTGTAAATATTCTCTTACCATTTGGATAGTATAATCATCAGGAACTAAATGACCAAACTGCATAAAGTATTTAGCAATTACACCATATTTTGTCTGCTCTTTTAGTGCTTTTCTAAAAATGTCACCTGTAGAAATATGAGTAAGTCCATACTCTTTAACCAAATTTGCTGCCTGAGTACCCTTACCAGCTCCAGGTGGTCCCATCAGAATGATATTCATGTATATGCGCCCTCTTTTCTTATACTATCTACGAATATAACCGTGATATTCTTTTCTTGTAATATGTGTTTTAATCTGTTTTACAGTTTCTAATGCTACACCAGTAATAATGATTAATCCTGTACCACCAAGCGATAATGATGCATTAGCAGTTTGTGACCATATAACTGGTGTGATGATTGGAATAGCAGCAATAATACATAGTGATAAAGACCCTACTACAGTAATTCTGTTTAAGACCTTTTTAATGTAATTTCTAGTATCTGTTCCTGTTCTAACCCCAGGAATAGAACCTCCGTTTTTCTTCAAATCATCACTTATTTTATCAGCATCGATTTGTAAATTAGAATAGAAAAATGTAAACCCGATAATCATCAAGATATATAGAATAAAGCCAACTGGTTCTTGATAATTAAAAATTGTATTGATCCAAGTAGTAACACTACTAGTTTCCATAAAACTAACAATAGTTCTTGGTGCAGCTAATACTGAAGAAGCAAAGATGACAGGAATAACTCCTGAACTATTAATCTTAATAGGCATATGTGTTTGATCTTTAGTTCTCATTGTTGTATTAGAACTAGTTGCATAAATAATTGGTATCTTTCTAACAGCGCCTTCAGTGAAAACAACAAAGACTACAATTGAAAGATAAACGATCACAAATAATGCATACCAGGCAATTCCTAACCACATATCAACAGCTTTACCACTTGTATCAACTAGATTATTAAAAGTAGTTATAAAACTAGTTGGTAAATTAGAAACAATTCCTGTGAAAATTAATAATGAAACACCATTACCAATCCCTTTATTAGTAATTTGATCTCCTAACCATACAGCTAACATACTTCCAGCTATCATAACTAAAACAACATAAATGTATGTCCAAATACTTGAATCTGATAAAATATTATATCCATTATCAAAAGCGTATGTTAACACGCCTCCTTGTAATGCTGCTAAAAATAAAGTTACATATCTTGTAACACGGTCTTTTTTCTTTTTACCTGTGTTACCTTCTTTACGCCATTGACTTAAAACAGGAATTACATCCATTGATAAAAGTTCAATAATGATAGAAGAAGTGATATAAGGTGAAACTCCTAGTGAGAACAATGAGAATCTTTCTAATGTTCCTCCACCAAGTAAGTTCATAATTCCAAAAATCCCATTAGTGGCATCACTAGAACTTAACGCTCCAGTATTGACACTCGGAATAGTAATTGCAGCCCCTAAACGGTAAACAAATAGAATTCCTAGAGTGAAAATTATTTTTTGGCGAAGTTCACCTTTTTTGAAAACGCTTTTCAAAAATGTAAACATCTTAAATCACCTCAATTTTTCCACCCGCAGCTTCGATTGCGGCAACAGCAGATTTAGAAAATTTATGTGCCTTAACTGTAATAGCTTTTTCTAATTTACCATTACCAAGAACCTTCACACCGTCTAATTCTTTTTTAATAATTCCAGCTTCTTTTAAAGTTTGAGGACAAACAGTTGCCCCAGCTTCAAATGAGTTTAATTGTTCTAAATTAACAATAGCGTATTCTATTCTGTTGAAATTTGTAAAACCACGTTTTGGTAAACGCATGAATAATGGTGTTTGTCCCCCTTCAAATCCAGGTTTCTTTCCACCACCTGATCTAGCACCTTGACCTTTTTGCCCTCTACCAGCAGTCTTACCAGTACCAGAACTTGTACCACGTCCAACACGTTTTCTAGCTTTACGTGCACCTTCTGTGTATTGTAATTCGTGTAGTTTCATCAGTTACACCTCCCTATTTTTCTTCTACTTTTACTAGGTGTTCAACAACTTTGATCATTCCTTGAATAAATTCGTTGTTTTCTTTTTCTACAGTTTTATTTAATTTTGTTAAACCTAACGCTTTAAGAGTAGCCCGTTGTTTTGGTAAACGACCAATTGGACTTTTTACAAGCGTAATCATAACTGTTTTTGCCATCTTTACGCCCTCCTATCCAAAAATTTCTTCTACTTTTTTGTCTCTTAACTCAGCAACTTGGTTAACTGTTTTTAATGATGCTAATCCTTCCATTGTAGCTCTAACCATGTTAATAGGTGTTCTAGAACCTAATGATTTAGATAATATATCAGTATATCCAGCTAATTCTACAACGGCACGAACTGGTCCTCCGGCAATGATTCCAGTACCTTGAGAAGCAGGTTTAATAAATACTTTACCTGATCCATAAATACCAGTAACATCATGAGGAATTGTTCCATGAACTGAAGGAACGTTAATAATATTTCTTTTTGCATTTTCAGAAGCTTTTCTGATTGCATCAGGTACTTCGTTAGCTTTACCTGTACCAAAACCAACTCTACCTTTTCTATCACCAATTACAACTAATGCTGCAAAGCGGAATTTACGTCCACCTTTAACTACTTTAGTTACACGGTTAATAGTAACAACACGTTCTTCAAATTCTTTTTCTTCTCTTCTAGGTCCATTGTTTCTTTGACCTTTTTTAGGTCCATTGTTTCTTGGTCCATTGTTTCTTGGTTTACGTTGTTCCATATTGACCTCCCTCTAGAATTCTAATCCAGCTTCTCTAGCAGCTTCAGCTAGGGCTTTTACACGACCATGATAAACATATCCACCACGATCAAATACTACTTTTTTAATATTCTTTGCAAGTGCTGCTTCTCCAACAGCTTTACCAACAGCAGTTGCTGCAGCAATATTAGACCCGTTTTCTAATTTCATATTAACACTTGATGCACTAGCTAAAGTTACACCATTGACATCATCAATAACTTGCGCATGAATATGAGCATTTGAACGGAACACATTTAATCTTGGGCATTCTGGAGTTCCACTGATTTTAGCACGAACTCTAGCATGTCTTTTTAAACGAACATCATTACGAGATTGTAATTTTGACATTTTAATTTGCTCCTTTCAAAACTACTTCTTACCAGCAGTTTTTCCTTCTTTTCTGATGATTCTTTCATCAACATATTTAATTCCTTTACCTTTATATGGTTCAGGTTTTCTTACTTCTCTAATTTGAGCAGCAACTTGTCCAACACGTTCTTTTGAGATACCAGATACAACGATCTTAGTATTTGATGGAGTTTCAATTTTAACTCCTTCTTCACCTTCAACTTCTACTGGATGAGAATAACCAATATTTAACACTAAAGTATTCCCTTTCATTTGTCCACGATATCCGATTCCGACGATTTCTAGTTCTTTTTTGAATCCAACGTGTACCCCTTCAATCATGTTTGCAAGTAATGCTCTTGTTGTACCATGTAGTTGTTTATGAGTTTTTTGTTCGCTACTTCTAGCAACAGTAATTACATTATCTTCTTTACTAATTGAAATTACTGGTGAAAATTGTCTTACTAAAGTCCCTTTTGGACCTGTAACAGTTACTGTATTATCTCCAGCGATTTCTACTGTAACTCCTTCAGGTACATTAATAATTTTATTACCGACACGAGACATCAGTTTACACCTCCTGAATTATATTTTTTATTACCAAATATATGCAAGAACTTCTCCACCGACTTGTTTAGCACGAGCTTCTTTGTCAGTTATTACACCTTGAGAAGTTGATAAAATTACAATTCCTAATCCATTTAATACTTTAGGAATTTCATTTACTTTAGCATACACACGTAATCCTGGTTTAGAGATTCTCTTTAAATCAGTGATTACTCGATCATTACCTCTATATTTTAAAGTAATAACGATATTTTTAATTGGACCTTCGCCCTCAACTTTATATCCTTTAATGAATCCTTCGTTTTTCAAAATTTCAGCAATATCTACTTTTAATTTTGAAGCAGGCACCATTACTGTTTCATGGCGTTGTCTGTTTGCATTACGGATTCTTGTTAACATATCTGCAATTGGATCTGTCATAACCATTTGCTAAATCCTCCTTCCATCTGGATAAAATTATTACCAGCTTGCTTTTTTAACACCTGGAATTTCACCTTTGTAAGCTAATTCGCGGAAGCAAATTCTACAAAGTTTGAATTTTCTAATTACTGAATGTGGTCTTCCACAACGTTCACAACGTGTGTATTCACGCACTTTGTATTTTTGAGGACGTTGTTGTTTCACTTTCATTGATGTTTTTGCCATATTTTTGTGAGTCCTCCTTCTTATTTTTTGAATGGCATTCCTAATTGAGCTAATAATTCATGACCTTCTTCATCAGTCTTAGCTGTAGTTACGAATACGATATCCATTCCTCTTAATTTATTTACTTTATCGAAATTGATTTCAGGGAAAATTAATTGTTCTTTAATACCTAAAGTATAGTTTCCTCTTCCATCAAATGAATTGTTTGAAACACCTCTGAAATCTCTAACTCGAGGTAAAGAGATATTAACTAATTTATCTAAAAATTCATACATTCTTTCACCACGTAAAGTCACTTTACATCCAATCGGTGCTCCTTCACGTAATTTGAATCCAGCGATTGATTTTTTAGCTCTAGTGATAACAGGTTTTTGCCCACTAATCAATGTTAATTCATTAACAGCTTCATCTAATAATTTTGAATTAGATACTGCATCACCGACACCAATATTTAAAACAATTTTTTCAATCTTAGGAGCTTGCATTTTTGAAGAATAATTGAATTTTTCCATTAAAGATTTAACCACTTCGTTTTGATAACGTTCCATTAAACGGCTCATTCTTTATCCTCCTACTTCTTTTTCTTTTTATCAACTTCAGCTCCAGTTTTTCTGTTAACTCGAACTTTTACTTGTTTACCATCTTTTTCAACAAATTTATATCCAAGTTTAACAGGAGCCTTAGCTTTTGAATCATAGAATGCAACATTAGAAACATGAATAGGCGCTTCTCTTGTTACAATTCCACCTTCAGGATCTGCTTGTGAAGGTTTGATATGTTTAGTTACCATATTAACACCTTCAACGATTACTTTGTCTTGTTTTGCAAGAACTTGTAACACTTCACCTTGTTTTCCTTTATCTTTACCTGCGATAACTTCTACAGTATCACCTACACGGATTTTCATGTTTAAGTTCCTCCTATAATACTTCTGGAGCTAATGATACGATTTTCATAAAATCTGCATCTCTTAACTCTCTTGCAACTGGTCCGAAGATACGAGTCCCTTTTGGAGACTTATCTTCCTTTATAATTACACAAGCGTTGTCATCGAATTTGATATATGAACCATTTTCTCTTCCGACTCCATATCTAGTTCTTACGATAACCGCTTTTACTACTTCACCTTTTTTTACAGAACCACCTGGTGCTGCTTGTTTAACTGTAGCCACAACAACATCACCGATGTTACTAAATTTACGATTAGATCCACCTAAATTACGGATTACTAATACTTCTTTAGCTCCAGTGTTATCAGCGACTTTAAGTCTACTTTCGTTTTGGATCATTCTTGGTTACCTCCTTTTAGAGTTTTAATATATTAAACAGTTTCTGCTTTTTTAACGATTTCTACCAAACGGAAACGTTTTGTTGCAGATAATGGTCTTGTTGACATGATTTTTACTGTATCACCAACATTTGCAACGTTTTCTTCATCATGAGCATGAAACTTAGTTGAAGATTTCATACGTTTACCATATAATTTATGTTTTACGTGTGTTTCTACTAGCACTGTAATAGTTTTATCCATTTTAGTAGATACAACTGTACCAGTGTAAACTTTACGATTGTTTCTTTCCATTGTATCTCCTCCTATTGGTTCAATTCTCTTTCTCTAATAATTGTTTTAATTCTAGCGATAGATTTACGAACCGTTCTAATACGTGCTGTGTTTTCTAATTGTCCAGTAGCTTGTTGGAAACGAAGTCCAAATAGCTCTTTTTTGTATTCTTCTACTTTTTCTAATAAAGCAGCATTATCTAATTCTCTAATTTCTTGAACTGTCATGACTATTCACCCTTTCCAATGATTTTACATTTAATAGGTAATTTATGAGATGCAAGTCTAAGAGCTTCTCTAGCAAGTTCTTCATCAACACCTGCTACTTCAAAAAGAACACGACCAGTTTTAACAACTGCTACCCATTCTTCTGGAGAACCTTTCCCAGATCCCATACGAACTTCTAATGGTTTTTTAGTTTTAGCTAAGTGAGGGAAAATTCTAATCCATACTTTACCACCACGGTTTAAACGACGGTTGATAGCAACACGGGCAGCTTCGATTTGGCGAGAAGTGATCCAAGCTCCTTCTGTTGCTTGTAAACCAAATTCACCAAATGATACTTGCGTTCCGCCTTTAGCTTTACCTTCATATTTAACACGATGAGGTCTTCTGTATTTTGTTCTTTTAGGCATCAACATGATTATTTATCCCCTTTCTTCTTTTCAGGAAGGATTTCTCCCTTACAAATCCAAACTTTAACTCCTAATTTACCATAAGTAGTATCTGCTTCTGCAGTAGCATAATCAATATCAGCTCTTAAAGTATGAAGAGGGACATTTCCTTCAGAATAGCCTTCAGCACGAGCCATATCAGCTCCTCCTAAACGTCCTGAAACACTAGTTTTAATTCCTTTAGCTCCAGCTCTCATTGCTCTTTGAATAGCACGTTTTTGAACTGTTCTAAAAGATGCACGATTTTCTAATTGTTCCGCAATGTTATTAGCTACTAATTGAGCAACAACATCTGGATTTTTAATTTCCACTATATTGATAAACACTTGTTTATCTTTAACCATTTTACTAACTTCTTTTCTTAACGCATCAACAGCTTCACCATCTTTACCAATTACAACACCTGGACGAGATGTATGAACAAAGATAGTAACACGGTTTTTTGATCTTTCAATTTCAACACGAGCAACTGAAGCCGCTTTAAGTTTCTTTAATAAGTATTCACGAATTTTGATGTCTTCATGTAATAGACCTGCAAAATCTTGATCGTTAGCATACCATCTAGAATCCCAATTACGGTTAATTCCAACTCGCAAACCAATTGGACTTACTTTTTGACCCATAATGTGACCTCCTATCTTTCTTCTACCACACAAGTAATGTGGCTAGTTCTTTTTAAAATTCTTGTTCCGCTACCTTTTGCTCTAGCAGCGAATCTTTTTAATGTAGGACCTTCATCTACATAGATTTCTTTAATATATAACTTTTCTGCCTCAGCACCGTTATTATAAACAGCATTTTGTGCAGCAGATTTTACAACTTTAATGATTGCAGGAGTTGCACTTTTATTAACATATTCTAACATACCAAGTGCTTCTTTAACTTGCTTACCTCTCACTAAGTCAACAACTAATCTTGCTTTTTGAGGTGAAACACGAATCATTTTAGCTTGAGCTCTTGCTTCCATGTTTTAAATTCTCCTCTCTTTATTTTCCAGCTTTTTTATCATCAGCACTATGACCGTGATAAGTTCTTGTTGGAGCGAATTCTCCTAATTTATGTCCGACCATATCTTCAGTTACATATACTGGGATATGTTCTCTTCCATTATACACTGCAAATGTGTGCTCAATAAATTGAGGGAAGATTGTTGAACGTCTAGACCAAGTCTTGATAACTTCTTTTTTACCTGACGCATTTAATGCTTCAACTTTTTTCATTAAGTGTTCATCAACAAATGGTCCCTTTTTTAAACTACGTGCCATTATTTCTTCCTCCTCTTATTATTTAGAATTTCTGCGACGTACAATTAATTTAGTAGACGCTTTCTTATTTTTTCTAGTTTTAACACCCATAGCTTTTTTACCCCAAGGTGTCATTGGAGCCTTACGTCCGATAGAAGTTCTACCTTCACCACCACCATGAGGGTGATCATTAGGGTTCATTACAGAACCACGCACAGTAGGTTTTACACCTTTCCATCTCATACGCCCAGCTTTACCATAGTTAACTAATCCATGGTCTTCATTACCAACAACTCCAACAGTTGCTCTACATACACCTAATAATTTACGTACTTCACCAGATGCTAATCTGACAATTACATATTTTTCTTCTTTACCTAAGATTTGCGCAGACACACCAGCAGAACGTGCGATTTGTCCACCTTTACCAGGTTGCATTTCAATATTGTGGATTACAGTACCTTCAGGCATATTTCCCATTGGTAAAGCATTTCCTACTTTAATATCGGCATTTTCACCAGATATGATTTTGTTTCCAACTTCTAATCCTTTTGGAGCTAAGATATATCTTTTTTCACCATCTGCATAGTTAATCAATGCGATGTTTGCTGATCTATTTGGATCATATTCAATAGTTGCTACAGTTCCAACGATATCATCTTTATTACGTTTGAAATCAATAATACGATATTTACGTTTATGTCCTCCACCATGATGACGAGTTGTAATAACACCTTGGTTATTACGACCACCGTTTTTGCTCACTTTTGCAACTAAAGATTTTTCAGGTTTATTTGTTGTAATTTCTTCAAAAGTTAATGAAGTCATATTACGACGACCATTAGTCACTGGCTTATAAGTTTTGATTGCCATCTTTAGTTTCCTCCTAATTTATCTGGAATTTATGTATTCCAATATTTTATCGATTATTCCTCACCGAAATAACTAATTTCACTACCTTCAGCTAATTTAACAATAGCTTTTCTTCTACGGTTAGTTTTACCTTCGTATTTACCTACTCTTTTTGATTTAGGTTTAACATTAATTACATTAACACTTTCGACTTTTACATCAAACATTGCTTCTACAGCTTGTCTAATTTCAATTTTATTAGCATTAACATCTACATCAAATGTGTATTTGTTTTCTTCTGCTTGAAGAGTCATTGATTTTTCAGTAAATACAGGTTTTTTTAATACATCTGTAATGTGTGCCATTATCCTAGTACCTCCTCAACAGATTTAATAGCAGCTTCAGTCATGATTAACTTATCGCTGTTTAATATATCATAAACATTTACATGTTTAGCATCTAATAATTTAACTCCTGGAATATTATTAGCACTTCTAGCAACATTTGGACAAATTTCATCTACAACTATTAATGTCTTAGCTGGTGCTTCTAAATTAGCTAATACTTTTACCATTTCTTTAGTTTTCGGAGCATCGAATTTAATAGCTTCTAAAGCCATGAATTCGTTATCGTTAACCTTAGTAGATAATGCTGACTTAAGAGCTAATCTTCTAACTTTACGATTTAATTTAAATTTATAACTTCTAGGTGTTGGACCAAATACAACTCCTCCGCCACGCCATTGTGGTGCACGGATTGATCCTTGTCTAGCTCTACCAGTACCTTTTTGGCGCCATGGTTTTTTACCACCACCACGAACTTCAGTACGGTTTTTCACTTTATGAGTACCTTGTCTTAATGATGCTCTTTGTAATAAGACCATATCAAATAATGCTTGTTTGTTTGGCTCAATTCCAAATACTGCTTCATTTAATTCTAAGTCTTTTACTTCAGAACCTTCTTGATTATATACTTTAACTGTAAGCATATCGAATCCTCCTTCCCTAAATTATTCAGCTGCTTCAACTGCTGTTTCAGTTGCTGCATCTGCTTCTTTAGTTTCTTCTACTGCTGGTGTGAAATCTACTAATTCATAAGCTTCATTTACCTTACCAGCTGCTTTAATTCCAGATTTTACAATTACTAATCCTTTTTTAGGTCCTGGTACTGAACCTTTGATTAATAATAAGTTATTTTCTACATCAACAGCCACAATTTCTAAATTTTGAACTGTTCTTGTTACATGTCCCATTTGCCCTGGCAATTTTTTACCTGGAGCAATTCTGTTTGGAGCAATTGGCCCCATTGAACCAACAATTCTATGAGCTCCTGAACCATGTCCTTTTGGACCGATATGTTGTCCATGTCTTTTAATAACACCTTGATAACCTTTACCTTTAGAAGTTCCAGTTACATCCACAACTTCACCAGCTACGAAGCTATCAACTGTAATTTTATCTCCAACTTCATAACTCATCATTTCGTCATAACGAAATTCTCTGATGAAGCGCTTAGGAGCTGTGTTAGCTTTCTTTACAATACCTAATTCAGCTTTATTAGCTAATTTTTCTCTCTTATCTTCAAATCCAACTTGAATAGCATCATATCCATCAGTTGCAACTGTTTTCTTTTGTAATACTACGTTTTCAGTAGCTTCTACTACAGTTACAGGGATTAATAAACCATCAGTTGTGAAGACTTGAGTCATTCCAATCTTACGACCTAAGATTCCTTTCATGAGTTACACCATTTACCTTTCTTATAATTTAATTTCAATGTCTACACCACTTGGTAATTCTAATCTTGTAAGAATATCAACTGTTTCTTGTGTAGGATTAACAATATCGATTAAACGTTTGTGAGTTCTAATTTCGAATTGTTCACGAGAATCTTTATATTTGTGAACAGCTCTTAAAATAGTATAGATTTCTTTTTCTGTTGGTAGAGGAACAGGTCCTACTACTTGCGCTCCAGATTTCTTAGCAGCACCAATAATTTTTTCTGCTGAATTATCTAGAATTTTGTGATCAAACGATTTTAATCTTATTCTAATTTTATTACTTGCCATGATTTTTTCTCCTTTCAACTTCATAGGATTTGACTTGCTCAATACGAATTCCCTGAAACATGCCGTTTCATGACAACGCTCTTCGGTGTTTCAGCAACCTCGCACATCTACACAACGTCAACGCTGATATTTTAGCAAAAAAAAAGACTCATTGCAAGGATTTTTTTATATTTATTTCTGTTTTTTACACAACCTGCTTGATACACCAAAAACTAAATATCATGCATACAAAAAAGGGACACCAAAGAGGTATCCAAAACAAAAAAAAGAACCGGCAGCTTGCTATTTTCGCACCGCAGTACTATCTTCGCCGTTATGATGCTTAACTTCTGTGTTCGGTATGGGTACAGGTGTGTCCATCATGCTATCGCTACCAGATCTCTTCTCTTTAAGCAATTCCTTTCGAGAATCACTCAAAACCGGATAATAGTTCCTTCCATTTGCTCGTCTCCAACCTTCTCTTTAGGTTAAGTCCTCGACCTATTAGTATCAGTCCGCTTAACATGTCACCATGCTTACACTCCTGACCTATCTACCTTATCGTCTTTAAGGGGTC
>NZ_JMLH01000038.1 GCF_000686665.1 Thomasclavelia saccharogumia DSM 17460 | reverse complement strand
TTTATTTGGTTTCAATCTTAATTCTAAGAACGCCTTGATTAATTTAGTATAACTTTCTTCTACTTCATTTTGCATTGCATTTTCATCAGCTAATACATCTTTTGCTTCAGTCAATACTGGTAACATTGCATTCCATGATCCTTCACTATAATCAGCTCTATTTAATGCATCTATCTTGTTTACTAGATCTTGTAATAATGTCTTATCACCTTTGTAGAACTCTAATTTCCACATTACTTGAGCCAAACGATCAAATGCGTTATCTACTGCTTCTTGAGCAGCTTCTTCATCTGCTAATACCGTTTTTGCTTCATCTAAAGCAGCTCTAAATTCATTTACAACAGCAGGAACAACTTTATCCAAATCAGCTTCACTAACTTGACTGGCAATATCTACTGCTATTTCTAAAGCCCCTTTGTTTACTTGATCTTCAACTTCTATTTTTTCAAGAGCTGCCATTGCTGTATTAAGAACTTCTAAAGCTTCATCAATTTGTGCCTGTGATGTTGCTGTATTCAATAATTCAGTTGCGTTTGCAAGAGCTTCTTTGAAGGCATCTTTTGCAGATCCATCTTTGTATAAATCTAAATTCAATCCGCTTGCTTCATTTACTGCTTGGCTAAGTTCTTCTTTATCTAAGATAACAATCTCTTTTAAAGCCGTCATAGCATCTTTAAGAGCTATAGCTGCATTATCTATTGCCTCTTGGTTTTTAGCAGTAGATAAAGTATCTTTAGCGACCTGATAAGCTGCTATAAATGCTGTTTTTTCTTCACCATCTTGATATTTAGAAAGATTTTGATTAATTAAATCAGCTGCTGAAATTTGTTCTTCTAACTTACTAAAATCTAGAATAACTGCTTCCTCTAATAATCCTGCTGCTCTTTCTAATTCAATTTTAGCATTATCAACTGCTGCTTGAGTAGCGTTTTCATCATCCAAAACAGCCTTTGCATTATCTAAAGCTATCTTAAATTCTGTCCATGATTCTACAGTATAATTACTTTCTACATAATCTTTAAATTCATCATATTTTGCTTGTAATCCACTCTTATCAATATCAACAGTGCTTTCAACTGTAAATCTTAATTCTGCCCATGAAGCATGGTCATTATAGTCATTACCATTAGTATCAACCTGCATGATAATATTGCTCTTACCTGTTACATCAATGTCAATTTCTTTTGAACGTAATGCTTTCATTTGACCAGAATTATAAATTTCTTCACCATCTGCAAATACTCTAAAGATTACATCAGCACGATCATCTGCAGTAGTAGTTTGATTAGAATTAATACCAATAATACCTTTCAAATTAGTATAACCTTTACCAGCTATATTTACTCCAACTCTACTTGGAGCATGAGCCCCAACACCTTTAGTAAAATTAGTTACAACACCATCTACATATAATGAAATCGGATTAGCATCACATACGTCTCTGCTGTTTGCAAAATATCCACCTTCATCTATCGTCCATTCCATATCTGAAACATATGTTTCATCTACTTCTCTAAATGTAATCGTGTAAGTTTTTGTAATACCATAACTAGATGTTGCCTTGATTACCACAACTGCTGGTAAACTATCTGGCTGACTAAATTTTTCAACAACAACATTATCATCAGTAGTAACTACATCTACTACAGGAAGTTTATCATATGAACCTTTTAATAACTTAACTTCATATGAATCATTATTCACATCAAATCCATCAAGTTCTAAACCATCTACTAAAATAGATTTAATTGGTAAACTTGATTGAGTGTTTCTATTGCTTTGTTCCATTAGTGTATCTACATCATCAGTGGTAATTGGAACAATTCTAAATGTATGTGAATAAGTTTGCCCTTTTTTGATCGTATACTGATCTAATGGTCCTGGTCCACAAGCAGCTCCACCTAATCCACGTTGTACTTGATCAACATTAAGAACAATATGGTCAGATTTTGAAACTTGATACATATGACGATTACCTGCCATATCTTCATCTTCATAACGTGATACAGAACTATTCATATCATCTTGAGCAGCGATCATAAATCCAACACCAGCATCATTAGTTACTGCAGCCCAGCGAACATCAGTTCTATTTCCATTTTCTTGTGGTTTTAAATATTTATTTTCTGCATCTATTGCATCAACAGTTGTTTTATATACATCAATTAATGCTCCAGTATTTCTATCATTGTAATTTTCAAATGGTCCGCGACCATAATATGTATAATTACTAAATTCGGTTGGAACATTTAATTTCATTCCGATTCGTTTCAATGAGCCAGAAATAGTTGTCGCTGGAGTAACTGTGTTAGTAACAACGACCTCACTATTACCATAAATTTGATAACTGATCGTATTAGGTGAGTTACTTCCATCAAGGCTTCCAGTTACTTCAACCTGCACTAAATTAGTTCCTTTTGTTACTTTTACATCAGATACATTAAAATGATCTTTTGTATTAATAAGATTTTCATCATCTGTTTCATATACATCATCATCAATCATTGCTCGATAATAATTAGGTGTAGGTCCTTCGTTCATTATCGTCTTACCAGCAAATGTATAATTTGTGATATAACCTGTTGTTTTGTCTAATGACAATGCATAATCATTACCATTTACGTTACCAGTAATATTCAATGTTTCATCTGTTTCATCAACACTGTTAAATTCATTATTACCATCTATTGATGGTTGAGTAATCGTAGTAACATATGCTAAATTCAATTGCTCATAAGCAATAGTATCACCAGCATGACCACTATAATCACCAGCCCACATTTGATCTTCTTTTAATGTAACCTGGAATTCTAAGAAATAGTCTCTACCTTCTACTTTTTCAACATCCGGTAAATCCAATGTAATTTCTTTTTGTGATAAAGGAGCTAAATCTTTTTGTTCTTCAGATAAAGTACCTTCTTTTAATACTTTATTATTTTCTTTGAACTGCCATGAAACATTGTATTTATTTAAATTAGTATTTAAAAATTCATTAACGATACGTACTGTACCATCAGCAGCTTTTCCATCATTATAGAAATTTACTTCTTGGAAAACTTTTTTAGCATCTAACACTTTTGCAGAAGCTGTACGATCTGCATTAACGATACCATTACCACAGAAATTGGCATCATTTACACGTTGATCATTCCAATCTCCACCATATCCCCAATATGTTTCATCTTCATAATTAGTTCCTGTAGTAGTTATTTTGCTATCTGCAAAATCCATTGCATAAACAACACTTGTATCTGTTTCACTGATATTATCAGCTGCAATTTCTTCGGCTGTTAAAGCCCGATTTAATACTTTAACACTATCAATAGCACCATTCCAAGTACGTCCAGAATTTTCTGGATCATATCCAACACCAATGCTAAGTGAATTTGTATCAAATGGTGCTGTAGCTTTATTAGCTAATTGAGCTATTAACTCACCATTATAATATAATTTATAATTTCCAGCAGCATCACAAGTAGCAGTTAAATGCTTCCAGTTGCCATCAGAAAAATCAGTAGGAAGCGCTGTCGTTAAAGTTCCAGCAGTCCATCCATTGACAAAGAATTCAAGCTTCCCATTTCTATCAATTTTTAAGTTATAACCACCAGTATCACCTTTAGATAAAATAGCTTGATCGCCACTTGCACCACCATTATATTTTACCCAGGCATCTAAAGTAAGACCCGTGCTAGAATTAGCCGTTAAATCTGTTTTAGCTGGAAGTGTAACATACCCATTTACTGCTTTCGTTCCATTTCTACCCTCAGTTAATGAACCAACAACTGTACCAACTGTATTAGTTTTAGTATCTGTGACTGTATAACTTTCGGTATTAATTACTTTTGTTTCGATAGATTGGTCGATCCAATCCCAAACAAAACCACCTTGAGCATTCTCATAACTGCGGAATACATCCCAATATTCTTTTAAATTACCTAATGCATTCCCCATTGAATGGGCATATTCTGATTGAATATAAGGTAATTTGTTATTCGTATTTGTTACTTGTGAAATTACACTAGATACTCCCCAGTATTGTGAACTGTAAATATCTACCATAGATTCTTCACGTGTAGCACCATAGCGATTTTGACGTTCGTATTTACGAATACGACTTGGATCTCTTTGTAGAATCCATCTTGTTGAATTCCAGAATGGAAAATCATCTGTCAATGCATAATTTGTATAAGTTGCTTCGTTTCCTAAAGACCAAATTACTACTGAAGCATGATTTTTATCTCGTTCAACCATATTTTGAGTACGGCTCATCACCGCATTGTTCCAAATACCTGTGTTAGGTAAATTTGAAGAAGTTGCACCAACATGTGTTTCAATATTTGCCTCATCACACATATAAATTCCAAATTCATCAGCTAAATCATAAGTTAAAGTATTATTTGGATAATGTGAAGTACGAATAGCATTAATATTATGTTCTTTCATCATCTTTAAGTCAGTTATAATTTCTTCTTTACCAATTGCTCGACCTTTATCTAATGATGTTTCGTGACGATTTGTTCCACGGAACATAATCTTTTCACCATTGATCTGCATTTGTTGTTGACCAGCATCATTGATAACAACATTTTCAATTTTTCTAAATCCAATTCTTTGTACTGCTGTTTCAATAACTTCACCTTTACTATCTTTCAATTGTAAAACAACACGATATAAATTAGGTGAATCTGCAAACCATTTTAATGGATTAGTAACATTAGCACTTCCAGTTTTTTCAACTCCTAAATCATCGATCAATTCTTCAAGATTATCTTTAGCAGGATCTAAAGTATATTCCATTTTAATAGGTTCATCTAAAACTGGATCATCATTCTCATTTGAATAAAGTTGAGCTTCAACTGTATAATCCCCGCCATTTTCATCAGCAAGATTTCTAACTGAAGCATCAATAGTTAATGTAGCATCTTCATTATTTTCATCTAACTGCTGTTTAATAAAGAAATCCCTTAACTCTACTGTATCCTTAGAATATAAATACACATCTCTAAAAATACCACTCATTCGAATAAAATCCTGATTTTCTAGATAACTACCTGTTGACCAGCGATAAACTTGAACTGAAATAGTATTTTCTTGTCCAGCAATACTACCATTAGCATCTGTGTTTAAATAAGGGGTAATATTATACTCATCGGCAGTATAGCTGTCTTCACCATAACCAACTTTTTGTCCATTTACATAGACATAAAAAGCTGACTCAACACCTTGGAATGATACAAATACTTGTCGTCCATTCCAATCTTCACTTATTTTGAAATTACGTTGATAATGTCCTACACTATTATTTACTGTAGGTGCATGAGCATTAGCAGCATTCAACTCAACACTTTCAAAATTTTGCCAAGGATATCGTGTGTTACTATAGATCGGTGGTTCATATTTAAAACTACCATCCTCATTTTTAATTGTCTGGATATTACTTGGCACATTGATTTTGTCCCATCCTTCACTGTCCCAATTAATCGTATTATCATCTGGATCACTAATACGTTGTGCCGGATTTTGAACAAATTTGAAATCCCATTCACCATTTAGTGATGCATAGTAATTCGATTTTGAAGGATCTTTTGATAATGCAGACTTTTCATTATCCATTCCAACTTTAGCATCATGATAAGGGATAAAACTAGAGCGTGCATACTCACGATTTTCTTCAACGATCTCTAATTCATCATACCATGATTCTCCTTCATATGGGCTAGCTGCACTAACTAATATTTGTCCAGAAGTTGCAAGACATCCAATAGTCATCGCACTAACCAATATAGAAGGCATAATCTTCTTCATTTTTCTATCATCCTCCTTTTTCCCTTATATTAATTATTTTACCAGTTAAAGTCTTAAATTGTAATATAAAATTTTATTATTCATAGGAAAGAATTTATTCTTTATATTCAAGAATTCAATCAAATCATTAAATAAACCTTAAAATAGTGTAAACAAAAAAAGCTGAACAGATCAGCTTCCTTATTTTACAGTTATTAATTCTAAATAACTTGTAGTTCCGCCAACTCCTGGAGTTCCGGCCGTAATTAAAATTTGTTCACCTGGTTCAACACCATTTTCTTTTGCAAGAATCTGTGCGTATTCTATTTGAGAGACACGATCTCCCATCCATTTACAAACAACACCTTTTACTCCCCAGTTCAAAGCTAAAGAACGAGTTACCGGTTCATATGGTGTAGCAGCAATGATCATTGATTCAGGACGATAACGAGATACACGTTTAGCAGTTGATCCACTTTCTGTATATACTACAATTGCTGAAACTTTGAATTTAGATGCAATTTCAGCCACTGACATACAAATAGCTTCTGAAGGATCTTCAGGCGCTGTTCTAATTGCTTTTCTTAACGATGAAGCATAATCTAAAGTTTCTTCTGTTTTTAAAGCAATCTTAGTCATCGTCATAACTGCTTCTTCAGGATACTTACCTTGAGCAGATTCGCCAGATAACATAATCGCATCAGTACCATCATAAATAGCATTAGCAACATCACTTACTTCAGCACGTGTTGGTCGTGGATTTTCCTGCATGCTATCTAACATCTGAGTAGCAGTAATAACTACTTTACCTGCTGCACGACATTTTTTAATTAATTTCTTTTGAATCAAAGGTACATCTTCAGCAGGAACTTCTACTCCTAAATCACCACGAGCTACCATGATTCCATCAGCTACTTTTAATATTTCATCCATATTATCAACACCTTCGCTATTTTCGATTTTAGCGATGATTTGAATTTCTGGATGTCCATTTTCAATCAATAATTTTTTAACATCTAAAACATCCTGTGCACGTCTAACAAATGATGCTGCGATAAAGTTTACTCCTTGTTCACATCCAAAAGTTATATCAGCTGTATCTTTTGGTGATAAGTAATCAAATCCTAATTTGATTCCAGGCACGTTGATTCCACGTTTATTTTTAACTACACCATCATTTGCACATACACAAACAATATCAGTTCCTTCAACATGATCAACTAATAATTCAACCTGACCATCATTTACCAAAATAAACCCACCAGGTTTAACATCTTGATACAATTCTTTATAAGTTATTGTAAAACGATCACTTGTTCCTTCAATATCCTCTTGACAGATAGTAACAACTTGACCTTTTTTAAATTCAGTTTTACCACCCACAAAATCACCTGTTCTAATTTCAGGTCCTTTAGTATCTAATAAAATCGCAATATTTTTATTTAATTCTTTACTTAATTTACGAGCTGTAACAATTCTTCCACCATGTTCTTCATAATCACCATGAGAAAAATTAAGTCTCATTACATTCATCCCAGCAAGAATTAATTTTCTTAACATTTTTTCATCTTCACTTGCCGGTCCAATCGTACAAACAACACGTGTTTTCTTTTTTCTTTCTTTCAATTCAAATACCATACCTAATATCCTCACCTTACATTAATTTATATTAACGAAGCTTCATTGCATCTTCGTAAATACCAAAATCTGTCTTACGCTTTTGAGATAAAGTTTCTGTAATATCTAAACCTTTGATTTCTCCATGAACTTCACTCACACAAAGTCCACCTTTACCTGCTTCTAATAATTCAACCGCATATACCCCCATACGTGAAGCAAGTACACGATCACGTGCTGATGGACGACCACCTCTTTGCATATGACCTAAAACATTTGCACGAGTTTCAAAACCTGTTTCAGCTTCTACTTTTTTTGCTAATTCATTAACATCAGTAATATGTTCAGTAATAACAACGATTGCATGTTTTTTATCTGATTTTTTAGAAGCTTTTAATCTTTCAATTACTTCTGCTTCATCATAACCAATTTCGCTAGTAATGATCATTTCTGCCCCAGCTGCAATCCCCGCATTAATCGCTAAGTCACCACAACGACGTCCCATTACTTCAAGAATAGTGCAACGTTGATGTGAACTTGATGTATCTCTTAAACGATCCAAAGCATCAACAATTGTATTTAAAGCTGTATCAAATCCAACTGTATAATCTGTATTTGGAATATCATTATCAATCGTTCCAGGAATTCCAATACAGTTGACCCCCATTTCAGTAAGTTTTAAAGCACCAGTATAACTACCGTCCCCACCAATAACAACTAACGCTTCCATACCTACTTTTCGCATTTGCTCAATTGCAGCTTTTCTAATTTCAGGATCTTTAAATTCCGGAAAACGTGCTGACTTTAAAAATGTTCCCCCTAAGTTAATAATATTTCGTGTACTATGACGATCAAATTTGATAAAATCACCTTCATATAAACCTTTATATCCTAAACGAACCCCATATACTTCGATTCCTTTATTCAAACAAGTTCTTGCTACAGCTCGAACGGCTGCATTCATTCCCGGAGCATCTCCACCAGATGTTAATACACCAATACACTTAACCATTCTTTCTCCTCCTTATAACCTTTATTTCCAAGACATTTTAACATAAAAAGATTGATGTTTCCATCAAATCTTTAATATTTTATCATAAACATTAAGATTTTTTATCTTAAATCTTTACCCTTTAATTCTATCGGAATGCTGATTGCTTTTATTCTGGAAATCAGCCGTTCTACCCTTTCTTTATCACTAGATTTTAAAGTATAAAGCTTTTTTAATTTTTCCAAAGAATATTCACTTGTAAAAAAAGTGGCTTTATCATTTTGAAGTCGATATGCTAAAACTGCCGAAAGAACTTCATCACGTGACCATGATGTAACACTTTCGCCCCCCACATCATCAATAACCAAATAATCAAGATTTTTCATCAGCTCGATTGAACTATTGACTCCCTCATTACCAAAAGAACTTTTTAGATCCATTAAAAATGTTGGGAAATGAATAAAACCACACTTATACCCTTTAATAACTAAACAGCGAATTAAAAATCCCATAATAGTGCTTTTTCCAGTACCTCCATCACCATAAAGATAAAATCCTTTATGAACTGGATTTTTTATATAATCACTCATCATTTTAATAATTGCTTTTCCATTGCTCGAAGCATCATTTTTTAATGTTAAATCGCTTGGCTTAGTAAGCAAAATACGGCTATTGACATTTTTGAGTAAGATACTATTTAAAATATTTTGTTCATCAAAATATGTTTTTCCATATTGACAAGGTGTTAATGATAACTTGATTTCACCATCCTGATAATTAAATTGTCGTACCATTCCTTTAGAAATCTTAGTACATTCTTTTAACGACCGACATTTTTTACAAATATCTAGATCCTCTTTATAATCCAAAAATTCAATCCAATTTTCTTCAATATCATGACGATTCAAATGATATTTTTCTAATATCTTAACTATATTATTATCCTTTAACAATTCATTAATACTATTTTCTTTATTTTTATTAAAACTTTCATCATTATTAAATAAATTAAGACCCTGGATACTTTTCATGCTGTCCTCCTATTCAAACTGGCTTAAAAATTCTTCCAATTCTGTTTCGTCAACATCCTTATCATCAACCATACTTATATTTTCTTCTTCAAGATCACTGTTATTACGACGATATTTTAAATACAAATTAGCTTCATCGATAGCTTCTTTAACTGTTTTTATTTTTTTACGTTTCCACTGTGAAGCACGTGACTGCATAAATGCTCGTGATAAAACATTGTCACATTGTGACAGCGTTAGCTCAATCAAGACATTCATTACTCCAGGTTCTAAATATAAAGATGTCATGATAGATTCAACAATCTGCAAATCATGTTTTAATGGCTCTCTACCACCCTGCTTATCTTTTAAGAGCTGATAAGGATTGATACTTTCTAAATAACGAATATGCATATTTAATGGATCATCACCATGAGAACTTTTATGTGCGATAGGCTGTTTATGATATATTTCATTAAATTTTTCAGGCATCATTAAGTCATGATGATCACGGCAATTTTTTATTAATAGTTTATGTACTAATTTATCATTTTGAATGCTGTCTTTAACAAGTCCCTGCATATCTAAAGCGTTGATGCTATACAACGTTCCCAGCTGTTTAATAATCGTTTCATCATCACTTGTTATTATGCTTCTTTTTATCTGATAATCTTTTAATCCTTGATAAAATAGTTCCAAATCATATTCACTTTCAATTTTACCATAATCGCTGTTAAAATAATCTTTCTCAACTAATATCTCATTACTTCCTTCTAATAAATTTATATCAAAAACATCGGTAAATTTAGCCGTAACATTTTCATAACTTTGATCAATATTTACAGCTGATGATTTAAAACACAATTTAGTACGATACAATTCTTCTTCACCTAAACGCTGTAATAACAACGGTCCTAAAATAGTATGATTAAAAATCTTAGCTGGTGCTAATGGCGTTTTAATAATATATAAATAGATTCTTTTATTTTCAATATCTTTTTTATATTTAGCTAAAAGTCCAATAGCTTCTAATTTCAAACTCGCTTCATTTATTTCTGCTAGTGATAATCCTGTTATTTTTGTTAAACGACTAAAAAGACTCGGAGCCTTAGTTAAAGTAAGCTGATCTAATTCTGCATAAAGACTTAAATACAAACTACATGCCATATTCCCGATCAATGGTTGATATAATAATGATATCGAACGCATATGAATACTGTCAAGGGGATAATTAGCATTAACTGTATACAAATCTGACATCATTGATCCATTCATACTATCTTCCTTTCAATAGAGCTTCAATTTGTGTATATAACTGTTCTAATCCTTGATTATTATCTAAAACAATATCAGCACGAAGTCTTTTTTCTTCAATGCTTATTTGGTTTGCAATAATAACTTTAGCATAAGCTTCATCAATGTTATCACGTTTCATCAATCTTTTTATTTCTTCCTGTTCATTTAAATATACAACAATTATTTTATCACATAAATACTCTAAATTATTTTCAAATAATAATGGAATATCTAAAAAGATAAATTTTTTATCCTGATTATCAGCGATTACATCTTTAATTCTCTTTATCACATAAGGATGAATAATATCTTCTAGATCCTTTTTAGCTTTTCTATCATTAAAAACAATCCGTCCCAAAGCTTTACGATCAATTGGTCCATCAGCTAAATTAAATCTTTGCTTCGTCCTATTAATACAATCATCATCAATAGTTAAAGCATCATATGCCAATTTATCACTATCAACTACTAAATAACCTTTTTCTTTTAAATAATTAGTTACCGTACTTTTACCAGTTGCAATACTGCCTGTGATCCCTAATACTTCCACTTACATCTTCTCCTTGATCATTTCTAGAATTTTAGCACAATTTAAACTATTATCAAGACTCATGATCTTACTTTCTAATTTGTCACTTTCAAGCAAATCATTAAAGTGAGCTATTTCACTATAAAAATCATCGTAATCATAATCAAAATGTTTATTAATAATTTTCCCATCATTTAAGATAATTTCAATATCTAAAGGGCGATGTAATGGTTTAACGATCATTTTACCACTACTTCCCGTAAAAACAGCCCGATTTTCTTTTTTGCGATCCATCGCACATTCAACTATTCCAATTTGATCATTAAATTCAATTCTAGCATTAACATAACTATCGACACCACATTCATGATGTTTAGACGTTACTGTTAAATCACTTATCGCAGCTTTAAAAAAATCATCTAAATAACTAATATTATAGATTCCTAAATCTAACAGGCAGCCCCCTTGTTTAGGATCAAATAAATAAGAATTAGGATCATACTCTAAATGTTCACTGCAAAATGAAGTTTCAATTTTTTCAACTTCACCAATTATCTTATCTTCGAGTAACTTTTTTGCTTCTTTATAACATGGTGTAAACTTATTTTTCATCGCTTCCATCACTAAAACTTTTTCTTTTTTAGCTAATTCTTTGATTTCTAGCATCTGTTGACTATTTATTGTTGCTGGTTTTTCAACTAGAACCCTTTTATGAGACAAAATGCTTTTTTTGATCCATTCATAATGATAGTAATGCGGTAAAGCAATATATACAGCATCAATATTAGGATCATCTAAGATTTCTTGAAAAGAACCATAAGCTTTATGACACGGAAATTTTTGTTTAAACGCATTAGCCTTTTCAAGACTGCGACAACTTACAGCTTCTAAACAAGCTCTTTTATCATTGCTTAAAGCTTTACAAAAGCGATGGGCGATCCTTCCAGCACCAATAATTCCCCATTTTATCATTTTATCTTCTCCTTTTTTGACAATGTTTACAATAATACGTTCCGCGACCTTTGATAGCCTCTTTAGTTATATCACCACCACAAATAGGACATTTTTTTTGTAAATGAGCCTTTAACTTCACTTGGAACAACCCATCAATACCATTAGCACTAAATGAGTGAATCGTCGTACCACCTTGTTTGATGGCTTCATTTAAAATATCAGAAGCTGTCTCCTTTAATTCCGCAACACTTTTTTTAGTTAATTTACAAGCTGGCGTATGAGGATCTAAATGCATTGCAAAACATATTTCATTAGCATAAATATTGCCTATTCCCGCAATTATACTTTGATCTAAAATAGCATGTTTGATTGGTAAACGGCATTTATGTAACTTTGTATATAGCTCTTTAACATCGGCATCAAATGGCTCTGGTCCAAGTTTTGAAAGAGGCAGTTCATTTGCATAGTTATTTAAATCAACTAATTTTATTCGTCCAAATTTACGCGTATCATTATAACGAAGCTGTTTACCATTATCGAGATTGAAGATTATATGATCATGCTTATTTAAGGGCATATCTTTATCAACATAGTGGTATTTCCCTTCCATCCTTAAATGTGAGACAAAAGCTATGTCATCCAATTTAAAAATCAGATATTTCCCGATCCGATCAATATCATTAATTTTTTGATCACTAACTGCTTTAATAAATTTTTCAGGATCATCTTCGATAATCTTAGGATAAATAATATCTACACTTGTAATCTTTCTTTCTAATACAAAGTTTTTTAATGTTCTTCTGACCGTTTCAACTTCTGGTAATTCTGGCATCTTTTTCACCTACTTTAACTCATACCAATTTTTAGCATAAGTCCCTTCTGCTTTTAATTCAACTTCCATACTAACAGCATGTTCCATTCCCTCTTTAACAATATTCATGACATCTTCTAATTCATCTTGATATACATCAAAAATCAATTCATCGTGAACTTGTAAGATCATTTTTGATTTTAATTTTTTTTCTTTTAAAGCCTGATCAACTTGAATCATTGCTAATTTCAAGATATCAGCAGCTGATCCTTGAATTGGCGAATTCATTGCTAAACGTTTGCCAAATTCCTGACGTATATGATTCTTTTCTTTGATTTCTGGAATATAGCGTTTACGATTTAGAATCGTTGATACATAGCCTTTTTCTTTAGCCATCGCAATTGACTGATCCATATACGTTTTAATCTCTGGATAAGTGGCAAAATATTTTTGAATAAAATCCCGAGCTTCTTTTACACTTACTCCAATTTGTTCCGCCAGCCCAAAGTCACTCATTCCATAAATAATTCCAAAATTAACAGCTTTAGCATTTCTTCGCATTTGTGAAGTAACATCTTCTTCAGGAACTCCAAAAACAACACTTGCAGTATGACGGTGAATGTCTTTATCTTCATTAAAAGCCTGAATCAAAGATCGTACATGAGCTAAATTTGCAAGAACTCGTAATTCAATTTGGGAGTAATCAAAGGAAACAAGATAATCGTTTTCAGGAATAAAAGCTTTTCTAATCAACTTTCCTTCTTCTGTTTTTACGGGAATATTTTGTAAATTAGGATCGGTTGAAGAAAGTCTTCCCGTTTGCGTTAATGCCTGATTATACATCGTATGGATCTTTTTATCAATAAACACTTGATCTTGTAACCCCACTATATAAGTTGATACAAGTTTTGTAAGCATCCGATACTCTAAAACCTTATCAATAATAGGATGGATATCTTTTAATTTATTTAAGACATCAACAGATGTTGAATAACCGGTCTTGGTTTTTTTAGCATGAGGCAGCTGAAGATCTTCAAATAACACTTCACCTAACTGTTTAGGTGAAGAAATATTAAATTCTTTATGCGCTAATAAATAAATATCTCTTTGCAAAACATCGATTTGCTTAGAAAAATCAGCTTCTAACTGTTTTAAAACCGTTAAATCTATTTTTGCCCCTTGAAATTCCATTTCCGTTAAGATCCGTGAAACCGGCATTTCAACATCTTTATACAATTCATACTGTTCCTTAGCTTTAAGTTTTTCAATAGCTTGATCCTTTAAATCATAAATCGCTTTTGCTTGTTTGATCAAGTGCTCAGCAAGTTCTTCAGTTTCAGGAAGATGTTTTTTGGCTCCTTTGCCATAAACCTGTTCATCATATAACACATCATAGTATTGATAAAACTCGCAAACACTTTTAATTTCATCTTTTAATGATGGATTGAGAATATATGAAGCTAACTGCAGATCAAATGTGTACCCTTTGAGTTTTAAACCGTTCCATGCACAGGCATTGACACATTTTTTAATATCATAACCATATTTTTCAATCTTCTCATCTTCTAAATATGCTTTAAACTGCTCACATTTATAAGCATCATCAAAAGAAATATAATAACTGCATTCATCGTTATAAATAGCAAACCCTAAAACTGGTGATTTATGATAATTAGTATCATAAACACTAACAACCAAACTAGCTGGTTTATCAATTATTGGTAAATGGTCAACGATTTGCACTTTAATTTCATCTTTTTTTTCCACTTGATGATTTAAAGACATTCTTTTTAATAAAGAATTCATATCATAGCGTCGATAGAAATCAGCCAACTCTTCATAATCATGACCTTCATAATGCCATTTTTCTAAATCTAATTCGATCGGAACATCTAAACAGATCGTTGCGATTTGTTTAGAAAGAACACCAAGTTCAATATTAGTTCGAACTTTTTCGCCCATTTTTCCTTTTAGATCAGCCATATGCTCTTGTAAATTTTCAATTGATTCATATTGATGTAAAAGCTTTAATGCTGTTTTTTCTCCAATTCCAGGAATTCCTGGAATATTATCAGCAGTGTCGCCCATCAACCCTAATAGATCAGTCATTTGCTGCGGCTGTAACTGGTATTTTTCATAAAAGCTCTCAGGTGTAATAATTTCATATTCATCGCTTTTTTGCGGCTTTTTATACTGATAAACAGATTCATTAACAAGCTGCATCATATCCTTATCATTAGTATAAATAGCAACTTTTAAGCCGGCATCTTTAGCTTTTTTAGATAAAGTTCCAATAATATCATCACCTTCATATCCCTCAAGTTCTAAATAAGGAATATTATGAGCACGCAAATATTCTCTAACCATTGAAAACTGACAAATCAACTCTTCTGGTGTTTCTTTTCTCGTTCCTTTATAATTTTCTAATAATTCACTTCTAAATGTTTTCCCTTTGGCATCAAAAGCCACCACGATATATTCGGGATTTTTTCTTAATAAACTTTCTAAACGATTGGCAAAGCCATATACCGCATTTGTCGGCACGCCATCTTTATTGACCATCAAGTTTCCCATTGCTGCTGTTGCATAATAACAACTAAACAGCCAAAAATTTCCATCTATTAATACAAATTCTTTCATCCTCTATCCATCCTTAACGTACATTTTTAGCCTGGTTTATTACCAGCGATAATTTATCGCGGAAATTCACTTTTCCTTCAATCAAACAAATTTCTCCACGAACTAAGATCTTTTTTAAAACCTGAAAACTACTTGCAAAAACAACTCCATCGATTTCTCCAGTTTCATCATAGCCTTCAACAAAACACATTTCCTGTCCTTTTTTATCAACGATAACTTTTACCCTCGATAAAGCCATTATAACTCTAACCGGTTTATTAAGATAGTTTTTCAATTCATTTATACTGATAATTTCCTGCTTTATATTTTCTTTTATCAAAGCGATTGGATGCATTGATAAATAAACCCCTAAAACAAGTTTCTCTTCTTCTAAAATTTTCATTCGATTATCTTTAACGATCGTTAAAATTGGCGGTTCATCAATGCCAATCGAATTCTTTAACTGCACATACTCCGTGATCTTATGTAAATTTTCCTTGATCGTACTACGGTTGAGCTTAAACTCGTCAAACGCTCCAGCCATGATCAAACTATCGATCATTTTACTATTAAGTTTACTTGACTCCATTCGGGAAACAAAATCAAATATATCTTTAAACAAACCTTTCTTTCTTTCTTCAACGATAGCAAGATATCCCGCATATCCAACGTTTTTGATTGCTAAAAGAGAATAACGAATATTACCATCTTCAACCTTAAAACGATCAGTTGAATAATTGATCGATGGTGGTAAAAGCCTAATTCCATATTTTCTGCCCTCTTGAATACAGCTTATCTTACTGCTGTCACTGCTTTGTTCATTAGATAATAAAGCACTAAAAAATTCTAAAGGATAATTAGCTTTTAAATAAGCTAACCAGTATGCTATATAGCCATAAGCAACGGAGTGTGACTTATTAAAACCATAATTAGCAAATTTTTCAATCAAATCAAAAACTTTATTACCTTCCTCTTCACTAAAACCGTTATTGATTGCACCATTTATAAATTCACTTTTCATCGAAGTCATTAAACTAACAGTCTTTTTCGATACGGCTTTTCTTAAAATATCAGCTTTAGCTAACGAAAATCCAGCTACTTTTCTAGCAACCTGCATGATTTGTTCCTGATAGATCATTATCCCATAAGTTGAAGATAAAATTGGTTTCAAACATTCTAAAGGATATGTGATTGGCTCTTGACCATTTTTGCGGGCAATATAAGCCGGAATATTAGCCATTGGTCCCGGTCTAAATAAAGCAATGGCTGCAATTACATCATCTAAACAATTACACTTCATCTTAATTAAAAGATTTTTCATTCCTGGTGATTCTAATTGAAAAATACCAAAAGTATCACCACTACTAATTAACTGATATGTTTTTTGATCATCAAGATCAATTTCATTAATATTAATTTTTATATCATAATTTTTTTCAATATCTTTGATTATATAGTCAATTATCGTTAAATTCTTTAATCCCAAAAAATCCATTTTTAATAATCCTACTTCTTCGATGTAATCTTTCGAATACTGAGTCATGATGCCATCATTCGGTCCCTTGACTAAAGGAACGACCTGATCTAAAGGATCATTAGATAATACTACTCCGGCTGCATGAGTAGAAATATTTCGTGGTAATTTCTCAACAGTAAAAATAGCAGGCATGATTTTTAGCAAAGCAGGATCTTTATTGACCATGGATTGAAAATTATATGATGTTTCATATACTTCTTTAGCACTCTTACGATTTTTATAATTAGTGGGAATATTTTTAGCTAAGAGCTCTAATTTCGGTAAAGGAACTTTTAAAACTTTACCTAAATCTTTTATCGCTACTTTAGGCCCATATGTTGAAAAAGTAACAATTTGCGCCACATGATCCTGACCATATTTATTAGTGACATAGGCAACTATTTCATCACGCCGATCATCTTGAAAATCAATATCAATATCAGGCATACTGATTCTTTCTTCATTCAAAAAACGCTCAAACAACAAATCATATTTTAAAGGATCAACATTGGTAATTCCTAAAACATAAGCAACTAAACTGCCGGCTACAGAACCTCTTCCAGGACCTACTAAAATTTTGTTTATTTTAGCATATCTAACGTAATCAAATACAATTAAAAAATAATCATCAAAGCCCATTTTAGTAATCACATTTAATTCTTTTTTTAATCTTTCCAAATAAATCGTTTTGATCTGTTCACCTTTAAAACGTTTCTTTAACCCGACAATACATAATTGACGTAAATATTCACTTGCTTTACCATTTTTAGGAACGGGATACTTAGGTAAATGCATCTGATGAACGGGAATCGTTGCATTACATAAAGTAATAATATAATTTGTATTTTCAATATACTTTTTATCAAAGATACTTTCCATTTCATAACTTGATTTAAGATATAACTGGTCGGTTACTGGAACATGATCTAACTCTAAAGTCGATCCTTTAGAAGATGCTTGTAACAATTCTAATGTATAAGCATCTTTACTATCGAGATAACGGACCTCATTGGAAACACAAACGGGAATATTTTCTAACAGAGACAAAGCAATCAAACGTTCATTTATTTTTTTTTGCATAGCAAGACCATGATCTTGTAAACAAACATAGAAATATTTAAAACTTTTTTTAAATAACTGTAAATATTTTAAAGCCTCGGATTCTAATTCCTTTAAAAGCAACCGCTCAATTATTCCTTCTTTACAGGCTGATAAAACAAATAAATGCTCCTGGTATTCTATCAATTTTTCTAATGCAGCTGCTTTATTAGCATTTCGCGATATATCACTCGCTAGATGGACTAAATTAAAATATCCCGTTGTATCTTTAGCTATTAAAATCAAAGGATATATCTCCTGTTCAATTTCAATACTAGCTTCGATTCCATAAATAGGTTTAATCCCGTATTTATGACAATAGCGGGTAAACTCCATAGCCCCGAACATATTATTTTTATCAGTTAAAGCTAGTGCCTCTAAGTGGAGATCACTAGCTTTTTTACATAAGTCTTCAATTAAAATCGTGCTATCTTGAAAACTATAAGAACTATATACTTGTAAATGACCTAGCATTATCCCCACATCCTTTCAAATTGTATTATACCACCAAATAGTCTATTTAAAAATGATTATTATAGAATTGCCCGAAATGAAAATAAAATAATCATGATTGCCAAGTATAAACAAAGACACATATAAAGCGTATCAAAAAAAGCAAATGTTGTAACTGCTAAAAGCCAAACTCTAAAACAATATAACGCCAAAACATAATAATGATACTGAACTTGTAAAACACAGAACCTTTTTTGCCAGCCAATAATAATAATTGAAAGTATGGCAGCAATCAAATGAAAGGGAATGATCCATAATGGGCATATTACCTGCATCATTAAAATTATACCACAAATAAATTGCAATTTTTTAATTCGTATCAACATATAACCACCTATCGTATTATATGAAATTTAATAAATAAAATGAAAAGAAGTGGATAATCAAAAGATTATTCCACTACATTGCATGCTTAATAAGTGCTTTCGCTAATTGATCAGGACAACTCGTTGGCTTACTGCCACAGCGAATTCCTTGTAAACGTTCAACAATATCAGTCACTTTCATTCCTTTTGCTAAAGCTGCTACACCCTGAGTATTTCCAGAACAGCCACCAATAAACTTGACATTATTAACAATACCATTATCGACATCAATAATAATTTGTTTGGCACATACTCCTTGAGGTTGAAATTTAATTTCCATCATGACCCCTCCTTACTTATAACCATTATAATTATAAATAAAAATAATGCAACTATTTTACTTTCTAACTAACTTTACGATCGTAGTCAAGTATGAATTATGACACGATGAATCTAACGCTACGATTTTTTCTAACCGATAATTGTTTTCTAATTCAGCCAAATCTTTAGCCAAGGTTGAATATGACTGACAGCAATAAATAATTGTTTTTATTTTTGCTATCTTAATACTATTTATAATTGTCTCACTTAATCCAAAACGTTCATTTTGAATTATCAGTGTATCGTAGATTTTCTTTTTAGCATAAATAACGATTTTTTGATCAAGATCACCAGCAATAAAAGTAATATTCTCTTTACGCTTATTATTTATTTTAGCATCTTCAATATGATATTTTTTCTCATCGATAGCAATCACTTCTTGTTCTAAATTAGATTCTAATAATCCTATTCCACAATTTAAAGAAATGATTTTTTGACTATCTTGTAACATCATCTTGATACATTGAATTTGTTTATAATATACAGCAATATTTTCTGGTAATTTAGACTTTGCTGAAACTAGATACTTTTTATCATCATTATATAATTCCAAATGACTAGGACCGTATAACTTTGTATAACCGGAATCATCGAACTCTTGATGTTTAGAAGTATTAATAGACATATAAACACTTGCAACATGTGGTATTTCAGTAATTTGACTTACTATTTTACGATCAATTCCATCACGCCCAGTAATAAAAACTAACTGAATCTGTTTATCAATCAATTTTACTTTAATAAATCTTAAACCTGTTTTAAATTTATCATTATAAATCTGACATTTATTATTCGTTAAAATATTTTCTAAAGCTGCTAATGTTTCATTGATCAAAGGATGCTGTTTAAAACATTTTGTCATCAATGTTAAATACTTGCTATCACGCTGATAAATACCAAATGTTATCTTTCCTTTAAATTCAACGATTGGTAAATTAACACTAGTAATAAACCCTTCTTGTTTGGGTGAAGCAATAACATCTTTAAAAACTGTTTCGTTTAAATCATATTGGGTATATTTTCTAATTGCCTCGCGAACAGCTTCCTTTTTAGCTGTTAACTGCTTGTAATAATCTAAATGCAGCAAAGTACATCCCTGGCAATTATCATATGCTTTACATCGAGGAATAACACGACTTTTTGATCGTTTAATGATCTTGATCAGCTTTCCTTCATAAAACGATCTTGTCTGCTTTGTTATTTCAACGACAACTTCTTCTTCTGGCAAAGCCCCAGGAACAAAAATAATCTTTCGATCAATATATCCAATTCCTTCACCATTGATTCCTAGCTTTTTAATTTCTACATTTTTTTTCATCCTACAATTTCCTCTTCATTTTCAACTTCATCAAGAATAGTCACTTTTAACTGTGCAATTCTATTTTTATGCATTTTTACTATTCTAAACAATACATTTCCTATTTTTACTTCCTCATCTATTTCTGGAACTTTTGAAATCTCTCCTAATACCAGACCACCAATTGATTCAAAATCTTCAGAATCAAAAGATGTTTTCAAACGATCATTGACTTCATTTAAATTTAAACTTCCATCAACCAAATATTCATTATCACCTAAAGAAATAATTTCTTCCTCTTCTTCTTTATCATATTCATCGTCAATTTCACCAACAATTTCTTCAACAATATCTTCAAAAGTAACGATTCCACTCATTACTCCATATTCATCAAGAACGATTGCTAATGTAGCATGTTCTTTACGCATCGATGCAAAAACATCAGATACTTCATTAAATTCATAAACAACAAAAGTATCTCGCATATAATCCTTTATTGAAAACTCATCAGGATCAATATTAAAAAATAATAAATCTTTAACATTTAAAACCCCAACGATTTCATCAAATGATTCACTATGTACAGGATAGCGTGAAAATTGACTACGCTGATAAATTTCCATTAATTCCTGATAAGAACAATCATCAGGAATACTCTCAACATGTATTCTTGGTGTCATAATTTCTTTGATTTCAGTTTCACCAAATTCAAAAACATTATGAATCATTTCTTTTTCTTCTTCTTCTAAAACTCCTTCTTCATGGCCAACAGTTACGATCGTTTTTAGATCTTCTTCGGTCATTGTTGGTCCATTATCATGATCACCACCTAAAATCTTAATAAAGAAACCAGTAATTATGTTTAAGAAAAATACTACAGGTGTAAAAATAAAACAGACAAAAGATGTAAACCGTGATAAAAACAAAGCAATTGCATCAGCATTTTTAGTAGCAAATGATTTTGGTGTAATTTCACCAAAAATAAGTATTGTCAAAGTTACAACACCGGTTGCTATTGCAACTAAAGTACCAGAATCTCCAAAAAGAGAAATTACAAATGATGTCGTTAATGAAGAAGCACCAATGTTCACTAAATTATTTCCTACTAGAATCGAACTGAATAAACGATCATCATTAGATAACAATTTTTCTACAATTGCTGCTTTTTTATTTCCTTCTTCTGCCAGATTACGCATTCTTATTTTATTAACAGATAAAAAGGCTGTCTCTGTACATGAAAAAACGCCTGAAAAAATAATTAAAATGACAAATATTATAATATTGACTATCTGGGTCGGGTCCACAATAAATCTTATCTCCTTATATTCATTAATTTTATCATTATCATAGTATAAACTATTTAAAAAGTCAAATTATGTTCATTTGAATCTTGTCTTTTAACTAAATCTTAATTTATAAAATAAAAACAGGCAAATAATTTTGCCTGTTAACCTAACATAATCACGATCGTAGACCCTGCCTCTACATATTCTCCTACTCGTGGTAATTGATCGATCACCTTATCCCCTTCACCAATAAATTTGAACTTCAATTCTGGATTACTCACTTCTTTTCTTGTTTTACCAATATAATTTTCTACTTTAACTGTTTTAGTATCAGTGATCGTATAAGCTTTTTGGCGCTGTGAAGAAACCTTTTCGATTCCCATGCTTGGTAAAATATCCACTAACATCTTTCTTGCAATCGGAGCAACAGTCGTTCCCCCATACTGGACACAATTTTTAGGATTGTCCATAGCTACATAGAGAACAATTTGTGGATCATCAATCGGGGCAACTCCAATAAACGAAAGAATATAACCACCATCTACATAACTACCATTTACTGCTTTTTGGGCTGTTCCCGTCTTCCCGCCAATTCGATATCCATCGATATAGGCATTTTTACCCCCACCATCAGTTACTACCGTTTCCAATGCATCACGTATTTTTTTAGAAGCCTCTTCACTAATAACTGTCCGCAAAGCCTCAGGCTGCTTTTCATAAATAATATCATTAGTATAACTGTCGATTATTTTATCAACTAAATACGGCTGATATAATGTTCCCCCATTTACACAGGCACATACAGCTCTTACCAGCTGCATTGGTGTTACTGAAATTCCCTGGCCAAAAGCTACAGTTGCCTGCTCCAGTTCATTAAAAGCATCATAATCAAACATGATTCCTTTTGATTCTCCGGGCAGATCAATTCCTGTTTTTTCTGTTAAACCAAATTTCTTTACATATTCATATAATTTATCTTTTCCAAGACGTCGTCCTATTTCTACGAAACCAGGGTTTGAAGAATTTTGCAGCACTTCCCTAAAAGTTTGCAGACCATGACCACCTTTTTTCCATGACTTGATTCTTGTCCCATTAACAATTTCATACCCTTGATCATAATAAGTATCTTTATCCATATCAAATAAATTTTCATTTAATGCTGATGCAAATGTAATTATTTTAAATGTTGATCCTGGTTCATAAGTCTTCCAAATCGGAATATTATGATTATAAACATCTTTATCAGCATTTTGATAATCATTAGGATCAAAATCCGGTTTACAGGCCATCGCTAATATTTTACCAGTAGCTGGTTCCATCGCTAGAGCCCAGATTCCATCAGGATCATATGTGTCATAAGCATTATTTAATTCCCGTTCAACAATATCCTGAATATCACCATCAATTGTCAACTGTAAATTAAAACCACTAGTTGGCGCACTATAAACGCTGGGATACAATGTCAAAGGATTACTCTTGGCATCCATATAATAATCGATACTACCATTATTTCCATTTAAATAACTATCATATTTTAGTTCTAATCCTAACAGCCCCTGATTATCAATTCCAACAAACCCTAATGTTTGGCCCAAATAATTACCCTTAGGATAATATCTTTTGGTATCTTTGATCAAATATACTCCAGGCAATTTTAAGCTGCTTATTTCAGTGGCAACTTCATCATCTAATTGTCGTCCTTCGGGTTGAATCCGTTGAATAGATACTTTTTTACTTAGTTTTTCCTGCATGACTTTAACATCAACTTCCAAAATATCTGCTAATTTTTCAGCCGTCATCGTAACATCTTTAATTTGACTAGGAACAACAACTAATGATGATGTCGTTAAATTAGTTGCTAAAACGTTATTATCACTATCTAATATCAAGCCACGGTTGGCTTCAACAGGAAAACTTCTTTGCCACAGATCTACTGCTTTATTATAAATATTTACACGATCAATAATTTGAATATAACCAATTTTTAAAATTATTGCTATTACAATAACGACCGTTATAATTTTTACCCATTTTATTTTATGTTTAGTTATTTCATATATCATCTTATCACCTCTACAATATATGAAAAAAGTAAGGTCATTAGACCTTACTGTAATGTAATAGTTAAAGCATCACCGCTATGTAAAATCGTTCCTTCCGGTAAACTTTGACTGGCAACAAGACCATTTCCACCATCAATACTAATGTTTAATCCTGACAAGGAGCCAAACGTCAAGACATCCTTACGCGACCAGCCTGTGAAATTTGGTAATGTGATATCCGATGATTCGGTTTTAATGAAAACACGATCATTTTTAGTGACTTTTGATTTAGCTTCAGGAAATTGTTCGATAACCGTTGATCCATTTCCAATCACTTGAACATTTAAAGTTTTTGATTCTAATTTTGATTTTACAAAATTAACACTTTGATTTATATAAGAATCTAATTTGTATTCTTCTATTGCTGTTTCATTATCAGCAGCATTATAAGAAGAAACAATTGATAGCGCTGATGGTACTATATTTTTAATAATATTAGCCTGATGTGTAGTAGTATCGTTATCAGGTCCTTGAAAAACAACTATCGAAATAATTTGCGGATCATCGTACGGAGCCATCCCTGCAAATGATTTAGTATAATCAGTCGTTGAATAAGTACCATTTTCACCAACTATCTGTCCAGTACCAGTTTTACCAATAATTTGTACACCATTATCTAAAGCAAATTTTTTAGCAGTACCCATACTTTCATTTACTACTCCTTTTAATAGGTCACGTACTTGCGCTACTGTTGAAGATGAAAATATTTTTTCAGAAAACTGTGTTTTTCCACTATATGTAACTTCATTATTTTCTTTATCGACGATACGATCGACTAAATATGGTTCAACCATTTTACCATCATTAGCGAAAACACTATAAGCCCGAAGCAATTGTAACATTGTAACTGTTGACCCCTGTCCAAAACCAGTTGTTAAATAAGCTGCCCGGCTCTTATCAGTTTCATACAGTGCTACACCTGAAGCTGATTCAAAGCCATCAATATTACTAGATTGGAAAAATCCTAATTTTTCATATGTATCAATAAGCTCATCTCGATTAGTGTAACCTTTTTCTAATAAGTTACAAATAGCAACATTACTAGAACGATAAAAACCTTCATCATAACTAATACTTCCCCAACCAGCACCATTATTATGGTCTCTAATTGGTCGACTGCCACCATAATCATATTTACCTGATTCATATAATGCACTGCCATCATATAAGCCGCTTTCAATTGAACTTGCATATACAAATGATTTAAATACTGATCCACATTCATAAGCTGTATCAAAGAAAAAATTCTTATAATCTTCAATATTACGTTCATTGGGGTTAAATGATGGATAACTAGATAAGGCTAAGATCTTACCAGTTTTAGCCTCCATAATCACAGCCGCAGCTTTCGTTGCCTGTGCCCCACTAGCTTCTGTAGCCAGTGAATAATCTAAATCACGCTGTAAAGAACTATTTAAAGTTAAATAAATATCTTGACCATTAACGGCATCCTGCTGCTTTAACATTCCATTAGGCAAAATATATCCTTTGGCATCTTTTTGATAAACTTTATATCCATTCTTTCCTGCTAAAGTATCATTATATATTGCTTCTAATCCCATCTCACCAACAAGACTTTTAACATTATTTTCTTCAACACTTTTAGCATAACCAACGATATAACTACAAAAATCCCCTAATGGGTAGTTACGAGAAGTCGCTTCTTCAAATTCCAAACCTGTTAATTTAGTCTCTTCGATCTGTTTCTTTTGACTGGCACTTAAATTATTTCCATAATTTCCAAATTCTACTTGATATTTTCCTTTATCAATAGCTTCCTGCATTTTTTGTGCCATTTCTACAGGATCCATACCAATAATTGGAGCTACTTCATTAGCAGTCTTTGTAACATCCGTTACGTGCGCCTCTTTATTAGCGTAGCCTGGTCTTTTACTAGAGACGACCGCAATTAATTTGAATTTTTGAACGTTCGTTGCAATTACTTCATTATCACTAGTATAAATTTCTCCTCTAGTTGCATATTCAACGGTTTCCACTTTACCTCTACTTTTAGCAAAAGCTTTGATATCACCATTGCTAATCAAGTGTTTACCAGTTACACCTAAATATACAATATTTACAACTAAAGAAAAAATAACTAGTGCAAAGACAACATAAGCTATCTTTGCACCTTTAAACTGGCTCATTATTATTCAGCCGGCGTCTCTGTAGTAGAGGCAGCTACAGATTCATTGCTATATGTATAACCTTTTTCACCCGCAATATCATTAAGACGTGAAAAAGATGCTAATTCTTGTTTTTGCATTTCTAAACTATCGATTTCATCCTGGAGCACTTTGATTTCTTTTTCTATTTGCTGTGCTTCTTGATTGCAAGAGGACTCCAATGATCTTACATAAGTGATTCCAAAAATGAAGATAACCATTGAAATGATTAAAAATCTTTGCGAAAAAGCTTCAAACTTTGTTTTCTTAACTCTATGTCTCATAATTACACCCTCTCTATTACTCTTAATTTTGCGGAATGTGCTCGATGATTTATTTCTAATTCTTCTTTTGAAGCAACAATTGCTTTTTTATTTACTAATTTATATTTAGGTAATAAATAATCTGGAATAACTGGCAATCCTGGAGGCACATCTTTTAACTTTGTCACATCATTAAAAGTATATTTACAAATTTTATCTTCTAAACTATGAAAAGTAATCACTGCAATTCGTCCACCACTATTTAATAAAACTAAAGAATCTTTCAAGGCTCGGTCAAATACATTTAATTCATCATTTACAGCAATTCTTAATGCCTGAAAAGTTCTTTTAGCGGGATGCCCGCCTTTCCTGCGAGCAGCTGCCGGGATTGCTTCTTTAATGATTTCAACTAATTGAAACGTTGTTTCAATCGGCTTGTTTACTCGCGACTGTTCAATTTTACGCGCGATTCTTTTAGCAAATTTTTCATCAGCATATTTAAATAGAATTTCTACTAACTGTTCATACGACCAGGTATTAACGATCGTATAAGCATCAAGAGAATTATTAGTATCCATCCGCATATCTAATCTTGCGTCATAATTATAGCTAAACCCTCTTTCACCAGTATCAAATTGAGGTGAAGAAACACCTAAATCAAATAAGATTCCATCTACTTTTGTTATCCCTAAATTACTTAATTCTGTTTTAATATTAACGAAATTTGAATATATGATCGTAAAATTATCACTTATTTCACTAAGTCGGCTTCTAGCTGCTGCAATTGCCGTTTGATCTTGATCAAAGCAATACAAGTGTCCTGTTGTAAGACGTTTTAAAATGGCACAGCTATGTCCTGCTCCACCTAGTGTACAATCAACATAAATCCCATCTTCTTTTATATTCAAACCTTCCACTGCTTCATTTAATAATACCGTTACATGATCAAACATTATTTTCTCCTATAAATCAAATCCATCTAATGACTCAGAAATTTCATCAAAATTATCTTTATTAGTATCATAATAGTCTTCCCATCGGGCTTGATTCCAAATTTCAACATGATCACCAACCCCAACTATGATACATTCTTTTTCTAATTTGCCTTCCAATCTTAAAACATTAGGAATATTAACTCTTCCTAATTTATCAAATTCACATTCACTTGCTCTAGAAGTGATAATTCTTACAAAATTACGAGCTTCTTTTTTGGTTTTGGGTAACGTTTGTAATTTTTGATAATAATCATTCCAGCCTTCTTGGGTATACAAAGCTAGACAACCATCAAAACCACGAGTAATAACAACACTCTTACCACATTGTTCTCTTAACTTTGAGGGAATAATAAGGCGCCCTTTGGCGTCAATATTGTGTCTAAATTCACCCATGAACATTTTAATCACCCACTTTTTAACACTCAGTAACATAAATTAACACTTCGTACCACCATTATATACTTTCTAAACCATTTTGTATAGACTTTTCTTCAAATAAGATATTTTTGGATATTTAAACAAAAAAAGGACTAATTAACGTAAAATAACGCTAATTAGTCCTATATTTTTATTAAAAAGCTCTTTTATGCTATTTCTTATAAAACTTTTTGCCCTTTATAAGTACCGCAATGTTTACAAACTTTATGAGACATTTTGTATTCACCGCATTCTGGACATACAACTACAGCTGGTGCTGTAAGCTTATCGTGAGTTCTTCTCTTATCTCTTCTTGTTTTTGATACTCTTCTAAATGGTACTGCCATCAGTATAACCTCCTGTTTAATCTTTAAAATAATCTTTTAACTTAGCTAATCTAGGATCAATGTATTCCTCATTATTTTCACTAGCATCACTACTATCTAATATTCTCCAACCTTTACCTTCTGATTTAATATTAGCATCGTCTTTCACTACTCTCATCGGCACTTCGAGCATAATATTTTCGAATACCACGGGAGTAAGATCAACAATATCTTTCTTCACTTCGTGAACATCCTCAAGAGGTGCCGGTTTGTCAAAAGCAAACACCTCTGTTGAATTAATCTCAAAAGGATACTCAACATCCTCTAATGTCATTGCACATGGAAGAATCATCGTCCCCTTGATATTAAGATCAACATATAAACGTTTATCTTTTAAATCAAGATTACCGGTTCCTGAGACAATAATGTCCTTCAAGTCATTAATTTGCGCATATTGGTCAAATAATTCTGAAGGAAAAGTAAGTCCTTCTTCAAATTCAAATTTTCCACGATGCTTAACAATCCATTGTAAATTGTATTTCAAAATAATCACCCTTCTATAACCGCAATGACAATTATATATAAAATAATACCATAAGTCAACCTAAAAAATACTTGTTTTTATCGTTTTCTGATTCAAATATGATAATGTCTTAATGTATCCAAGTTGATAATGTCTCAGCTAGCTGAGACATTATCAAAAAATTGTGTTATACTTTGACCTCATGGTTTGGAGGTCGTTTTATGAGAAAGGTTGAATTAAGAATGAATGAATTAAAAAAATATGAAATTATTAAAAAGCTGGTTGATACTGATGGCAATAAGAAAAGAGCTGCTATTAAAATTGGTTGTTCCATTAGAACTGTTAATAGACTTATCATCAAATACAAGAAGTTTGGTAAAGCTGGTTTTATTCACGGCAATCGTGGCAGAATCCCTTCTACTGCTATCCCTCTTGATAAAAAGAATTTGATTAT
>NZ_JMLH01000037.1 GCF_000686665.1 Thomasclavelia saccharogumia DSM 17460 | reverse complement strand
ATGAAGAAAGTTGTTGGAGGGAAAAAACTCTCCAGCAACTTTGTCTTTGATGAATAGAGGTCAATTTTTTGTTCAATTATTTTCACTATTGTTTGATTCAGTGATTTTTTTCTTCTTTGGAGAAACCAGTTTGTGACCGGAATAAATGGACATGCCCATACAAAGCAATGAAGAATAGGCAAAGTATTTATGTGCAGTCATAGATTTTCTGATTCCAGAATAAATGCATCCCAACATACAGAAAAGTGCGCCTAGGGACCAGTATTTATGTGATTTCATGATTTGATACCTCCTTTGATTTAGCTGCTTCAATCATAACTCTATTTTACGAATATGCAAAGAAAATCTTGAAATATAGTTCTGTAGAATTAGAACTTGGCTTTGCGATTCTGTATATTTAAGATATCCACAAGTATACTAAATCCAGAACGATTATTCGTTCTGGAGGAGGTGTTACGATGGATTTGAAGGCAGTAGGACAGCGAATCAAATCAGCACGAGAAGCAAAAAATCTCACGCAAGAGGAACTGGCTGCATTAGTAAATTTAAGTCCGACGCATGTGAGTGTAATAGAGAGAGGCTTGAAAGTTACAAAATTGGATACCTTTGTTGCAATTGCAAATGCATTAGATGTTTCTGCAGATACTCTTTTGATTGATGTTGTGGCACATTCAGTTACAGGTGTTACCAATGAGCTGACAGAGAAAATAGAAAAACTTCCGATCAAAGAGCAGAAAAAAATTATCAAAGTAATTCATACATTATTGGAAGAGTAATATGACAAAATGGGAAGAGCAAGTAGCTCTTCTTTTTTTTGACTTTTTATTCCGCTTTAAATTGTAAAGTGTCTTTTCATGATAATAGAAATATGCTAAATTGGTTCTATAGAACAAGGTGTAATTCTACTTATATATTGGAGGAAAATGAATGAGAGAGAAAACTATTTATGAGAAGATTGCAGAAAAGTATAACACAACACCAGAAGAGGTACGCAGAGAAATGCAGATAGCCATAGATGCAGGATTTGATAATCCCGATCCGGCTGTGCAGGAAGAATGGAAGAAAATGACACTTAAAGGAGACAGACCCACACCGGAAGAAGTGATCAATTACGCAGTAAAACAATTAAAAGGAAATTAATGAAAATATGAAGAAAAAGATAATTGCAGTGATCTCAGGAGCAGTCATCTTGATAATTGCTGCAGGAAGTATTTATGGGAAACCTGAATCAAGTCATAAGGAAGGTGAACCGGATGTGGTAGGAACATTTTCCGTAAATCGGGATGAAAATTTAACCGTGGTCGCTAACCGGAAAAATATTGAGGATAGAGAAGCGTTTGCAAGAGAGCTTTTGCAGATGTACAAGGATGATTCTTTTCATTCGACAAAATTCTCCACAGACAGGGGATATGCGACGAGTCTTGATATGAACATCTATTTATGGAAAGAGGATATTGAAGATGGGGAATCGGTAATGACAGCCGAATACAGACCTGTAGAATATGGAAAGGACTATGATGTTGTCAATAATCCTGATAAATTTCAACTATATATAGATGGAAAAGAAGTAGAAGAATAACACGGTGAACTTTTTATACTGAAATATGTACGATTTCAATAATGATGTGAACTTATAGGAATGTATTGCGGATACTTTGTGAACTTTATCCTGATACAATGATTATGCTGATGAAAGAAGGCATAGATAACTGAATATAAGAAAGAGACGAAGGCCTCAGTAGTTAAGAAAAAAACTACTGGGGCTTTTTTTCGTGCCTGAATTTCTCAGCCAATAACTGCGGGTATGTCCCGGCAGGATAAAGGCGGAGCAGGCATGATTCTAAACAGAGGTCCGCCTTCTGGATTTGAAACAAGCAACGAGATTTCAAATTCAGGAGGAACGGACATGTATATTGAACACCCATATTTTTATGAAGGAAAGTATTACGCAAATATTGATGGAGAGATGATTGAGATTACAAAAGAGGTTGCGTATGCGATGAACAATTTTTATAGAAGCAGCAAGGCAAAAAAGGTAGAAATCAAAAACGAATTGGGAGAGGTCGTGGACAAGATGTTGAGGGAAGTACCTTACAGTGGTCAGTCCATTGATGGAGAAGGCTTTATGATAGAGGATTTTCCGGATCTGAATTGTGATGTGGAGCATAGTGTGCTGACAAAAATGGAACAGCAGGATATCCACAAAGTGATCAATCAGCTGAACTCCGAGGAACGCATGATTATTTACGGTATTTTCTTTGAAAACAAGACACAGACACAGATGGCAGAGATTATGGGAATTTCCAGACAGATGCTGTCATACAAGCTGAAATCCATTCTTAATAAGATGCGTGAAATGTATATGAATAAATTTTTTTAAAAAATTTTTCAAAATCTTTTGCATCTTCCGAAGTCATTTGACTTTAGTAATTAGAGGAGCTTTAAGGACTCCCTAAAACGCACCGTGATAACTGAATATCCAATAATAACTGACGTGACATTTCATACAGTGAGCACGAGGAAGATGCCGCTATAGGATTATAAGACGTAAAAACATTTTTAGAGCTAATAATGCTGCGAAAAAGCACTGACCAAAGCCAGTCGGCAGGCTGGTGATGCGATGACATGTGTGAGATGCGATACACTTGCAGACCCTGAGAAGTCTGTAATTGGTAAACCTATGAACTGCCAGAGCCTGGAAACGAGAGTTTTTGGGTTGTGGTCCGGAGTATAGCATCCGGACAGGTTATTATTCCCTTCCTGCAGATGCAGGAGTAACGATTCGGGGTATCGAGGATAAATAGAATCGAGCGAGCACTGTTTAATAATCAAATTGGCTATAGAGGTTATGCGGCAGAGCTTTCCATCTTGGAAAGGAACTCTGCCGTATTCCTGTGGAGCCAATATAGCGCTAGGGATGCTTTACAAATAAAAAAAGATTGGAGAGATGACAAGTGACGATTCGAAGAGGAGATATCTTATGGGCGGATCTCGGTATGTTTCCGACAACTTCGGTTCAGGGTGGAGTAAGACCGGTGATCGTAGTAAGTAACAACAAAGCTAATACATACAGTTCAGTCATTACAGTAGTTCCGCTGACGTCAAGAATATATAAGAAGCGGTATTTACCAACACATGTATTTATCAGTAAGTACGATATGACAGGAATCCGAAAAGGAAGTCTGGCATTGGCTGAACAGGTTATGAGCATTTCTACAAAATGTATTATTGAGAAATGCGGAAGAGTAAATAAGTGGAGCCTGGATCGGGTACTGAAAGCAGTACGGATTCAGATGGGAATGGAAGGAGAAGGGCATGACTGCGGAAGAATATAGAAACTATCTGGAAACGGATTTTGATGATGTGGATCTGAAGGAATTGAAGGATATCCGAAAAATAAGGATTGACCGGAATCATACGAAGGAAAAAAGAATAGCTCAATATCTCAGACAGGTGGGAAATCCCTATCTTGTCTGTATAGGAAATGTAAAAGTGAAAATAAGGTTTGCAAACAATGGAGTATCTTTTGAAGATGCATTTGAGGAACTTTTGCTTTCTGTATAAAAAGTGATGGTAAAATCTGAAGAGTTATGTTAATATGGAGACGAGGAATTCAGGACTCCTCATTCATATCAGGACAAAATCGACTCACCCTCTGGGTTTTACCAATGTTGATGGAAAGGTAAAACTAAGGAGGATGAAGATGAATCAAATTAACAATTCAAAGAAAATCTATCATGCAGCCATTTATGTTCGTTTATCGAAAGAAGATGGCGATGTTGCTACTGCTGGAAAGCGTGAAAGCAACAGTATCTCAAATCAGAAAAATCTGATAAAAAATTTCCTAAAAGATAAAAAGGATATAGTTGTTGTATCAGAACGGGTGGATGACGGTTACAGCGGTTCTAATTTTGAACGTCCTGCATTTCAGATGATGCTGGAAGATATCAAAAAAGGAATTGTGGATTGTGTCGTTGTAAAAGATCTTTCCCGTTTTGGACGTGAGTATATTGATGCCGGAAAATATATCGAAAGATTATTTCCGGCACTTGGCGTGCGGTTTATTGCGGTCAATGATCATTATGACAGCCTGGAAGGGAAAAGTCAGGCAGACGAAATCGTAATTCCCTTCAAGAATCTCATTAACGATGCATATTGCCGTGACATTTCTATCAAAATAAGAAGCCACCTGGAAGTAAAGAGAAAAAATGGGGAATATATTGGAGCGTTTACACCGTATGGATACCAGAAAGATTCAGATAATAAAAACAAACTGGTGATAGATGTATATGCGGCAGATATCGTCAAAGAAATTTACCGCATGAAATTATCAGGTATGAGCCAGACAGCAATTGCCAATGCATTGAACAAACAGGGTGTTCTTTCACCAATGGAATACAAGCACAGTCTTGGAATAAGGATTCAGGATAATTTTAAAACACACGAACAGGCAGAATGGAGCGCCATGTCGGTAAAAAGAATCCTTGAAAATGAAGTATACACTGGAACTCTGGTGCAGGGAAAAAGAACAACACCAAACCATAAAGTAAAAAAATTGATGAAAAAGCCGGAGACAGATTGGGTTAGAATTGAAAAAAACCATGAGGCTATCGTATCAGAACGAGAATTTGCACTGGTGCAGAGATTATTAGGGATAGATACAAGGACTTCTCCGAACGAGGAAAAGGTATATCCATTATCTGGACTTGTGGTTTGTGGAGACTGTGGGGCAATGATGATCAAACGGGATGTTCCGGCAGGAGGAAAGGTATATGCTTACTATATCTGTTCCAGACATGCGGCTACGAAAGCGTGTGCAGCACACAGAATACCAATGGGTAAACTAGAAGAAACAGTATTGGAACTGGTAAAAATCCATATTGAAAATATCCTTGATATGAAAAAAATCATGGATTTTATCCATGAAGTACCATTTCAAGAATTGGATATAAAAGAACTGGAAATTAGAAAAGAAGCAAAAGAAAAAGAAGCCGTGCGATGCCGGGAGTTAAGAGATTATCTATATGAGGATTTCCGTGAAGGAATCATTTCAAAAGAAGATTATAAAGAGCTTCATGACGGGTACACAGAAAAACGGAAAAAAGCCGAGGAAGCAGTCCGAAGCATTGATCAACAGATCAGTGAAGTCCTGGAATCAAAAAGTGATAAATATCATTGGCTGGATTATTTTGCCGAGCATCAGAATATACAGGAACTTACAAGAACTGTTGCTGTTGAACTGATTGACCAGATATTAGTATATGACAAAAAACATATTGAAGTCAGATTTAATTTTGATGACTGTTATCAATCCCTGTTACGGCAGATACAGTCAGTGGGATGTGATGTCAACACAGGTATGGACGGAAGAATAGAAATTCAAAAGAGGGAGGTCGTATAAATGGCTCGAAAATCAAGAAAAGTAGATTATGTGAATGTTGGAAATAAAGAAAATTTGGTTACAGAAGCTGAAAACCAGTGTGAAAAAGTTTCACATGCAGCCCTTTATGCAAGGCTTTCCTATGAGAGTGAAAAGAACAGAGAAAGAAATACGATAGAAACGCAGATGGTTCTGCTTCATAATTTCGTAAAAGAACAGAAAGATATCGTGGTTGCAAAGGAATATTATGATATATCTAAAACCGGAACTAATTTTGAGAGAGATGGTTTTAATGAGATGATGCAGGAGATCAAAGAGGGAAATATTGACTGTGTTATTGTTAAAGATCTTTCTAGACTTGGAAGAAATTATGTAGAGGCAGGAAGCTATATTGAAAGAGTGTTCCCATTCTTTAATGTGCGTTTTATTTCGGTGAATGATCATTATGATTCGTTCAGAGATGACATAAGCCTGCTGATCAGCATGTCAAACGTGTATAATGAGTTTTATTCCAGAGATTTGGCAAAGAAAATAAGAAGTTCATACCGGACGAGCTGGGCAAATGGCGAATTTCCTTCCGGTCAGATGGCTTATGGTTATGAAAAAGACAAGGATAATCCTCATCAGCTGATTCCAGATCCGGTAGCAGCACCAGTGGTGAAAAAGATATTTCAGTATTTTATTGATGGAATGACTTATGCAGAGATTGCCCGGAAATTAAATGCGGATGAGTATCTCTGCCCGAAAGCCTACAAGCTGGATAAAGCAGGAAAAGCAAATGAAAAGTCAGCGACATGGACATGGAGTGGAGGAACAGTCCACAAAATCCTTGAGAACCAATATTATGCCGGTGATAGTGTGCATAATCAGTTTACCAATGATTCCTGGGCAGCACAGAGACAGAAAATGAATCAGAAAGAAGAATGGATCATTATCAAAAATACCCATGAGGCACTTGTGAGCAGAAAGGATTTTGATGAGGTACAGGAAAAGATTGGTCATATCGTAAAACGGGTTAATGAAGCTCGTAAATCAAATGGCAATAATGTAAGAGACTTCAACTTTTTCAAGCAGAAAATTGTATGTGCAGACTGTGGAAAAACCATGTATTTATATGGGAAAACAAAAGGCAATCATCGTAGGTTTTACTGTGGAAATAATAAGCTCCACGGGAAGTGTACGCCACATTCTATCACTGATTTGGAAGTGAATGATTATGTACTGCGTGTGATACGTGTACATATCAATGTATATGTTGAAAATGTAGATTTGATTCGGCGGTTGAATCAAAGACAGGAAAGCATTAAAAAATATGATGTGTTTAACAGGGAAATCAAGAAATGCCGGAAAGAACTGGAAAAAGTGGCAGTACACCGGGAAAGATTGTTTGAGGATTATGTGTGCCGTATTATTGATGCAGAGCAGTATGAAACATTTTCAAAGCAGGATGCGGAAACAGAAAAAGAGATCCAGAATAACATGGAGATTTTATTAAAGCATCAGGTTGGATATGAAAAAAATTTTCACACAGAGGAAGAATGGGAAACATTGATCAATAAATACCGCAATACGAGAACGCTGACAAAGGAAATGGTCAATGCTTTTGTAGAAAAAATCGAAATACATGAAAGCGGTTCTATTACGGTACGTTTGGTGTATGATGATATGTTGGAAGAATTAAGAAAATATGCAAAAGAACGGGAGGCTGAGTCATGCCAGTAACAGAATGTATCGCTGTTTATATCAGACTTTCGTCGGAGGATAATGATGTAGATGGCAGTATAAAAGCCGAAAGCAACAGTGTCAGTGCACAGAGAATGCTGATAAACGAATTCATCAAAAAACAGGACGAATTTATTAACTGTTCAGTAGTTGAATATGTAGATGATGGGTACAGTGGTACAAACTTTAACCGTCCAGGATTTCAGAGGATGATGGAAGATGCAAAAGCAGGACGTATAAAAAGTATTGTTATAAAGGACTTTTCAAGATTTGGAAGAGATTATCTGGAAGTGGGGAATTATCTGGAAAAAATCCTGCCAGTCCTTGGTATTCGAATTATCTCAATTAACGATGGTTTTGACAGTATCAATTCCTCTGGTTTTACTGGAGGAATGAGTGTAGCGTTAAAAAATATGCTGAACGCAATGTACAGCAGAGATTTGTCCAGAAAAGTTCGTTCTGCGATGAAAACACATGCTAAAAACGGTGAATATATGCCGGCTTTTCCAAAATATGGATATATTAAAGATCCAGAAGATAAGCATCATCTGGTTATAGATCCAGAAGCGGCTGAAACAGTGAAACTGATATTCACAATGGCGGCAGATGGGAAAACCAAAGGACAGATAGCAAAATATCTGAACGAAACCCATGTGCTTACATGCAGGGAGTATATGTGCAGAAAAGGTATAAAAATGCACAGAGAAAACGAAAAAGAAAAGAAACTCTGGTCAGTCACAACAATCTCAGATATGCTCAAAAATGAAGTGTATCTTGGAAAAATTATTTGGAATAAAAAGAGAGTGGCAAGAACAGGAAGCAATAAATTGGTTTCCAATGATAAAGAGGAGTGGATTGTTGTAGAAAATGCACATGAACCAATTATATCCGATGAATTATTCCGGAAAGCAAATGAGAAAGCGTTTACTAACCAGAAAAAAGTTCTTGCAAAAAGAGGAGTAGCCTGCCCTATTTTCTTTTGCCCGACCTGTGGAAGAAGACTTGGTTTTACCAGCAGAGAGACTGGGTATCGCTGTATGCAGGCACATATCAGTGGTCTTAGTGGGTGTGCGGAAAGTAAAATGGACAGGAAAGAAGCAGAAGAAACAGTACTGGATGCAGCCAGAAATATGGCACAATTCATTTCGGAAAATCTTGAGAAAAAGAAAAGAGAATGGCATAAAACAATTTTGAAAGAAGAAAATATCGCAACACTGAAAAGTGAAAAAAAGCGACTCTCGTCAAGAAAGATGAAACTATATTCTGATTATCGTTCAGAAGTGTTGGACAAGGAAGGGTATATGGAAGAACTGGAAAAAACGACTTCCCGTATTTTAGAAATCACTTTGCAGATAGCAGAATTGGAGAATGAGATTGCAGTAGCGAAGAAAAAATGTGATGAAGCAACAGAAAAAGAAATGGAAGTAAATGAGATTGCAGCATTGCAGGATTTTGACAAAATACAGCTGTCAAAGATTATTGAGAAAGTCTTTATTTATGAACCAGGTCGTATGGAGATAAGCTGGAAGATGGATGACATTTTCTACAAAGAAGAAAAAGCATAAACGGAATAAGATTGTTCGCAGGAGCATCACTGGATGAAAACAGTGGTGCTTTTTGCGAATTAAAAGCAAATTTTTTTTAGACTTATATTGACAAAAGCAGAACTTTTAGCTTTAACACCAGCAGATTTTGATTTTGAAAAGAGAACGTTGAGGATTAATAAATCATATCAACGTATTAAAGGGAAAGATGTGATCACTGATCCTAAAACTGTAAAAAGCAATCGTATTATTCCTATTCCTCAATTTTTAGCAGATGAAATACAGGATTACATCAATAGACTTTACCATGTCAAAAAGGATACACGTATTTTTGCAATGACAAAATCATGGCTACATCATGAAATGGATAGAGGAAGCAAAGAAGCAGGTGTTAAGCGTATTAGAATTCATGATTTACGTCATAGTCATGTATCTTTGCTTATTGAGATGGGATTCTCTGCATTAGCTATTGCGGATCGTGTAGGACATGAGAGTATTGAAATTACTTATCGTTATGCTCATTTGTTTCCTGCAAGAGGACAAGAAATAGCAGATAAGTTAGATTGTGAAAGAGAGGGGACTTATCAAGATGTCGAAGAAAAATAATGATTTTCAAGGAAGATTTCGCTCAAAGGTGATTGCTTTTAGAGTTTCACCTGAAGAAGATGAAGTATTGAATCAAAAAGTAAAATTATCTGGGCTTACTAAACAAGATTATTTGATTGCTTGTTGTACAGATAAAAAAATTAATGTGAATCCTAGTCCCTATGTATTTAAATCAATTAGGAATCAGTTACTTCAATTTATAAAAAGATTTCAAGAAATATCAAATATAGATGAACTATCACTAGATGAAATGGTTATTTTAGAAGTTTTATTAAAGACTATCAAAGGATTAAAAGAAAATAAAAAAGCAGAGATTAAAGCCAACAAGGAGCCACGCCAATGAATCCATTGTTAGATCAAGCTTTAAACTATGCTCAAGAACATTTTAAAATATTTCCGTTGAAAGTCAATTCAAAAAGTGAACAAATATTAAAATCTTGGAAAAAAGAAGCAACAGATGACCGCCATCAAGTTCAAACTTGGTGGAGGGAATATCCTAATGCAAATATTGGTGTGAAAACAGGTGATGGTTTTATTGTTATTTTTGTTGCAAATAACAATGATAGAAATGGTAAGGAAATTATGGAACCTTATATTGAGAAATTTCCAAAAACAAGAATTGTAAGAACACCAAATGATGGTTGGCATTTTTACTACTATGTAGATAGAAATATACCTTGTCAAATTAATTTATACGAAGGAATTGATATTCAAGGTGAAGGTGGATATGTGGTTGGTGCTGGCAGTCAAATAGATGATAGAAAATATTTTGTATCTTTAGATGCTCCAATCGCAAAAGCAAATGAAGCGGTTTATGATTTTATCAATAAAAAAGATAAATATCCTACAAAACAACTTAAAGATTATGAAAAGATATATGAAGGAAAGCGAAATAACTATCTATATAAAATTGCCTGTTTTCTTCAACAAAAAGGATTAACCGATGAAGCTATTCAAGTCTGTATACAAAAAGAAAATGAACAAAGATGTGTACCATTATTAAGTGCTAATGAAGTCCATAAAATTTGTAAAAATGCCTTATCTTACAATAAAGGTTTCATACAGACAAAGAAAGAATTGGAATATGGAGGTAGATTTACTGTCACTGAGTTATTAACGATGGAAATGAATGATGAGCCTGATATTGTAGAAGATATGATTTCAGTTGGTCTCACTTTATTAGGTGCCCCTCAAAAAGCAGGAAAGACTTTCTTTGGATTACAGCTTGCCGAAGCGATTTCTACAGGAAAAGATTTTATTGGTAAAAAGGTTGTGAAGGGTTCATCGTTATATTTAGCTTTTGAGGATCATAAACATAAAGTTCAAAGACGACTTAAAAGAATGAATATAAAAGAAAATGATCATTTTGTTATTGATATTCTTAAATCAGACCACAATTATAACTTAGAAAGAAGAATTCAGGAAGAATTATTAGTTAATCCAGATTTAAAGTTGGTTGTAGTAGATACTTTTGCAAAAATGAGAAAAAGCAAAGATAGAGATTATGATAATGAATATGCGGAAGCAACAATATATCACGAACTTGCTTTTCAATATAATTTATCAATCATCATGATCACACATGTCAAAAAGGAAATTGATCCTAATAATCCATTTGATGCAATATATGGTAGTCGTGGCTTACCGGCTGGTTCAGATAGTATTCTAGTGATGTTTAAAAGAAATTTTTTATCCAAGAATAGACAGCTTGCTATACAGGGTAAAGATATTCCAGATGATGAATTAACCTTATTTCAAAACGAAAACTGTACTTTTGAGGTAGTTGAAAATGATTTTGATGAGCATATTGATGAAAATTTAAGCAAAGTCGTCAATTTTGTTGTACGCAATAAAGTATATGAAGGTTCTCATGAAGTATTATGTTCTAAACTGTCATTACAGTTAAGTGGAAAAGGGCTTCAAATGTTACTAAAAAAGAACAAAGAAATTTTAGCAGACAGCTATATTAAATATGAAGGATTGCCAAGAAAGAATAAAGCAAGGCAAATGAGGCTGACTTATGAAGGTGATGAAAAGCTATAAAAGGTGACGGTGTGACGATGTGATGGAAGTCAGTTCTGACCGTCACACCGTCACTCATCAAGTATGAAAAATATATAAAATATAAAGTGATAATGGATTAGCAAGCAACGTTTTTGGGAGTCCAAAAACAACCGCATTCTTACGAATGATAAACAAAGGAGTGTGATATAAATTGCGAAAACGAGATAATAAAGTGAGTTTTAGATTGAGTGATGATGAATTTGAATTATTAAAAAGTAAAGCTGATAAGGCTTCTATGAATGTTCAAAATTTTCTTCTTTATTTGGTATTGAATAAAGAAGTTAAAGAATTACCTAATATTGATTATTACCATTTCATTAATCAGTTTAATGAATTATCTTCACATATTAAAAATCTCATTTCATTAAGTTTTGAATATAAGCAGATTGACAAGGAACAACTAGAAAGAATATTAGAAAGCCTTTCATCAAATATGAAAGAACTTGATGAAATTGTTAAGGGTGTCTAATGGCAACAACAAAATTATGGAAAGTTACTGATAGACTAGATCATATTATTGATTATGTTTATAATATCGAAAAGACCTCGTCACTTATTGATACAGTTCATTATGTTTCTAACGAAGAAAAGACACTTCAAAGAAGATATGTGACCTGTATCAATTGTGATGAAAATGATCCTTGTCAATCCATGAATAATACAAAAAAGATGTTTAATGATGAAAAAGAGATTGTCTGTTTTCATGGCTATCAGTCATTTTTGGGAAATGAAGTATCAGCAGATTTAGCTCATCAAATAGGTGTTGAACTTGCAAAACAACTATGGACAGATAATTTTGAAGTGATTATTACAACTCATATTAATACTGATAATATTCATAATCATATCATCATTAATGCTACATCATTTAAAGATGGTCATAGATTTTGTAATACAAAAGCTGATTATAGAGCCATGCGTCAAACTTCGGATGAACTATGTAGAAAATACAAGCTTTCAGTGATTGAACAACCTTCTCAAAATAGAAAATCAAATCATCACTTCATCAAAAGAATTAAACACTTAATAGTTAATGATATTGATTTAGCTATTGATCAAAGTAATACCTTAACATCATTCTTTCAAATTATGAGATTTGAAGGCTATGAAATCAAACAGGATGGAAATGATATACAGTTTAGACATCCTGATGCAAGAAAATTTATTTCTATAAATGAATTAGAAGAAGATTATAGTATTGATGATATTGAAAAAAGGATAGATAATAAACCATTAATACATCCAGCTGAAAACAAAGCATATCAAAGATATTATACAGTTGTTGAACCTTATTATAGAGAATACAGAAAAGGCTATCTCACTCCACTAGCAAGACGATTTATTCGTTGGCAGTATGAAATAGGCATACTTCCTAAAAACTATTCACGTATGAGAAAATATCCAAAGGAAGTCGCTGAAGCAGTTGTTCGTTTAGAAGAAATCACTCATCAAGTCACGATGATGTGTCAAAACAATATCAATAGTATTGAAGAATTAGATAAATATAAAGATGATAATCAAGTTAAATTGGATGATTTTATCAGAAAAAGAAGACACTGTTATAACAAGATAAGAAGCTTTAAAGATGATCCAGAAAAAGAAAAGCAATATAGAGCATTAATTAGTGAGTATAACAAAGAAATCAAATGGTATCGCAGGGAAATCAAAATGTGTGATGATTTAAAAGAAAGGAGTCTTAAATCAATGGAAAGAGTTGAACAAAAACATACAAAAAATGAAAGGAAGGATAGATCAAGATGAAAATAGAATATGAAGAAATTAATGGATTATTATATCCAAAACTCACATTACCACCTCAAAATGAAATTCACTTAACAAGGTTTGGTAGAAAAAGATTACAGTATTTAAAACAGCATCGACCAATCGTATATACAAATTTATTAATAAGTGGTGAATTAAATGACCATCTTCAAATGGTAGATGATGAAGCAAATGCATTATATGATAAACTGATTGAAGAATATAAAACAAAAAGAAACATTACTGAAGACCTTAAAGAAAAAGATCAAATGAAATGGGTTCAAGAGATGAATAATATTCAAAATTGTGTTGAAGAGATTATAAATCGTAAAATTATCTATATGTGATTTTAAATTTGAAAATTATAGACTTTTTTATTTGAATGAGTATAATATAAGTGAAAGGAAACTTTCATTTATATTGTTATTAAATGCATATTTGGTGCATATTAATAATGAGGTGTTCAACCTCAAAGCATCCTATGATGACGAGTGACGGTTCTGACTCGTCGGTAAAATAAAAAATGACCGAGCGATGATGATGTGTGAGAGCAAAGACACATCGGTAAAATAAAAAATGGCTCAAGGATGCAAGATAGAGGAATCTATAACAGGTTCCTCTTATTTTTTTAGAGAAAAGGAGGATAAGTAAAGTGCATGATTATGAAATAAAAAAGTTGAGTGAACAATTTTATAAAGATTATCCTCATGATCAATATCAAGAAATATTAACTAAAGAAGGAAGAAGTTATGATGTTGTTTTATTTGAGATTGATTATTTAGCAGATTGTTATGTATGTGTACCTTTTAGAACTGAAATGAAACATAATAATGGCTATAAGTTTAAATTTTCTGATAGAAGTAAAAAGCATGAATCAGGATTAGATTTCTCTAAACTTGTTATTGTTTCAAAAGATGATTATATTGGTGAAAGCTCCACTATTGATATTGATGAATATAAAGAATTTGAAAAACAAGAAGATCATATTCATAATAATTTAGAAAAATATATACATGATTATGTTGAGCATGTTAATGGTCATATGCCATTACATATCAAACAATTTGAAAGAAAATATAAGTATTCTACTCTTAAATATTTTCATAAAGAGCTTGGGATTGTAGTGAGAAGTTAAATTTATATTATAATAATCTTTTTAAGGTTATTAATTTAGGTATTAAATTGATTTGATTTGTATTTTTTGATAGTTGTGATATACTTTATTTGTAGAAAAAATCTATTCGTTGGGCTGGTCGCAAGACCCGGGTCCATCTATTAGTGGGTAAGACACCCACTTTTTTTATAGGAAAAGATGAACGTGTTTTAACAAATTAGTTAATTAATAAAGGTAGATTATGAATTTGCTAGAAATTATTTTTTATATTTGAAATAAATCAATATATCATTCGCAATTAGTTGCGATTTTTTATTGCTGATTAAGTAGAAAAAAAGTATAATAAGTAGAGATATGGAGGTAAATATGGCTGTTTCATACAATAAACTATGGAAATTATTAATTGATAAAGGGATGACTGCTACAAATCTTAGAAAAGCAACTGATATTGCACCAAATACAATGACAAGGATAAGGAAAAATCAAGAAGTCTCATTGATTATCTTGGAAAGAATATGTCATTGTATGCAATGCGATTTTGGAGACATAATTGAATATGTTGAAGATGATTTAAAAAATGAAGGCGGTGAAAATATTTGTGATTGATATTGTTGAAGATGAATTAATGAATATGTCTGAAAAACTTTTTAATATGTTATTAAAAGATAGAACAACAAGAAAAAATATTTGTTGGGCAACAGATCATTATGTTATGTTTGGCAATGCATATTATCCCCAAGAGCCTATTACTAAAGAACTTGTTACAGGAAAAAATGCTCATATTATTTCACCGAGAGTTGCTAAAACTTTAAGAGAACAGTCAAAAAGGACAAAGGAGAAAGCAGAAGTTTTTACACCTTCATGGGTATGTAATGAACAAAATAATTTAATAGATGAGGCATGGTTTGGTCGAAAAGATGTATTTAATCAAATTATTAATCAGTCATGGATTACAAATAAAAAAAATATTGTTTTTCCGCAAAATAAGAGTTGGAGAAAATATGTTGATGCAAAAAGATTAGAAATAAGTTGTGGAGAAGCACCTTATTTAGTGAGTAGATATGATACAGTTTCTGGATTAGAAATACCTCTAGAGGATAGAATTGGTTTATTGGATAGAAAACTACGAATAGTGAATGAAAATACTGTAAGTGAAAGTGATTGGTTTGAGTGGGTTAAAAGAGCTTATGAGAGTATATATGGTTATGAGTATCAAGGTGACAGTCTCTTAATAGCAAGAGAAAATTTACTTTATACTTTTATTGAAAATATGGAGTATAAGTTTTCTCATAAACCTAGTGAGGATCAACTTTTAACTATTGCAAAAATTATATCGTGGAATTTGTGGCAAATGGATGGCATTACTATGAATGCACCTTATAGTGAGCGAGATAGAGTGAATACACAATTATCTATTTTCGATTTTTTTGACAATGATGAAATTTCTGAAAAAGAACCGATACCTTGCAAAATATATGATTGGAGAGCAAATACAAGTTTAGAATTTAGAAGTATGATGAATGGAGGTGATAAGTAATGGATGGTAAAGATAATATACAGTTTAAAAATGCCTTTAATTACAAGGTTATTTATGCTTTTACAGTTAATGATGAAATGCATAACGGATTAATAAAAATTGGAGATGCGACTGTCTATACTGACTCCTCGATTGATAAACTCTCGCCTAATTGCAGAGAGTTGAATCAAGCCGCTTTAAAGAGAATTAAGAGTTATACAAACACTGCAGGAGTAATTCCTGTATTATTACATACAGAATTAGCTATTAAAGAAGAACATACAGAAGATGGAAGTATTCAATTAAAAGCATTTAGAGATTATGAAGTACATCGTGTTTTAGAAAATTCAAATATTCATAAAGTAAGGATTGAAGGTAGCATGGGGCGTGAATGGTTTAGTATTGATAAATCTACTGTATTAGAAGCTATTCGAGCTGTTAAAAAAGATTATGCAAATTTAAGCAATTCTAAAACAAGCAAATATACTCCTATCATTTTTAGACCAGAACAAAAAGATGCAATTGAAAGAACAGTTAAACAATTTAAAAAGCATAATCGAATGCTTTGGAATGCAAAAATGAGATTCGGAAAAACATTAAGTGCATTAGAAGTGATTAAACGATGTGGATTTAAAAAGACAATTATTCTTACTCATAGACCTGTTGTTAATAATGGGTGGTATGAGGATTTTACAAAGATTTTTTATGATACAGATTATTTGTATGGTTCAAAGTCAAACGGATATGATGTGGATACTTTAAATAATAAAGGTAAAGGATTTGTTTATTTTGCTTCAATTCAAGATCTTAGAGGGTCAGAAGCTGTTGGTGGAAAGTTTGGAAAGAATGATGAGATATTCAATACAATATGGGATTGTGTTATTGTAGACGAAGCTCATGAAGGAACTAAAACGACTTTGGGTGATGAAACTATTAAAGCTATTGTCAAAGAGGGACTTAAAAAAACGAAGTTATTAGCTTTATCAGGAACGCCTTTCAATATTTTAGATGAGTATGATGAAGAATCTATATATACATGGGATTATATAATGGAACAGGAATGTAAATCAGAATGGGATAAATTACATTTTGGAGATTCTAATCCATATGAAGAATTACCTGAATTACGTATCTATACTTATGATCTTGGTGATTTGCTACATAATAGCAATTATATTACCTATGAAGATAAGGCTTTTAATTTTCATGAATTTTTTAGGACTTGGACGGGAGATTTTAAGGTTGATTATGCACAAATGCCTGTAACTGCTAAAATAGGTGATTTTGTTCATGAAAAAGATATTTGGTCATTTTTAAATTTAATGACAAAACTTGATAACAAGAATAGTTATCCCTATTCGAAAGACGAGTATCGTCAATTATTTAAGCATTCTCTTTGGATGGTGCCAGGAGTTCGTGAAGCAAGGGCATTAAAAAATTTGATGACGAAACATCCGGTGTTTGGTAATGGACAGTTTAATATTATAAATGTAGCTGGAAGTGATGATGAAGAATCAACTAATGCACTAAACAGTGTAAAAAATGCTATTAGTGAAGCGGAAAAAATAGATACATATACAATTACTTTATCATGTGGAAAGTTGACAACAGGTGTAACGATTAAAGAATGGACAGCTGTGTTCATGCTTGCAGGTTCATATTCTACTTCGGCTGCAAACTATTTACAAACAATATTTAGAGTACAGTCTCCATGTAATAAAAATGGTATGATTAAAGAAACTGCATATGTTTTTGACTTTGCACCAGATCGAACATTAAAAATGATATCACAGGCTGTATCTGTATCTTCAAAAGCAGGCAAGACTACTGATGGTGATAAACAAATATTAGGAAAATTCTTAAACTATTGTCCTGTCATTTCAATTTCCGGTTCACAAATGAAAGAATACCAAGCAGATAGATTATTACAGCAGTTAAAAAAAGCGTATGCTGATAAGGTAGTCCGTAATGGCTTTGATGATAGTAATTTATATAATGATGAATTATTGAAATTAGATGAACTTGATATTAAGAAATTTGATGAGTTGAAAGGAATTATTGGTAAATCAAAAGCAGCTAATAAACAAAATGATATTACTGTAAATGATCAAGGTTTAACTAACAAAGAATATGAAGAACAAGAAAGATTAAAGAAAAAACCTAAAAAGGAATTAACTGAAGAAGAAAAGGCATTCTTAGAAGAATTAAAGAAGAAAAAGAAAGTGCGTAACGATGCTATATCTATATTAAGAGGTATATCTATTCGTATGCCATTACTCATTTATGGTGCAGATGTACCATATGATGAGGAAATTACTTTAGAAAAATTTATTAAAAAAGTAGATGATTCTTCATGGAATGAATTCATGCCAACAGGTGTCACAAAAGAAGTTTTCCAAGAGTTTAAGAAATATTATGATGAGGATGTATTTATTGCGGCTGGTAGAAGAATAAGAAATATTGCACGTGAAGCCGATACACTTGAACCAACAGAGCGTGTCAAAAAGATTACTTCTTTATTCTCAAATTTTAAGAATCCTGATAAAGAAACAGTTTTAACGCCATGGCGTGTTGTTAATATGCATATGTCTGACTGTTTAGGTGGTTATGATTTTTGGGATAAAAAACATGAATATGAAATGGATGAACCTAGATTTGTAAATAGGGGTAAGGTAACAGCAGAAACTTTCAACAATACCTCATCAAAAATATTAGAAATTAATTCTAAAACAGGATTATATCCATTGTACGTAACTTATAGCATTTATAGAGCTAAATGCGAAGATTATAATGATGATAAATTAACATTAGAACTTAAAAGAATAATATGGAATGACACAATCCAAAATAATGTCTTTGTGATTTGCAAAACACCGATGGCAAAACAAATAACTCAAAGAACATTAGCAGGATATTCAAATATAAAAATTAATGCACATTATTTTGATGACTTAATCAATCAAATGGAGCATAAGTCACAGCAGTTTGTTGAACGAGTATTGAAACCAAGCTATTGGAAGAAAGGTGAAGTTGGTAAGATGAAATTTGATGCTATTGTTGGTAATCCACCATATCAGATTATGGATGGTGGTAATGGAGCGAGTGCAAGACCTGTTTATAACCACTTTGTAGATATATCCAAACAATTAAATCCATCTTATTTATCAATGATAATACCAGCAAGATGGTATTCTGGAGGTAAAGGACTTGATGAATTCAGAAAAAATATGTTAAATGATGAACATATTACCTTACTAACGGATTATCCAAACGGTCGTGATATATTTCCTACAGTAGATGTGGCTGGAGGAATATGTTACTTTCTACGTAATAAGATTAGAGCAGATAATTGCAAAGTGATTAATTGTTTTAACGGTAAAAGAGATGCTATGATTCGAAAATTAAATGAGTATAATGTTATTGTTCGATATAACAAAGGCGTATCTGTTATTAATAAAGTTAAATTTATTCATAATGATATATATTTGGATTCGGTTGTATCAGCCAGAAAACCATTTGGATTACCTACAAACTATCATCCACAAGAGAATGGAATTCCATGTTGGTTTATACAGAAAATAGGACTACGATTTGCTTTGCCTGAAGATATTGATAATTCGAATGGGTATTTAGATAAATGGAAATTTTTAGCTCCAAAAGCGCCAATTGCAGGACAAACCGATTTTACAAAGCCTCTTGGGTTTTATTATTCGGGGAATACTATTATATCCAAACCAAACGAGTGCTGTACAGAATCTTTTTTGGTTTTATATTCAGCTAATAATGTTAAAGAAATAGAAAATTTTAAAAAATATATCTTCACAAAATTTTCAAGATTTTTATTATTGCAGTGTGTGGTATCTCAAGATGTTACTCGAGAAAAGTTTCGTTTTGTACCAATGCAAAATTTTACTGATAATTCTGATATTGATTGGGATAAACCAATTTCAAATATAGATGAGCAGTTGTTTAAAAAATATAATTTATCGGAAGATGAAATTAGCTTTATAGAAGAAAAAATAAAATCAGTAGATTAGAAAATATGAATATTATTATGACTATAATATTAAATAACTCTTTATCTGATGGTAAGATAGCTTATTTAATAAAATCAATTCTTATGTTTTACAACAAGTCGGAGGTAAATTATAAAAAATTGAGGTCAAAAAATAGAATATCGGATTTAGATAACCGTATTGCAGAGTTTGTTGAAGTTGTTAAAACATTTAAGTCTACTGGAAATAACTATAAAGAGTTTAATTTTAAATTTAACTTTGTAATTAAGAATTTATTATTTTTAAAATATCTTAAATATATTGAAGGTAATCTTACAACTATTTTAATTGATAAAGGTTTAAATATAGATGTTGAAAATTTAAATGTTGATAAAAATATTATGATTTTATCAAGAAGTTTTGGAATGAATTAAGTCAAAAAATAATAAAGACTAAAATAATCAGAATGAAATAGAGTAGATTCAAACGTTGATAAATCAAAGTCTAAAACTAAATCCTAAATAAATATAAAGAAAACTTTTAAATACTATGGCTAACATAGCACTAAAGAAGTTTGAAGCTTTCTCTTGGTTTCTATTAACCAAAATGGGAGTTGAGTTTACTAATAAAGGTGTTCAAATAAGCAATGATGGTGGTATTGATGACTATGGATATAATAAAGAATTGGATGATTATAGAACAATAAGAGTTATTATCCAATGTAAGAGATACAATACTGGACCAGTTACTGAACCAGATATTAATCAATTCTTAAGTGCTATGTACAAGTTTCAAGCTGATTATGGTGTATTTATTATTAATAGTTGTTTCACTAATAGTGCAAAAATTGTTTTAAGAGAGGTTTTTTCGATAATATTGATAGATAAGTAATGACTTAGTTGAATTGGTGATTAGATATAAACTATGCATAACTCCAGTAACAACATATGTATTGGAAGATTTTTATAATGAATAATAATTTGCATTTTTTAAGAAAAAAGTTAGAAACATATAATGATCTATGAGTTAAAAAAATTTAATCTGTTAGTTCTATCAAATATTAATCAAAAAGTACTAATAACGAGTACAAATTGAGTAAAAAATAATCGTTTGTAGAAAAATGAAAATATATGATATAAATTAGAGAAAAATATACATAAAAGTTATGAAAAAAGATAGTAAACGAATTGAAAGGAAGCGAGACCGAAAATATGTTTAATATTTATTACATAAATTATGCCAAAGCATATGAAATAGCAATGTTGATTGATAATAAAGTTCTTGAGAGTAAGACAAAAGAAAAAGATACCTCCATTGAGGGACATATAAATGGAAAAGCTGATGTCACTTCATTGGATAAAGTTCCTTTTATTGGAAAGTATATGCCAAAATTAGATGTTGATGGGGTTCTAAATGGAACAAAATCAAGCAAAGTCATTGATACAGTAAAAGTTATCACAACAAAATCTACTATCTTGGATAGAATTTATAGTAAAGCAAAAGAAGTAAATAAGTTACAAGATAAAACGATAGGTCATTTAATAAAAATTAGAAATGTAACTTTAAAAGTGAAAAATGAAAATGATATTTTGGGAGTCAAAACACTTCTAAGTGGAGCAATTAAGGAAATTGCAGTTGAAGGTATTGGAAATATTAATTTTCCAAATCTTCTAGAAGCGATTTTTAAGGATTCTGCTTATATTTTGGAAGGAACTTTACCAAAAAAGAAATTTAACAAAGAAGAAAGTGTCATAATCAAAATTCCGATGCAACCAGAAAACGAGATGGAAAATCAGTATAGTATATCGGATTTAGAAATTGGAATGGTAACTCTTGTTGGTATCTATCGTGGGAGTTACAAAAGAAAAGAATTGAATGAAAAATTGAATCGGTTCTTAGAAAAATCAGAAGGCGATACAATGTCGGCTCAAGAGGCAGGGATTGCTAGTGATGATGATATAGAAGACGATGATTCGATCAGTATTCATTACATTGATATAATTGCAGTAGTGCAAGATATTAACTTCTAAAGGGGTGTTTCTATTGAGCAAAATTATTGTATATGAGTATAATAAACAGAATATAGATTTAATTGTTGAAGAACTTGGAAAAAAAGGATATGGATTTATGGCTATGCCTCTGACTGATAATATAAGTAATGATGTAAAAGGTACACCTGGTGCAGTTAAAGGTTTAATGGTAGATGTATCTAATTTATATGCTGATGATGAGAGGGCACTTTTGTATACTAAAATTGTTGAGAGCTTAATAAATCAAATTCAAAAGAGTCAAATGGAATCTCAATTATTTATTATTATCAACAGAAAATATTCACAGAACATAAAAGATTTATTGTTCTATAAATTGGAAAAAATAATATCTTTGGAAGAAACTTTTAAATTAGATATACCAATAAATAAAAATGTTGTTGATTTAGAAGAAATAGATTTCGAGAATTTATTATTTAAAATTAATAAAGAATTGGTAGGCCATCAAAAATTTAAAATAATGTTGGAAGAAGAGTTGAGAAAGTTTCGTATATTTAATAAATTAGGTTATCAACCAATTTTCTCTACTTTTATTGTGGGTAATTCAGGAATTGGAAAGACAGAGCTTGCAAGAGTAATGCATAGAAATTTGTCAGCATCAGAACATTTTATAAAGATTAACTTTGGGAATTATAGTGATCAGAATGCATTAAGTAGTTTAATTGGTAGCCCAAGAGGATATATAGGAAGTAGCAAAGGAGAGTTATCAGATAAACTAGCAAACAGTAAATCAACGGTAATTCTGATAGATGAATTTGAAAAATCTAATAAACCAGTGCAGAATTTCTTCTTGCAGTTATTGGAAGATGGTGTGTTTACAGATTCTTTGGGAAGAGAGTATGACCTGAATAAGTACATTATTATTTTTACAGCAAATGTTTCAAAAGAAAAAGTAACAAAATCTTTTGCTCCAGAGCTGTTATCCAGATTTAATTTGAAATATTCTTTCTCCAATTTGAATGCAGATGAAAAGGAGGAATATGTACAGAAAAGATTAAAGAAGTTAGAAAGGGATATTCGAGATAAATTGAATATTACCGTTGATAGCGAAGCGGAAGCAAGAATTCTTGATTTCAATTATAAGAAATATGAAAATATGAGAGATATCAATTCTGAACTTATGAAGAGAATTAGCTCTGAGCTATACCCAGTATTATATAGAAAGTATCAAAATTAACATATTTATTAAAACAAAAATATATAATTGATGAATTTTAAGACTGTTGAAATTTATGCATTTCAATATATTTAATTGCAAAGGAGATTTGTAATGACTATTGATTTTAAAGAGGAAAGAATTAATTATTTAAATAATTGGCCAGATGTTGAGCCATTTGATATTGAAAAAAAGTATTATGATTTGGTAAAAAAATAAAAAGAGAGAACAGTACAATTTTTGTACCTTTCCCATTAAAAAGAAATAATAATGTTTCTTATAACAAAACGATTTCTTTTATGATAGAGGCTATTGATCAAATAGAGAAATATCCAAACTTTTCTTATGAATTTATTTTTAAAGCATATGATTGTTTTATTGAACTCTTTTATCCTTCAATCAGTCAAATAACAGATAAGAATAAAATGATTTGTAATAATGAGTGGAGAAATATTTTGAATTCTCATTCTATATTAAAGAAATCATTTGAAAAACTGATTGCCGCTATTCCAGTAAAAGCATGTCAATATTTGTATATTAGATTAACTGAAAGAACTGGAGACAATAAAGCATATCAAAGAGTTACGACAGATATTAGTGGTAGAGCATCAACTGGTTCAATAAAAAGAAAAGATTTTGTTGATGCTATTGAAAGCAAATATGGATTAGATTATTCAAATTATGGTGAAACAATAAGAAAGGCTAGTTTGTTATATCGTTATTTGTTGAAAAAAAGTTCTATTCATATTAACATGAAGAGTTATAATATTGTTATTGAGGATAAATTGCATATTCTAGTTTCAGGATTTTTATATACACTTCGAAATGATATTATGCATGGATCTAGCATATCAATTACAAAAAGTAGTAAAACTACTTTAGGGACGTTTGCAATTGATTATTTTGCGTATTTGTTATTGTATTATCTACTCCTTATTTTAATAATAGAAAAGTTCTCAAGTGATTATCCTGCTAATGTTTTTGATATTCTCGCTGATAACATAGAAGAAAATATCAGCTTATATAAACAATTATTTGGAAAAGAAATAGAAAAATAACTAATCAATATTTTTGAAATAATTTTAATCTCTATTTCATATAATGATTCAAATCAATATCTCTAACTATACTTATAATATTCTCATGAGAAAATTTACATCTGTCGAGATTTTTAGTAAAAATATTTTCGCAATCATAGAGTTTCTCTAATAAAATTGTATTGATAAAGAGGTGACTGATTTACTAAAGATATCTATAAAAATAAAGTGAATTTTGCATTTTCTAATTGTTAGATTATTTTGAAAGTGTTTTCTCAGAAAAATAGATATTGATAAATTTATATAGATAGTGAATTACCTCTTTGAAAACGCGAATACTTTTTAAGATGTAGTTATATCTCAATATATATAATTTAAAAAATAAGAAAATTAATGAAGTTGAGAATCTTTTTTTATATACTTAGATATGATAGATTGAAAGATACATATAACAATAGCAATGAAAGATGCATGTAAATTAACAACAAAAGCTCTAGTATAACCAATTTACATAAATAAAAAGCTATATAAACTATAAAAAGGCTAGTAATTAACCGATTAGCAGTAAATGATTAATATGAAACTATTAACTGTATCTATCTGTGTTCAAAAAGATCAAATTTGTATTGATCGGAATAATGTTTTGAATTGAACGATTTGCAGGAATCTACAGCTTAACACTTTGCGATTTGTTATATAAGTCTCCTTTAGTAAGAATATGGAATAAAATGTCTTCATAACCTTTTATTCATTACTATGTAAGTTTTGTAATCGCAGGCAGAAAGGAATATAAAATGGACAAAATTAAATTATCAAAGCATGTAAAACATAGCGATACTTTTTACACACCATTCACAGATCCAACAGGAATGGGAGCATTATTGAGCCTTTCTAGTTGGGCTAAATGTTGGTTACCAGAATTTTTATGGATTGGATTAATTATTCATGAGCAAGGAAGAAAAAAAGGTTTTGAAAACTTATATCAAATAATTAAACAGTTGAAAGATTTTGAAATAGCAATGCCACAGATGTCTCAAATATTTACTTTTGAAAAAAGTAAACAAGAGTTATTTTGGCAAATAGTAACACAATATGTAGAAAAAGATGTATTGACGCCATTAACGGTTGTGATCACACCAGATATCAACATAGTATTCTATAACTATTTTTTTAATTTTTCAATGAATATTGATGATAGTATTTCGAAGCTTTTAACTATTTGTAAAGAATGCAACAGATTTCATGATGAAATGACAACAGATATAAGTTTTATTGTTGAGTGGTTTTATATATTGAATGGGAAATTGCAAATTTCTAGTGAGTTGGATCTTCTTCCTAAGGCACTCAATGAATATTATAAACATTTTCATGAAGATAAAATTATGAGCGCTTATAGACCTATTATTAGGGCAGCATTTCAGGGATTATGTGAATTAGATTGCAAAAAAAGTTTTTCGAAGAGCTTTTGGCAATTACTAGGTGAAATATCTGAATGTAATCCATTAAAAATTTTATGGGAAAGGAATGAATCAATGGATTTTTATAAAATGGCTACAAATGTAATAGAGTATTTTTCTGTATCAAATGAAGATAAGAAAATGAATGTAAAATATTCTGTAATTATGGGAATGACATGTTATATATATCGTGTTTATCAGGAAATTGTAGAAAAACAAATGCAAAATGACATTGGAGGTAGAATATTATTTAGGACAATGCTAGAAACATATATTAACTTAAAATATATGATAATGCAGGAAAGTAAAATACCAGATATTTATGAAAGATATAAAGCATATGGTAATGGAAAGTATAAGTTGGTAATGTCAAAGTTGAGAGAGCAAAAATATACTGTTTCAGAAGATTCACAGCTTGATAAAAAATATTTAGAGTTAGTTGTGAATGAGGATATGGACGAAGCTTTTATAAATATGAGCGTTGGTTATTTTGATAAAAGCAGTATTAGGACAAAGTTTCAAAAATGTGGAGAAAACGAATTATATGAAATATATTATGAATATGCTACAAATTTCACGCATGGAATGTGGGGAGCAATAAGGGAGTCTTCTATGCTAATTTGTGATAATCCAGCACATACTTATCATGTGGTTCCAGATTATTATGGAGAGCAAAATTTACGTAGTGTACTTAGTGATAGTGAAATGGTAATGCGAAAGACATTCGATATTATAGCATCGTATGTAGAGATGCCAGATTTTTACATCTAGTAAAATAAATATTTTGAGGGGTGATACAAAATGATTGTGTTGAAACCGCTGAAACGAATGATGAATGAATATAAAATAATACTTGAAAAATATGAGATGAATTTAGAAGATTTTGGTATTAACGATTATAAAAAATTAATAGGGGAGATAAAGTTATTTTGGTATCGTAATCAGAAATATGTGGATTATTTTATTACTCACATTACAGAAGAAGATGAAGTTGCTTTTCTTGCAGGAGCAGTACGATTAGATGTTAAAAGTAATGGACAGTTTGAATATGTTTTAGTAGGAAAAATTAGATTAATAAATGATCCCTTACTAAAAATGGCGGCTTTTTATGGAGGCAATGAAGAGGAAATTAATTTTGAATATATGAATACATATTTGGAAGAATCTATAAAAGATATGCTTATATTATTTAGAGAATATCCTGATGATTTTTATATTATACCCATAGAATTTATTAAAAACACTGAGCAAGATGAATATCATTCTATTTTGAATGATGTTGCTGAAAGAATGGTACTTTCTATGTTTTTGGTGGAATATAAGAGTGTTCATGAATTTTATAAAGATAATGATTCGTATGAAGCTATTGAAGATAAATTATTACCCTACATGAGAAAACAGTTAATATTTGAAGATCTGACGGACATAAATCTTCCGCTAAGATATAGATGTAATAAATATATAAAAGCAAATGAGGATATAATACCATTTATAAGTAAAATGAGCGAAGCAAAGTTATTTTATATGATGGTTTCACAGTTTTGCATGCAGGCAATTGCAATTGCTATGATTATGCAGAGTTTTCATATGATACCATTTATTAGAAATGATATTACATTCCAATATTTTACTATGATATTTCATTCTAATATTATGAATGATTTTTCAAAAAATAATTATTTAATTGCATATATTGCATATGTATTGCAAAAATCATTTGATTTTTCAAATAATGAGTATCAATTTGTTAAAAAGAACCTGGGAAACGGGAAAATAATTAACGCAATCAAGAATTCATTTGAAGTTGGAGAGCTTCCAATTCCAAATGAAATTATAAAGTGTGCTGAAATTTATCTAACCTGTAAAAAAGTTGGTAAAAAATAATATTTTAATTAAATATTTAATTTAGTGTAGCAAATTACTTTTAATATAATGTGTCTAGAAATATTGAGAACAATTTTAACTTTTTCTGTCAATATTACATTGGTAAGGAAATCAACAATAAATTTGATAAAAATTTTTCATTGCAATTCTTATTGACCCTTGTTTTCTAGGTGATTAAAGCTAAAGTGGGGTTAATATGTATATTAAATAGTATTATGATGATATAAATTAGTTAAATATTATAAAACTATTGAAAAATTGATACACTTTTGATACACTAAATTTATCAAAAGTGTATATATTTAATAAAATTGAACTTTATTTTTATTTATTAATATTTTATTGAACTTGAAATCGGTCAAATTAAAATTTGATACAGAGAGTTCGAATAGTGTAGTAAATAGTAGAAAAAGTACGAAATTAAAAGTAATAACAAAGCGGTCTAAAATCTTTGATACATAAGGATTTAGACCGCTTTGCTTTTTTAAAACTGCAAAATACGAGATATTGTACCATGAGGGTAAGCGGTAAATTATGTTGATATGAACATAATTTACCTTATGTTTAGAAAATAATTATGTTAAGAAACTATAGAGAAGTCCTCTTTTTTATAAGGTCTTCTCATTTTTTTTACTTCATTTTCTTAACATAATATATTTATAAAATATATGTACAACACTTATGAAGGAGGTAAGAATATGAAGTCATATGTTAAAAAAGGTACCTATACAATTATCAGATCATTTATGAAAGGAGGTGAAATAACTTTATTTACTAATGATGATTTCAATGAATTATTTGAAAAATATTTTTCTTTCTTAAAAAAAGATTTATATAAGGACAACACAATAGAACAATTATTGTATAGTATTTATTTATTACTGCTTCATTTTGATTCATTGAATTTTAAAATAGAACAGTTAAATATAAAAAGTATTTTAAGCTATACCCATAACTTTTCATCCAAAAAATGGACTGCATCCTATAAAACACGACAAATTTCAAATATACGAAGATTTCTTAATTGGTGTCATAAACAAAACTATCTAAATATTTCTGGTGATATGGTTTTTCCTTACTTGAAATGGAACAAACGAAATACAATTATTTCATTTTATACTGATGAAGAAATTCAAAAATTATTAAACAGTTATGATACTCACTCATCAATTGGAAAAGAACAGTTTCTATTAATAAGTTTAATTGTTTTTCTTGGATTGAGAGTTAGTGATGCTGTGTTTCTTAAATTATCTAATATAGATTTTCAAAATGATAGAATTGTTTTCAATCAATTCAAAACAAAAAAGCTATTGGAACTTCCTCTTATTGATCAGGTGAAATATCCTTTGATTGATTATTTAAAAAATGTAAGACCAAAGGACAGTAATCTTGATTATATATTTATAACAACTTTAAAACCATATCGTCATAAGGAAGAACTGCGATTTCATTATCATATTGTTTCATCTCATTTGAAAAAGTCTGGTATAGATATAACAAATAGGAAACATGGTTTTCATTCTTTAAGACACTCATTTAGCACAAGAATGTTAATGAATAATACACCAATATATTCTATTTCTACAATGCTTGGTCATACATCAGTTGAAGTTACTAATCAATATTTAGATATAGATACGAAATTCCTTAAAGAATTATCTTTAGAGGTGCCGATTTATGAATAAGTTCAAAAGTGTATTAAAAGAAGAATTTTCAATGTTTATAGAAGTTAAAAGAAATGAAGGACTTAAATACAATAAAGAAGAGTATGAATTGTTGATTATTGATAACATACTCTATCAAAATCACATAAAAACAAAAAAGATTGATATGGATACATTCCATCTCATAATGAATAATATTCCATCCAAATCTCAATCTGTAAAAAAAGAAATTTATTCATTAATAAAACAGTTTTCTAAATATATGGAGATTACTGGATTTGATTCCATTGAATATGAAAATATGACATTTATGATTTCAAAATCTTATGTGCCTGTTTTATTTTCTGAAGAACAAATAACCATGATATTTGATGCTTGTGATAAAAAAGTAAATGAAGCTAAAATGACCAGATATTATAAACTGTATTATACTTACTCAATCATACTTCGATTATTATATTCATGTGGTTTACGTGTAAGCGAAGCATTAAAATTGACCAGTGAAGATATTGACTTTTATTTAGGTTCAATCAAAATATACAATTCAAAAAGAAATATGTCTCGAATGATTGTTCTTTCAGATACAATGAATTACTGCTTGAAAACCTATATTGATTGTTTCAATATAAGTGTTGATTAGCATTTTATTTTAACAAATTTTTGGCAAATTAAATTGGATAACAGAAGTAAAAGATATGAGCTAATTAGTAAAAAATAGCAAAATATAATGGCACAAACAATCAAATTAATTTATTC
>NZ_JMLH01000036.1 GCF_000686665.1 Thomasclavelia saccharogumia DSM 17460 | reverse complement strand
ACTGGCTTTTTATGAATACGGTAAGAGGAGCCCAAGCAAGTTCATGGATATACAGTCTAGTTGAATCAGCAAAACTAAACGGTCTGAAACCATATGATTATATCAAATATCTGCTAAGTACACTGCCTGGAAAAGACATGAGAGATCGAGCGATTCTTGAAGGGGTAATGCCCTGGTCAGAATTGCCATCAAAACTATATGAGACCAAAAAATCATAGGAATATGATCTTTTGGCGCTTAAATAATAAAACCATAAGTTATTATTATAAAAAAGTACTTATGGTTCTTTCTTTTATGTGTAAGCTATTTGACGCTTACGAACAAAATGATTTTTACAAAATATATTCGTATTTGATGATCATATCATTTATATATCTGATAATGATATTAATAAATTTTATATGATTTGGATTTAAAAGAATTAGTTGATACGATTTTATGTGATTGCTTTTTTATTTACAAGGATAAGATACTTTAATTTGTGATATTTTTGTAGATAATTTTGATATCTATGATAATATTATTTATTATAATACTGATCAAGATGTATTTAGTTATGATCTTATTAATAAAATTAATTTTTGGATTACTACTGAGAAAGGATATTCAATTAAAGTATCTAATGATGGTAAATATTTGTATTATATTAGTAATGCTAAAAATATATTACTTTGGATACTTATATCTGCTTAAAAGCATTGAAGATTAGTTTATAAGAAAATAAGATATAGTGGTTTTTTCAACTTGTTTTTAGTTTTGATTTTTAAGTTGATAATATGTGTTTAATTTTAAGATGAGGGTATATAGATGAGGATACAGCAAATTGATATAGAAGAAATTAATTTTATTAAAAAGGATTATTCTAAAAGCTTATATGAATCAATTAAACGGATCGGGTTGTCTTTTCCTATCAAAGTAGTAATTGAAAATGGGAAATATTATTGTCAGGATGGTCACAAACGAATCTCGGCAATTTATGATATGATTGATGAAGATGTATATTATAAAAGACGTAAAATCAATATTGTGGTGATGAATAATGGTAATAGCCGTTCAAATGACTGTTGGCGCGTTAAGAATATGCATTAATAGGAATTATTGGAACGTTTCTGGATATAATATAAAAAGATGTTTGCTTTTAAAAATGCTAGATGATAGAATAGTATATATAAAAGGGAGTAGTTAGCCATTGAGGTTTACGAGTCGTCAACTCGATAGGAATATCCGGATCGTAATTAAACAACGAGACTTTTATTGTATGCAAATACGATAATAGCCTCGTTTTTGCATAAATATTAAAAAAAGGAGAGAGAGAAATGTTTTACAATCAAGAATTACAGGAATTAGCACAAAAATTTTCATCTGATTTAAAAAACGGGTTAACAGATAAGCAAGTTAAAGATAATCTGGAAAAATATGGTTTAAATGAATTGAAAAAAGCTCCCAAACAATCATTAATTATTAGATTCCTTTTTCAATTTAAAGATGCTTTAACGATTATTTTGATTATTGCTGCAATTGTAAGTATTATTGTTGAACCTTCAGAGTGGATCGATAGTGTGATTATTGTAGTAGTAGTTATTATTAATGCTATTCTAGGATTAGTTCAAGAAAACAATGCTCAGCGTGCTCTTGAAGCTTTAGAAAAGATGGCAAGTCCTAAAGCTAAAGTAATTCGTAATGGGAATACAATTACTATTGATACAAGTGATGTTGTTCCGGGTGATCTATTAGTATTAGAAGCTGGTGATAATATTGCTAGCGATGGACGTCTGATAGAGGCGTTTAACTTGAAAATTGATGAAAGTGCACTTACGGGTGAAAGTGTACCAGTTGAAAAAAATAGTGCAACAATTACTAAAGAAGAAGTTCCTTTAGCAGAACGTAATAATATGGTTTATGCTTCTTGTAATGTTACTTATGGTCGTGGGGTTGCATTGGTTACAGCAACAGGTAAAGATAATGAAGTGGGTAAAATTGCTACGATGCTGCAACAGACTAAAAGTCAAAATACGCCCCTTCAAGATCAATTAGATCAAATTGGTAAAAGTATTGGTGTTTTGTGTATTATAATTTGTATTGTTGTGTTTTTTATGGAAGTATTATCGGGAATAACTGTTTTAGAAGCTTTTAAAACAGCGATTGCATTAGCAGTTGCTGCTATCCCTGAAGGATTAGCAACCGTCGTTACAGTAGTTTTAGCTTTAAGTGTACAAAGAATGGTAAAAAAGAATGCAATTGTAAAAAGTTTACCAGCAGTAGAAACATTGGGCAGTACATCAATTGTATGTTCAGATAAAACCGGTACTTTGACTCAAAATAAAATGACAGTTATCAAGACATATCGTTATAAGCAAAAAATTGAGCCAATTGAAACATGTAGTAAAGAAACAAATGAATTATTGAATTATTTTACTTTATGTAGTGATGGAAGTATCAGTAATATAGCTGGCAAAGAAGTTTTAATAGGTGATCCGACAGAAACAGCTTTAGTAAAAGCTAGTTTAGAAAAGGGTTTTACTAAAGAATCCTTAGCAAAAGATTATCCAAGATTTGATGAATTAGCCTTTGATTCAAATCGTAAAATGATGACAGTTTTTGTAAAACATGAAGGCAAGATTCTTTCAATTACCAAAGGAGGACCAGATGTAATATTTGATCGTTGTAAAGATCTTGATTTAGATGAAGTCAATCAAGTTAATGAAACGATGTCTAATGATGCTCTTCGAGTACTAGCTTTAGGAATTCGTTATTGGCAGGAAATGCCGGATAAAATTACTAGTGAACTAGTTGAAAACAATTTAACTTTTGTGGGAATGGTAGGAATGATCGATCCGCCTCGTGAAGAAGCTAAGCAGGCTGTGGCTGAAGCTAAACAAGCTGGAGTTAGAACGATCATGATTACTGGTGATCATGTGATTACAGCTAGTGCGATTGCCCGTAGTTTGGGAATTTTAGAATCAAATCAAAAGGCAATTATGGGTAGCGAGTTAGAAAAGATGAGTGATGATTATTTACGTGAGCATATTGAAGAATATTCAGTATATGCAAGAGTTGCACCCGAACATAAAGTAAGAATCGTTAAAGCATGGCAGGAAAAGGGACAAGTTGTTGCGATGACAGGTGATGGGGTAAATGATTCACCAGCTTTAAAAGCAGCTGATATTGGTTGCGCAATGGGAATCACTGGTACTGATGTTGCTAAAGGAGCAGCAAGTATGATTTTGACAGATGACAATTTTGCAACGATCATTACTTCAATCAAGGAAGGTCGTGGAATTTTTGATAATATTAAAAAAGATGTTCAGTTTTTATTATCAAGTAATATTGGTGAAGTGCTTACTATTTTTGGAGCATCTATTATTTCTTTGCTTACACCATTTGATTTTGGAGTACCACTATTACCGATTCATTTGTTATGGGTTAATTTAATTACTGATAGTTTACCTGCTTTTGCATTAGGTATGGAACCTATAGAATCTGATGTAATGGAACGAAAACCACGTGATAAAAACGAAAGTTTCTTTTCTAATGGACTAGGTTTTACAATTGCCTGGCAGGGGATAATGATTGGAGTATTAACATTGATAGCTTATGCAATTGGAAATCAAATCGATCATTTAACAGGGATGACAATGGCATTTATTACTTTGTGTGGTTGTCAGCTTGTGCATTCATTTAATGTTAAGTCTCGTCATTCAATTTTAAATAAGCGCTTATTTAATAATGTTTATTTATGGGGGTCTTTAGCAGCTGGATTATTTTTACAAATTATCATCATAACGATTCCTGAATTAGCAGATATTTTTAAATTGCAAAGACTTCATCTTATGCAATGGTTGATTTGTATCGGATTGTGTTTATCGACAGTTGTTATTTGTGAGCTTGTTAAATTATTTCATAAAAGTAAATAACATTGATTTTTAGATTTTGATAAGCAAGGGTAATCTAATATAGTAAAAAGTATCTTAGCATAGTAAGTTTTTATTCAATAAAGGATAACTAAAAATAAGAGATTTCAAAAATAAGTGTTTTTATTAGTGATTTTTGAAATCTCTTTTACATTTATTATCAAAAAATATATTTTATTATTATCAATTCAAAAGATAGATAAAGAAATTTAAGTAACCGGCAAAGCTTACCCATAAAAGATAAGGCATCATCAGATATCCAGCTGGTTTTGATATATGATAAAACAAAATGGTAGTTTCAAGAATCAGCAGCCACAATAGTATAAGCCAAATAAACGCAAATAGATAAAGTTTTAGATTAAAGAAGATAATTGACCATAAAAAATTAAAAGCAAGTTGAATACTGTACACAGTTAAAGCAGTATGATTTTCTTTACAGGATGTAAGAACTAGATATGACGCAATTCCCATAAAGATATATAGAATTGTCCAAACTATTGGAAACAGCCAGGCAGGCGGAGATAGAATTGGTTTGTTGATTGATTCAAAAGTTTCCATACTGTTTTGTGTTAGAAGTGCTGACAAACTACCAACAGCAAGTGGTATAACAAGACAGATAACTAGTTTTTTCCATTGATTTTTCAAAAAATCACCCCCTACTACAATTATGATTCAATTTGCATTATTATTCTAATTACAATTAATATTTAATAAAATTTTTATAATAGAAGCCAGAAGAGTTATTTAATTTAAAATTGGTGTATAAAAATACTAGATAAGTTTCTTTATTATCAAAAAAATATATTTTTAGAATCACTTTTTTATATAAAGATATAAATAATACATTAATGCTTTTTCAATTAATTACTAATAATGTTTTAAGGTTATAAAAATATTAAATTATTCCATTGTTGTATAAAAGAATTCTTTTTCTTGATGCTTTATAGTGTTAAGATTATAGTAGGAGAAAAGGTTATGAAAATAAATATTATTAAAAAGAAAGCTAGTAGTTTAAAAGATTTAGGAAAAGAAACAATTGAAATCCCAAGTGTTTCAACATTAAAAGAATTATTGATCGTAATATTTTATAATGAATACAATTATCTTTACAATAATCAGATAAAAACTTTAACTGAAAGAGATATCAAAGATTTAGCTAAATTAGGGAAAATATCTTTTTCAAATCTATACAATACTGATAAAAAAGATTTAGATGATTTAATCGAAATCATGTTTCAAGATTTTACGGATGGACTTTATAAAGTCTTTATCAATGGACAGGAATATGAAAATCTTAATGAGCATATTCAAATTAAAGATAATGATGAAATTGTTTTTATTCGTTTTGTCATGTTAGCAGGGAGGTTATGGTAGTGGAGAGAAAAGATATAATTGCACAATTAAGAGAATATAATCAAACACTATCGCTATTTTGCACTCATTTAGAAAAACAATTTATCAAACAAGTCCAGCAGGATTATTTTTATAGTTTTTATTTTAAAGATGTTCGTATTTTAAATGATGTTGAAAGTTTTTTGAAAGAACAAAAATATTTTAAAGGATTACTCCCTAAACATTATGAAAAATTATGTCATTATTTAAGATGTATGCACGAATGGACATGTAATGATCAACTCATTAGGATGGATGTTAGAAGTAAGAATTTTTCTGATTATCAAAATAAGATAATTAGAGCAATTGGTTCATTTTATGTGTTTTATGGTACAGATATGACAATGAAAGAGTTGATTTATGGTCAATATCGTCAGTTTGATAATTGGATAAATTTTTCGAGTGTTATTGCTGAACGCTTGTTAAGTGATGATCAGGATGTCATTCAATACTGTAAAGATGTTTTGACAAGCGATAATAATACTGCTGTTTTAACAAGAAACGTGATTATTGCTATTGAACAAAGTCATCATCAAGAACTGCAGGATTTATTAACTCAGCTTTTTTTAGCAGCCAGATTACAAGAGGGGTTAAGACAAAGTGTTATAGAAACAGTTGATGAAAATAATCTTGATTATTTTTTAAAGATGATTGATATAATTGCTCAAAATGATCTATTAAGATATTCGTCAGTTCAAAGAGGTGTTTTGACCTGGATAGGGATAGGTTATGAAATTGTAAAAGAAAAAGATGTTCGTTATATTTTATGGCATCTTCAAGATTATTTTCACAATGAAAATAATCGATTTCAGGCATTACAAAGTGAAAATCCTTTAGATATTTATTTGGCTTTATATTGTAAAGGTGTCTATGATGTTAATCAGGCAATAGATGAAGCACTAATTTTATTAAAGAGTTCTAAGCGTCATATTGTTGCTTGTGCTTTGATTTATTTAAAATTGACGAATTGTCCTTATTTGCATGTGCTGTTGCCTTATTTAAAAGATTATCATCATGATCAATGGATCATGGCCCTTTTTATTAGCGAATGTTGCCGCTATGACTATCAAAAAGCAGTTTTAACTAAGGATGAATTAGCACTTATTTTTAATGAGATGGAAACTTTTGCTAAAACGATGAAAAGTCAAGAAACCTATTTGTCACGAGGATTTGAATGGTTTTCAATAACGTTATATAAGTCAAGTATTTGTTATCATCTTTATGATATAATTGCAGCAAATCCGCAAATAGAATTTATTGAAAGATATTTGCCGTATGTTGCTAGTAATCTTCATGATAAAAGATTAAAACAATTTATGGAAGAAAGATTTCCATTATTAGATGAAAGTAAGAAAAAGGCTTTTATGCTAAAAGAAATCATTTCTAATAATAGTGAGTTAGCAAATTATATTGAAAAAGAATATATAAAATTAAATCTCTCTAATCAAGATATTATTGATCTTGAAAACCGTTTAAAAACAAAAAAAGCTCAGGCACGTGCACATATCGTTCATATTCTTGCAAAACAAGATCAAGAGCAGATCCAGCAAAGTTATCAACGCTTATCTAAATCAGCAAATAAAATGATTCAAGAAGCAGCGCTTGAGTTACAACAAAAGGTGCCACACTATTTTCAGGATGTAAAAATCAGTGCAGTGAAAATTCAGGGAAAAGATGAAGGATTTGGGCTATATCGCCCTTATCAGTCTTATTTATTGCCTTATCATTCAAAAATAAAAACGATCAAAAAAGGTCTAATTATTAAAAAAGAAAAAATTGATTTTTCAACACTATTGCCATGGAATAAACAACAAGTTCTTGAATATTTAAAAAAATGGGATCAAAGAATTATTTTACATCAAAATGATGAATATTATAATGGATATGAATATCGACAATTAAAGTCAGAGTATTTTTATCCTCTTAATTATCAAGAACACTCATTAAAGGCTTTACCTTTAAATGAGTTGTGGAATGAATATTTTCAACAAGATCAATTAGACAGTGATATTGTTTTTGAACTTCGTTTATTACTAGAAGGAATTGAATTTGATAAGTTTCTTAATTTAGAAACACCATTATTTACGCTTTATCAAAAAGATATCGAATCATTACAATATTATCAGCATATTACAAAATTAATTTCTTACTATTTTTATGAATATGAAAATACAAGTAATTATCGTGATAAAGCTTTTATGCTTTTAGAAATAATCAATAAGCATTGTAAATATTATCAATACAAAAGAAGAATTTATAATAATCAATATGAAATCGCGAGCCTAAGTAATTTATTTCCCTTTTTAGTTGCTCTATTGCATTTAGAAAATGCTAATGATCAACAGTTCCAAGAATATTTTCCAATAATGATGCACTGTTATGAAAATTTTAATCTAAAATGTCAACCAGATACACAACATAAATTTACTATTTCACCAATGATTTTAGCTCGAGCTGCTTTGTTAGGAATTATTAGCCAAGAAGCTTTTTATGAATGTATTCTTGATAGTCATAATAATAGTAGTAGATATACAAATGATCAGCATCAGCTTTTTGCTGCTTATCGAGATGCTTATTTTGAAGGAACAGGAGTTTGGAAAAAACCACAGTTAAATTTAGAATGCTATCATCATAATCGGTTGAATAATGATATTGAAGTTTTTGCTTATTTAAGAAAAGAACTTGATTTGATAGCTGATCATTTAATTTCAATGGAAAAAACAAGATTAAACGAAAAAACAGCTGTTACTTCTTATGTTGAAAATCTATATGTTGTTAACGGAGTTAAATATCTTATTGATGCCTTGCATGTTTTAGAACATGAGACATTAAAAAGGCAACGCTATGGTGATGATCGAAATGTTGTTTTTACTGATTTGATTCGTCATTGTTACCCTTTATCAAGTGATGATCCCCAAACTTTAAAAAATGAAAATTTTAAAGAAGAGAGACTTGTTGAAGTGGCAATGTTAGCTCCACAATGGATCGATTTTATTAACCGAGTTTTAAATTGGGAAGGTTTTAAAGAAGCCTGTTATTATTTTATTGCGCATATGAAACAATATGATTATCAACAAAAGAAAGCACAGATTGCTCATTACACGCAAATAGATCCTCAAGATTTAAATGATGGGGCATTTGATATGGAATGGTGCCAAAATGTCTATCAGCTTTTGGGCGAAAAAAGATTTCAAATGTTATATCGGGCAGCAAAATATTTATGTGAAAATTCTTTTCATAGCCGAGCTCGTAAATATGCAGATGCTTGTTTAAAGAAAATAGATTTAGAGACATTATATCTGCAAATGCGCCAAAAACGAAATAAAGATGCTTTAAATGCTTACTGTATTTATCCATTAAAGGATGATCAAGATCTACTTGAACGTTATTTAGCGATTCAGCAGTTTTTAAAAGAATCCAAACAATTTGGAGCGCAAAGACAAGCTAGTGAAAAAAGAGCTTGTGAAATTGCTTTGATGAATTTGGCTAAGAATTCATGCTTTGAAACAGCTACAAGATTATCTTGGATGATGGAAACTGAAATAGTTAAAAAATATGAATATGTCTTACAACCACACCAGGTTGATGAAATTCAATTGTGGATCGAAATAGATGATCAGGGACATAATGAAATAAAAGTTTTAAAAAATAAACGAAAACAGAAATCTATTCCCGCTAAATTAAAAAATAATAGTTATGTACTAGAAATTAAAGATATTCATAAAAAATGGAACGAACAATATCAGCGTTCGAGAAAAATGTTAGAACAGGCTATGGAAGATCGAACTGATTTCATGATTGATGAAATTCATACGATTATGAATAATCCAATCGTAGCACCAATGCTTTCTAAACTTGTTTTGATTTCTGATGAAAATTTAGGTTTTTATGATCAAGGATATTTAAAAGGAATCGCTCATCGTGAAAAATTAGGTAACTATGTGCGTATCATTCATCCTTATGATCTATATAAACGTCAGTGCTGGCACGAATATCAAACGTATATTTATAAACAGCAAATCATTCAGCCTTTTAAACAGGTTTTTAGAGAACTTTATCTCAAACTGGATGATGAAAAAGATCAATCATCATCTAAACGTTATACAGGATATCAAATTCAGCCTAAAAAAGCAGCAGCTGCACTAAAATCAAGAAAGTGGAATGTAAGCTATGAAAATGGTTTAGAAAAAATCTATTATCAAGATCAGCTGATTGTAAATCTTTTTGCTCAAGCTGACTGGTTTTCACCTAGTGATATTGAAGCACCATGTATTGATTATATTCAATTTTATGACAAGAAAAATAATCAGCCAATGAAGATTTGTGATATCGATGATATTGTTTTTTCGGAAACGATGCGAGATGTTGATTTAGCTGTAAGTACTGCCTATGTTGGTGGTGTTGATCCAATCACATCATTTTCTACAATGGAATTGCGAAAAACAATTGTTGAGTATACATCTCAATTAATGAAATTAAATAATGTTGAAATTAAAGATCATTTTGCATGTATTCGAGGAAGATTAAATAATTATAGTGTTCATTTAGGGAGTGGAATAGTTCATCAAGATGGTGGCGCAGTAATTAGAATTGTTTCTGTGTGGAGTGGAAAACGTGGCAAAGTTTATTTACCATTTTTAGATGAAGATCCTAAAACGGCGCAAATCATTTCTGAAGTTGTTTTATTTGCTCAAGATGATAAGATCAAAGATCCTTCAATTTTACAACAGATTCAAACAAGAAAAGAGAATTCCTAGCAATTTTAATGTCATCAATTTAAGATTGTAGAAACAGATAGAAATCTAATCAAAGATAACTATCTGTTTTTATTTAAGAAAAAAGAAATATGAGTGTATGAGGTTTTACTTTCTTATGGGGAAAACAGATATGTTAGAGAGTACAAGAAATTGTGCTGTTTTTTTGGTTTCTTTAACCTCACCATCAAATTTTTTTGAATGCTTTCATGTTTAGGAATTTCTTTCATAATGAAAAGATTGTCTAACATGGCAAGAAGCAGAGTGCAGGCTGTTTGGCGGATAAACTGCGGTAAATCAGAATAATAGGAATGCAGGGGTACTACGATTGGGAAAATCAAAATCAGAAGTGTGAAATAATGATTTGAGAGATGGAAAATGGTATCTTCTGGACTTTTGTATTATTCCGATAATAGGGTATATTACTGTTTGAGGTGAGGTGTAGGCTTATGTACATGACAGTGAAGCAGGTAGCAGAGAAATGGGGCATTTCAGATAGAAGAGTTCGTATATTATGTTCAGAGGGGAAGATTCCGGGTGTTACTCGCGAAGGGCGCAGTTGGAAAATTCTTTCAGATGCGAAGAAACCAGAGGATGGTAGATATAAAACAGCAGAGAGTCTGCTTGCAATGATAGACAGGAAAAAATCGAACTGGATTCCCGACGACCTTTGATAGAGGGAGAGGCGGAGCGATTGACAGAGGAATTTGTGGTTGAATACACATACAATTCTAATGCGATTGAAGGAAATACGTTGACCTTGCTGAGAGACAGATATGGTGCTGCGTGGATTGACGATTGATCAGAAGCCGCTAAAAGATCATATGGAAGCAATTGGGCATAAGGAAGCCTTTGATTTTGTACGGGATTTGGTAAAGAATCAGGTGTCGTTATCAAAGAGTGTTATCAAACAGATTCATTATCTGGTGTTGGCAGATAAAAAGGATGACCGAGGAATTTACAGAAGAGTTCCGGTAAGAATTATGGGTGCAAAGCATGAATCTGTGCAGCCTTATCTAATTCAGCCTAAGATGGAGCAGTTATTGGAGGCTTATAGAAGTAGCACAGAGCATATCATTCCAAGGCTTGCACGGTTTCATATTGAGTTTGAGGGAATTCACCCTTTCATCGACGGAAATGGTCGGACGGGGCGACTACTTGTAAATTTGGAATTGATGAAAGCGGGATATCCTCCAATAGATATTAAGTTTACAGATCGGGTTGCTTATTACAATGCTTTTGATGAATATCATGTAAATCATAACCTGGGCATGATGGAAAAGTTGTTTGCTGGGTATGTGAATACAAAGTTGGATAGCTATTTGGCAATGTTGGAAGAATGTTTGTTTCAGAATATTTTGGCTTATACGGTGAATTGGACAAAATAGGGATTTTAGATAATGACAATAGATTTTTATTAATCTTATGCGTTTGAAAGTATTTGATGTACCTGAATTAAAAGATGCATATCAATGAATAAATAATTACTTTAGTGAAATAACGACACGTCTTAATGCTTCTGACTCAAAAGAGGACAAACTTTATAGTATTTAAACCTTTGGAAATAAACGGAATAAATCTAGGGTTCTTTGGAAGTAAACATGGTGCAGTTTTTGGAGAAAAGCTGAGAGGGCAGGTTATAAGCGACCCATTCGATATTGTAAAAAGGGTGTGCTATATCCGGAAGTTTTCCAGTTGGTTAGTTTTTTGAAGAAAATATTGGTTCAAATAGATTGAGCGATATGATTTCAACTATTATTTATCCCGATATAGTAGCATATACAAAAATAATCCAGCAAGAACTTAAACTGAATAAAGAAAACTATCCTGATTGTATATTCCGAGAAGATGATCTTATTGTGAATCTATATAAAGGTTGTGAAATTTTGTTTCTGCCTATAGATATTTTACACGAGCTTCCAATAGCACAGTGTTGGGATGATATTGATCGATTGGTTTTAGAAAACGAAAATATTTTTAAAGAATGAATCGAATATGATAAAGCTTGGGATACTATTCAAAGTGTAGATAGCAAGATATCATATCTATAAAACATTATTTGGTTTTCTTTTTACTAATTTATCGAATAATAGAGTATAATTGAATAAAGCAAAAAAGGCGATGGTTTCTATTATAATTAATTGCCTTTTTTCTTTATTGATATTCATACTTGTATGAATATTATAGACTTTAGTCAGTTGAGCATACGATATGTTTATTTTATATTAAAAATACAGTTTTTAAATGTCATTATTTGGTAAAATTAGATGCTTTTAGCTGAAAAAATGACAAAGCATGATTTTAATTTCTGCTTTGTCAGCTCTCTAAATGTCGTATACTCTACTCTTTTATTTATTGTTTTTTCCATGCTGATTCTTGTCAGTCATAGACGATAAAGTTTTCACCAAAGATTTTTTCATTCAAAGTGATTTCATTATACTTAACATGAATCGTTATTCATAAAAATATTATCCCCAAATATAAATTCAAAGGAAAACAGCACAATATCTTGTGCTGCTTAACATATCTGTTTTACTCATAAGCAAGTAAGAACTTATGCTGATTTTTTTAGTCTATGATTTGATTCATTAGTTCTACTGCTTCCATTGCATCTTTAGAATAATAGTCAGCATTGATTTCTTTAGCAAAATCAGCTGTTAAAACCGCCCCACCAACAAAAATAGGACACATATCATCAATTTCTTTTAACATGGCAATTGTTTTTTCCATCGAAACAACGGTTGTTGTCATCAAGGCACTTAGACCAATTGCTTTAGGATGGTGTTTATAAAAGGCTTCAACAACAGTTTCTGGAGGAACATCTTTACCTAGATCAATTACTTTATAGCCATAGCTTTCAAGAACAACTTTAACGATATTTTTACCAATATCATGAATATCACCATGGACAGTTGCCATAATAATTGGACCTTTGGTAGCTGTTGTTTCTTTAAAAGTCTCTTTAATAGTACTAAAAGCTATTTTTGCAGTTTCTGCAGATTGAATCAGTTGCGGTAAGAAAATAATATTTTTTTCATATTGTTTACCAACAGTATCTAAAGCTGGGATCAATATATTATTGATGATTTCTAAACCTGGTGTTGTTTCAAGTAATTTTTTAGTAGTATTTGTCGCTTCATCTTTTAAACCATGTAGGACAATGTCATTTAAACTAAAGTTTGCGGTTTCTTTTTTTACTACAGTTTCTTGATTTGACTGATGTTCAATATAAACAGAAGCATCATGGTCATAATTATATAATACATTAAAAGCATCGATCGTTGCCATAAGCTGAGCATCTAGAGGATTGATGATTGGTAGATCAAGGCCGGCAGATAATGCCATAGCTAAGAAAGTTTTATTTAATAAGGGACGATTTGGTAAACCAAAAGAGACATTACTAACTCCTAGGACAGTATGCACTCCTAATTGTTTAACCATCGAAACAGCTTTGATAGTTTCCATGACTTCTTTTTGTTGGGCAGAAACTGTTAGAACTAAACAGTCAATAACGATATTATCTCTTGAAATACCATAACTTTCTGCTTTTTTTATGATTTTCTTGGCAATTTCAAAGCGGTCTTTAGCAAGTGGAGGAATGCCATTTTCATCAAGTGTTAAGCCAATAACGACACCACCGTATTTTTTAACAATAGGAAAAACAGCATCCATCGTTTCGTCTTTTCCATTAACAGAATTAATTAATGGTTTACCGTTATAATAACGACAAGCTTGTTCGATTGCCTCAAAATTACTGCTATCGATCTGTAACGGTAAAGAAATAACTTCTTGTAATAATTTAATTACACGTTTCATCGTCTTTACTTCATCAATTCCTGGTAAACCAACATTGACATCAAGGACGTGGGCTCCAGCTTGTTCTTGTTTGATCGCTTCAACGACCAATTCGTCATAACGTTCTTCTTTTAATGCTAATTTCAATTTTTTCTTTCCTGTCGGATTCAATCTTTCACCACATACTACAACATGATGATCAAATTCAACTGTTTTAGTTCCACTCGATACTCTTGTAGCGTTGATAGGAGTTAATTTTGTTTTTTTACTAGGAAGATTTTTTTTCAAAGCTGCAATAAATGCTGGTGTCGTTCCACAACAGCCGCCAATAATACTAACCCCGTTGATAACATGTTTTATACTTTCAGTTACAAAAGTTTCTTCATCCATATTGTAACAAGTTTTGCCCTCTACTAAACATGGCAATCCAGCATTGGGCTGTAACATTACAGGAACAGTAGCGATTTTTAAAATATCATTAATGATTGGTGTTAATTCGATTGGTCCTAAAGAACAATTTACTCCTAAAACATCAACATTCAAGCCTTCTAAAACATTTACCATGGTAATAGGATCGCATCCTGATAAAGTTCTTAAATTACTTTCATATGTCATAGTAACAAAGACGGGTAGATTACTATTTTCCTTAACAGCCAAAACCCCTGCTTTGACTTCATAAATATCAGTCATTGTTTCTAATAAGATCGCATCAACTCTATCTTTTGCCAATAAAACCTGCTTTTTAATGATTTCGTAAGCTTCATCAAAAGTTAAGGTTCCCATCGGTTCTAATAATTGACCGATCGGTCCAATATCTAAAACGATATAACTATCATTTTCACGATTAGCTTTTTGTCGAGCAATGATTGCATTATCGATAGCAGCTTTGATCATTTCATCATAATGATAAGGAGCATCTTTCATTTTTAAGGGATTAGCGCCAAAAGTATTAGTAGTAATAAAGTCAGCTCCAGCATTTAAATAATTAAGATGAATCTGTTGAATTAATTTAGGATCGGTAATATTTAAACACTCAGGAATATCTCCAGCTTTTAATCCGGCTTTTTGCAATTGTGTTCCCATTGCGCCATCAAATACTAGTATTTCTTCTTTTAATCTTTTTTGTAGCATCTTTGTCCCTTCTTTCTATATATACAATTTTCTAAGTTTATACATGAAAAACAATGTTTAGCTAATTTTTCATCACCAATACCAATTAAACCAATCATTGATTTTTGTGGTAATAATAAATTATTTTCTTGAACAGTTAAACCAATATGCTTATTACAATTTAAAGCATTTGCTAATTTATGATTGAGTTCAAGAGGGACATTACCATAGCCAGGGCAAAAACGAAAAGTACGTTTGCCAAAATTTTGCTTTTCTTCAAATTCATCGCATTTAATTTCAATATAACTACTAGCTAAAGCATCCATAACAGTCATTTTAGTCATGTCGATCATGGCATAGTAACGTAATAATTTATCCAATTCAATTCCTAAAGTGCAGGCAATGACCGCTACTTTATCACAACTATCAAATAAATCGATTAAATCAGGATATTCGAGAGAAAGATCTAATTCTTTAATTAATAAAGGATGGTGTTTTAATGAAAAGATTTGATACATGAATTTTGGCTTTAGCTTTTCAAGTTCCAATAGACATTCATCTAAAAGTTTATTTGTTTGTTCGTCGACTTGATTATCTAAGTAGCCTAGATATTTTAACGCATTTTTTTTAATCATTAATAAATTCAGCGAAAATATTATTAGTTCTAAGTAATATTTCTTTAGCTATTTCGGGTTTATTCATTGTATAAAGATGAATACCATCAACACCATTAGTAATTAAATCAATTATTTGATAAGTCGCATAATTTAAACCTACTTCTTTCATTGCCTGAGGATTATTTCTAAAGCGCTCGATCATTGCTGATAAGTTATACGGAATATTGCAGCCGCTTAATTTAGCGATATTTAATAATGATTTAGAATTAGTAGCTGGCATTATTCCGGCGATGATCGGTACATTGATGCCTCTAGCTCGAGCTTCTCTAACTAAGCGATAATAATAATTATTGTCAAAGAAGATCTGGGTAATTAGATATTGAGCCCCCGCATCAACTTTTATCTTTAATGCTTCCAGATCACTTTCTAAAGAATCGGCATCTTGATGAACCTCAGGATAACAAGCCCCGCTTAGACAAAAAGTATCAGGATAATTTTTACTAATAAATTCATTTAATTCACTAGCATGTTTATAGTAATAAGGAGCAGTGTTAGGATCATAATCTTTAGGATAATCACCGCGTAAAGCTAGAATGTTTTCAATATTATTTGCTTTTAAAGAGTCAATAGTTTGAATCAGCTGCTCTGGCGTTGCATCAATACAGCTTAAGTGAGCAACAGCTTCAATATGATAATCATTTTTTATTTTGGAAGCTATTTCAACAGTATTTCTTGTTGTTGAACCACCAGCTCCATATGTAACTGAGATAAAATCAGGATTTAATTTAGAAAGCTCATCAATAGTGTGATAGATCGAGCTAATGTCACCATCATGATTTTTTGGTGGAAATATTTCAAATGACAACGTTGGTCTTTTAAGTAATAAATCAATAATTTTCATGTGTTTTTCCTCCATCGATAAATTACGTTAATTATAAAAAAAACAGGAGTTTTAGTCAACTAAAACTCCTTATAAAAGCTGTCAATGATTCCTTCGATAATATTAGTTAATTGATTAGCTAAAGCAGATAAAACCATAATAGTAATCAAACGCTCATTTTTATCATTGATATCAAGCTGGTAAGATTCAATGATGTTTTTAACTAAAGGTTCCAGCTGCTGTGTTTGTTTGGATTTAATATTAATGAAGCGATCATAAATATCTTCTAAACTTTCATCTGTTTCATAAATAGGTGTTAAGATTTCTTTTATCTCTTGAATGGTAATAGTATTTTTTAGATTATAGATCAATAACATGCCAATGATTTGTTCTTTAGTATACTTTTTACCTTTAACAGGTTTGATAACGCCTGCTTTAGAATAATTATTGATCATAGTTTTAGTAAGAATTTTATCATCTTCATAACGTTTATTGTCTTTTAGGTTATTTTCAAACAATGTCATGATTTGATCCATATAAAGATCCAATGATGGAATATCTTGACTTTTTAAATCGGTTTTATTAGCTGTTTTATTAATGATTTCAGTTAATTTATCCATGGTCTCACCTCAAAAACATTTTACTCTATTTATAATTTTGTTTCAATATATAGTTGACATATTCTTTATTAGTGCTAATATAAATACATAATATAGTTATTGATACTACATAAGGAGGTTTTGGTATGAAAAAACTTGATAAAGCAATGGATCCAATTAGTTGTAAAACACATTTTATTGGCGCTCTTTTATCAGCATTGATGCTGGTTTTAATGATGGTAATGGCAATAATTGAAAAATCTGATAAATTAACGATAATTGGGATAACTATATTTAGTTTGTCATCAATTGCATTGTATAGTGCTAGCAGTATATATCATTATTATGATGCAGCTATAAATAATAAAGTAAAACTGTTTTTAAGAAAACTGGATCATTCAATGATCTATATTTTGATTGCGGGGACATATACGCCTATTTGCTTAACGTATTTAGATTATCCTCATAATTTTTATTTTTTAGCTGTAATTTGGGCAATTGCGCTACTAGGAATAATGATCAAATTATTTTGGATGAAAGCACCACGCTTTATTTCAACGATTTTTTATCTTTTGATGGGCTGGGCTTTAGTTTTTGATTTTCCAGCTTTTAAAAACGTTCCCTGGGGCTGCTTTGTTTTAATTGCTTTAGGAGGTATTAGTTATACAATTGGAGCAATTATTTATATTTTAAAAAAACCTAATTGGTTTAAACAATTTGGGTTTCATGAATTATTTCATATTTTTGTAATGATTGGCTCAGCTTTTCATTTTTTGGCAGTTATTATTTATATTTTATAAAGAGCCTTGGCTCTTTATTTTATTGTGGTTAAGTAAAGATTATTGTATAATGTCGGTGGGTGATAAAAATGAATTTAACAAAAAGAAATAAATTATTATATTTAATAACACTGATATTAATAATTGGGGGTGATCAATTAACTAAACATTTAGTAGCTTCATCAATGCAGTTAGGGCAATCACAAGAAATAATCAATAATTTTTTTTATTTTACATATACTCATAATACTGGTGTCGCCTGGGGGATGCTGGCAGGACATTTGTGGCTTTTTATTATTGTGGCCTTGATATCAGCGGTCTTAATGATCGTCTTTTTCAAGAAAACTAGTCGTAATGAAATATTGACGCGTTTTGGATTAGTGCTTACATTTGCAGGAATGGTAGGAAACCTGATCGATCGTGTCGTATATGGCTATGTTCGAGATTTTATTGATGTAGTTATTTTTGGTTATAATTTTCCTATTTTTAATGTTGCTGATATGGCAGTTGTGATCGGTGTGATATTAATAATTATTGAGATTGTTTTTGAGGAGTATATTCATGGAAAAATATAATTTTGTTATTGAAGATGAAAATAATTGTCGCTTAGATAAAGTAATTGCTTTAAAGATGAAAGATCTATCAAGAACACAAATTCAGGAAATGATCAGTGATGGATCTGTTCTTGTAAATGGTAAAGTAACTAAAGCTGGTTATAAAACTAAGTTAAATGATCAAATCGAGATCATGATGGAAGATAATGTTGATTTAGATATCGAACCTGAAGATATTCCTTTAAAGATAGTTTATGAGGATAAAGATGTTATTGTTGTAGATAAACCAACGGGAATGATCGTTCATCCTTCACCGGGAATTACCAAAGGAACTTTAGTTAATGCTTTATTATTTCATTGTAAAGATCTTTCAGGAATCAATGGAGTCAATCGACCGGGAATCGTACATCGAATTGATAAGGAAACAAGTGGATTATTGATGATTGCTAAAAATGACACAGCACACCGTTCTTTATCAAGTCAATTAAAAAATCATACTGTTACAAGAAGATATGTAGCGCTTGTTCATGGTTTGATTCCTCATGTAAAAGGTAAGATCGATGCTCCGATCGGCCGTAATCCTAAAGATCGTCAAAGTATGTGTGTTACTAGAAATAATAGTAAAGAGGCAATAACTAATTTTACCGTTTTAAAACGTTATAAAAATATGAGTTTGATTGAATGTCGGCTTGAAACAGGACGGACACATCAAATCAGAGTTCATATGAGTTATATTGGTTATCCGGTATATGGCGATCCTAAATATGGACGTCGTAAAGATGATTTTAGCCATGGACAGTTTTTGCATGCTAAAAAATTAGGTTTTATTCATCCGGTGACGCAAAAATATTTAGAATTTGAAAGTGAATTACCAGATTATTTTAAAGCTAAATTAAATGAATTAGAGGAGGAAATGATAAATGAGTAAGATAATTAACTGGACCCAATATTTTATGGGAGTAGCTAAACTATCGGCTTATCGTTCTAAAGACCCTAATACTCAAGTAGGGGCATGTATTGTTAATTCTGATAATAAGATCGTAGGAGTTGGCTATAATGGACTGCCTTGGGGATGTGAGGATAATGAATTTCCCTGGGAAGTTAGAGAAGGAGAATTGTATGATACAAAATATCCTTATGTAGTCCATGCGGAATTAAATGCAATTTTAAATAGTACAGGAAATTTAAAAGGCTGTCGGATCTATGTTTCATTATTTCCATGTCATGAATGTGTTAAAGCAATCATTCAAAGTGGTATCGGTGAAATTATTTATGAAGATGATAAGTATAACGGGACTGATAGTGATCGTGCTGCTAAAAGAATGTTAGATGCTGCGGGAGTTAAGTATACGAAAGTACCTCCTTTTACAATTGAAGTTAAATAGCTGTTAAGTTAAAAAGGTATGATGATTAAAGGGCTGTAATGAATAGTTTTAATTATTCATTACAGCTCTTTAAACTTAATTATATACTTTTCCTTAATTTAATGAAAAGTTTGAATGAGTGTGGGAATTACTTTAATTTAAAACAACAAATGTTCTAGTTTAATAAGTGCTGGTTATAAGATAAACAAATAAAGTATATTTAAAAATAAAAAAAGCATAATAAAAAAGGATAACAATGTTACCCTAAATTAAATCTTTGATTCGCTTGTAATTAGTCATGTTGGTTTTTGTAACTTTGTTTAACATTTTAGGTCCATACTTCTTTGCAATTTCAATTGCAATTGAGTCGATACTGCTGCTATTACCGTGAGGTAATTTCATTTTTAAACTCCGTGACATATTAGTGAAATATTGTAAATAAGCATATCTCGATAATATCATTGAACAAACGATGGCTAAATACTTTTCTTCTCCTTTTTGAACAAAGGTTAAATCTTTTACAACAATTACTTCATTTTTTAAATAATTATAATACGTTTTTGGGGAAACAAACTGATTGACTAGTTTGTCTTTGATGGGCATACCTACTTTTTGCATAACATTGGTTACAGCTTGATTGTATAATTTTGCTTTGATATTAGCCAAATTATTACCAGCTTTTACCATAGCATTATAATGCGAATTATCTAAAATCAACAAACTATAAATTAGTCGATCTTTTATTTCCCTAGCGATACGAACAAGTTCATGATTATCCATATCTTTTGGATCCCGCATTCCAAGGCTGACTAACCAATCAAAATCACGTTCATCTATGTAACAGGCAACAACACATAACGGTCCGAAAAAATCACTAGAACCAGTTTCATCGCAACCAATATGATTAAGATTTACATAGTTATTAGAGACATCACTGCTGTTAGCTGTACTAGAATCGCTAAAAGCTACAAGTTTATCGTAAGCATGCATATTAATAACATTCATTCTTTTTGAACCATTATTTCTCACTACATTCATGTTCATTACTTGTCCTCCTAGTCCTACTATTTTAGTATAACATATTTTCAAACTTTTTGACAGTATAAATTTGTTTTGCTACAATGTATATTAAAAGAAATTGAGGTGTTTCCATGAGTTTTGTTGTAAATTCAATTTTTATTGACATAATAATTGTATTTGTTTTGGTATTAATGTTGATTTTTGGATATATTAAGGGATTCGTTTATCGCGCTTATGATCTTTTAGCGACAATTATTTCCTTATTGATAGCTTTATATGCATCTTCACCGCTGTCAAATATTTATACAGTGTATAAAGTTGAGGGTTTAGGTGAAATGATTGGAGAAACCGTAAATCGATTTATTATTTTTATTATCTTATTTATTGTTTTAAAAATGATATTATTATTGCTGGGAAAAGTGGTTAAACCACTTTTAAAAAATATTATTTATACTTTTAGTATTTTTGAGCAGTTAGATCGATTATTGGGAATCGTTGTTAGTTTGATTGGCGGAATCATTAATATTTATTTGGCTTTGATCTTTATTGTCATGCCGATCATTCCAGGAGGAAAAGAAAGTATTGATGATACTGTCGTTGCTAAAAAAATTTTAGAATTAGTACCAGCAGTTACTGAAAAAATTGAATCGTTAGATACTGTTGGTCAGATAATTAGTGAAGGGATAAACTATGATAGCTTTGATGCTAATAATATTTACATGATTTCACTTTCATTAAATAATGCATATGATAATGGTTTGATCAATCAGGAGGAACTAGAAAATACTTTAGTAAAATATTATGATGATATAGATGAAATACAGGAACCTGTTAGTCTTGATCAACAGCAGTATGATGAAGTATCAAGATTGTTATCAAAAGTGGATCGTAGTAAAATAGATGTAAATAAAATATTAAGTAAAATAATAGTGAGTGAGTAGGATGAAAAATATATATGATACATTAGAATTTAATCAAATTAAAGATAAAGTTAAAGCTTTTGGAGTTAGTCTTTTAGCTAAAGATAAAATTGATTCTTTAGCACCTTATCAAGATTTAGAAGATTTAAAATTGGACCAAAAATATTTAGATCAGGCGATGCGTTTGATTTATAAATATGGTCGTTTACCAATTGGTCATTATAATGATGTTGAACCATTATTATTAAAAGCTAATAAAGATGGGACTTTATTTGGGGAAGATTTTGTTCAAATCGTTTATTTATTAAATAATGTAAAAGAAATAACTAATTATTTATCAGAAAAAGAACTTGAAGAAAATGAATTGATTCAATTATGTAATCAGCTCATTTTACCAAAACAGTTATTAAAAGAAATCAATCGCTGTATTGACAGCAGTGGTAATGTTTTAGATAGTGCCAGTAAAGAACTTAAAAGAATTAGACGCCAGATTCTATCAATCGAAGCTAACATTAGAACTAAGATCGAACAAGTAAAGAAAGCTAATAAAGACTATTTGTCACAAGAAGCTATTTCAAGTCGTAATAATCATTTAGTATTGCCAGTCAAAGCCGGAAATAAAAATAATGTTAAAGGAATCGTACATGCTATGTCAGCGACGGGACAAACTATGTTTATTGAACCGGAAGTTATTGTTTCGATGAATAACCAGTTAGTTCACGCTCGTGATGATGAACTAAGAGAAATCAACCGAATCTTGATGGAATTATCAAAAATGATTAAAGATAATTATGATCTTTTACACGAAGATCAAGAATTATTAGTTGAAATTGATGTTATTTTTGCTAAAGCTGGTTATGGGGTTCAAATTGATGGAATCGTTCCTGATGTAAGTGAAGATTATCATCATTTTAGTCTGCTCAAAGCGCGTCATCCTTTGATCGATAAAGATAAAGTAGTTGCCAACAGCATTGTTTTGAATGACCCTAAACGAATGTTATTGATCAGTGGATCAAATACGGGTGGGAAAACAGTTGTTTTAAAAACCGCAGGTTTACTTAGTTTGATGGCTTTATGTGGGATGGCACTGCCTTGTAATCAGGCTGTTGTGCCAATGTTTGATCAGATCTGTGTAGATTTAGGTGATGAACAGTCAATTGAACAGTCTTTATCAACTTTTTCTAGTCATATGAAACGTTTAGTGGAAATTACTAATGAAGCTAGTGAACGGTCTTTAGTATTATTAGACGAAATTGGTTCTGGAACTGATCCTAAAGAAGGACAGAGTATTGCTGAAGCAATTTTACGCTATTTACACCAGGTAAATCCTTTGATCGTTGCTTCAACTCATTATTCAGCTTTAAAGGAATTTGCTAAAAATGAGGAATATATTTTAGTAGCAGCGGTTGAATTTGATCAGGAAAATATGGCTCCAACGTATCGTTTGATTGAAGGTAGTGTTGGTAATTCTTATGCGATTGAAATTTCTTCACGTCTAGGTTTGAAACAAGAAATCGTTGAATTAGCTTATCAGATCAAAGAAAGCAGTTTAACTGATAGTGATAAACTGCTTGAAAAGCTGCAAAATGAATTAACTCAAGTTCAACTTGAAAAAGATCGCTTAGAGATTTTGGCGCAAGAAGCGGAAAATAAATTAAATAAATATAATCGTTTGATTAATAATTTTGAAAAACAAAAAGATGATTTAATGGAAAAAGCTAAAAAAGAAGCTAATCAATTATTAGAGGATTCAAAGCAGGAAATCGATTTAGTTGTTGAGGATCTAAAAAAACAGGCGGTTTTAAAACAACATGTAGTAATCGATGCTAAAAGAAATCTAGATTTATTAAAACATGAAGAAAAGAAACTGATCAATGAAGAAAAACATGAATATCAAGTAGGTGATATTGTTAAAGTATTGTCAGCTAATCGCCAGGGGGAAATTCTTTCGATCAATAAAAAAGGTATCTTGACGATCAATATGAGTGGTTTGAAACTGAATGCTAAACCTGAAGAAGTTAGTTTTATTTCTAAAAAAGTTAAGCCTAAAAAAGTTAAATCTAATCTTAAATCATTACGTAAATCAACTAATCAGAGCTTTGAATTAAATATTATTGGTAAACGTTATGAAGAAGCAATGCTTTTAGTTGATAAATTTTTAGATGATGCTTTGGTCAATAACTATTCGATGGTAAGGATCATTCATGGCATGGGTACTGGTGTTTTGAGAAATGGTGTTAGAAAGATGTTAGAGAAGAATAAAAATGTTGTTAGTTATCGTGATGGGGGACCTAATGAAGGAGGACTAGGGGCAACCTTAGTTTATTTTGAGTAATGGATCATAAAGTAATCAAAGATAAACTTTCTTTATTGCCGTTACAGCCTGGCTGCTATTTAATGAAAAATAAAGAAGGCACGGTTATTTATGTAGGAAAAGCGAAAAAATTAAAGAATCGAGTTTCTTCATATTTTGTTGGTGCTCATAATTATAAAACAACAAAATTAGTCCAGGAAATCGTTGATTTTGATTATATTGTTACTGATTCGGAAAAAGAAGCATTATTATTAGAAATCAATCTAATTAAAGATTATGCACCTAAATATAATATTTCTTTTATGGATAATAAATATTATCCCTACATTCAGTTAACAAAAGAAAAACATCCCCGTTTAAAAATCGTCAGAAATGCCCAAGATAAAAAACATAAACATTTTGGACCATTTCCTGATGGAACAGCAGCTAGAGAAACATTTAAACTTTTAAATCGGCTATACCCCCTTAGAAAATGTAACCATATTCCTAAAAAACCATGTTTATACTATTCTTTAAATCAATGTTTAGCACCTTGTATTCAAGAAGTAGATGAAAATAACTATAAGCAAATCACTTCTAGTATTACTAAGTTTATCCAAGGTGATACTAAACAAATAATCAAAGAATTACAGGAAAAAATGTTTAATGCCAGCGAAGTCCAAAATTATGAACTAGCGAAAGAATGCCGAGATTTGATTAATCATATTCAGCACGTTACAAGTAAGCAGCATGTCCAGTTTAATGATTTAGTTGATCGTGATATTGTTGGATATTATCATGATAAAGGTTATTTATGTTTGCAGCTGTTCTTTATGCGTAATGGTAAACTTTTAGCACGAGATTTGAATCTCGTTCCTTTACAAGATGATTTTCAAGAACAGATCATTTCCTTTTTAGTTCAATTCTATCAGGAAAATACCGAACCTAAGGAATTATTAGTACCGATGGAATTTGATACAAGTTTATTAGAAGAAATCATTAATTGTAAAATTATTAAACCGCAAAGAGGTAATAAAGCTAATCTTGTTAATATGGCTAATGAAAATGCCAAGGAACAATTAGAAAAGAAATTTTTATTGATTCAAAAAAATGAAGCTGCAACTATTGGCGCAATTAAACAGTTGGGTGAATTATTAGGAATCGCTTTGCCAAGAAGAATCGAATTATTTGATAATTCGAATATTCAAGGTGCTTATGCCGTAGCCGGGATGGTTTGTTTTAAAGATGGGGTACCATCTAAAAAAGATTACCGTAAGTTTAAAATCAAAACGATTGAAGGACCTGATGATTATGCCAGCATGAAAGAAGTTATTTATCGCCGTTATTTTAGAGTTTTAATGGAAGGTTTGGAAAGACCGGATTTAATTATCGTCGATGGTGGTAAAGGCCAGATAAAAGTCGCTAAAGAAGTTATTGATGGTTTGAATATGAATATTATGGTTTGTGGATTGGCTAAAGATGAGCGCCATTCTACGTCGGTATTGTTAGATAGTAATGGAGAAGCTGTTGAAATCAATAAAAAAAGTGAATTATTTTTCTTGCTTACTAGGATGCAGGATGAGGTTCACCGTTATGCAATCAGTTTTCATAAAAATGTGCGTTCAAAATCATTGTTTCAATCGATTTTAGATAATGTTGAGGGAATCGGACCTAAACGTAAAAAGTTATTATTGAAAGAATTTGGTAGTGTTAAGCAGTTAAAAGAAGCTACCTTGGAACAACTGGAGAAGGTTTTACCTAAAGAAGTAGCTTTAAATCTTTTTAAAATTTTAAAAAATGACACCGAAAAATAAATCTTTTCATATATTACAATATGAGGTGAGATAAAAAGGTGAATGTGATTCTAACGCCAAGAGAAAAGGAAATCTTTAATCTTTTAATTAAAAATCAATCAACCAAAGAAATTGCTAAAACATTAGGAATCAGTGAAAAAACAGTACGTAATCATATTTCTAATGTTATTCAAAAATTAGGGGTTGATTCAAGAATACAAGCGGTTTTTGAATTGATTAAATTTAAGGAATTAGAACTTTAGTAATTTTAAATATAGTATCTTGATAAAAGCTGTGATAAATATTTACACAGCTTTTTTGTTATTAAAGCAATATTTAGATAAACAGATATTTTTTATTATGGTTTTTTACTGTTAGTTAGTATATAATGAAACAAGGTGATGTTATGGAATTGAAAAGATGGCATTTATATTTAATAGTGACGTTATGTTTTATAACTGCATTTGTTTCAATAAATCGTAAATATGATCGTTTTTATCGAGTTAATGGAATTAATAATGATAATCGGGCATTAATTGAAATGTATTTAGATGAAGATGAGCAGGAATATTTGATTGAAAATGCAATTGCTGTAGATAAATTTATTAAATATATTGAGATTCCTGATTTTAATTTAATGTATTATGAATTTTATAATGCTTTAGATAAAACGAATAAATATCCAGATTTAAATAATTTAGTTAGTATAGGAAATCAATTAGCTGATAAATTAGAGGTATCTTTTGCGAGTAGGGCACTTACATATTGTGATACATTAATAAAAAATAATTTAGTTGAAGCGTATATTAATCAGGATACTTTTGATTTTAATAATGTTGATTTTTATCAAATGTTAAGATCGATTTATGATGAAACAGATTATACATATATAAGCGATACAAATAATTATTTAAACACGATGAAAGAATATGATGATTTAGATGATAGAGAATTGTATGATAGTTTTAAACAGTTAAGTAATGATTTTACAAAGACTTCATTGGCAACGCTTTTTAACCACGATTTACAACCCAATGCAAGAAGAATCTATAATCCTAGTAACATTTCGCTAGTAGTAAATAATGAGACTTTTATTGGTGGTTATGAACCTAAAAATTTAGTAGTTGCTTCTGGGATTGCAAGAACTAAATATTCGATGTATCTGCAAGAAGAAACTTATAATAATTTATTAGAAATGTATCTAGCTTGTTATAATGATTGCAGTAAGAAAATTATTTTAACGAAAACTTATATTAGTTATGATGTGGCTCTTTTGGAGGATAAAGGTGTTATCGCTGGTTATAATGAATATCAGTTAGGCAGCACGGTCGATCTTCAAAAAATGGATATAAGTATTGATGATTTTGATCAAACAGATGTTTTTCAGTGGCTTGTCACTCATAGCTATGAATATGGTTTTGTTTTACGGTATCCTGCTGATAAAACATTGGTAACTGGTCATGAGTACAGTCCAACGACATTCAGGTATGTTGGTAAGGAACTTGCTGCTAAATTACATGAACAAAATTTAGTCTTAGAAGAATATGTGGAAGATAGGAGTAATTAGATGGAAAGAGCAATAGGGGTATTTGATTCAGGAGTTGGTGGTTTGACAGTAGTAAACTCAATTAGGTCATTATTACCAAATGAAAATATTATTTATATTGGTGATAATTATCATTGTCCTTACGGTGATAAAACTCCAGAACAGTTGTTTAGTTATGCTAGTGGAATCGTTGAATATTTTATTGAGCAAAATGTTAAAATGATCGTTTTAGCTTGCAATACTACTAGTTCGACGGTATTAGATAAATTACAGGCTGTATATTCTAATATGACAATAATTGGTGTGATCGATGCTACAGTTGATGATTTTATTAATCGTAATGTTGATAATACTTTAATTATTGCTACTGCAGCGACAATCAAATCAAATAAGTATCCTGATACCATCAAGAAAATAAATCCTCATATTACAACTTATTCTTTGGCTACACCTAAATTAGTGCCATTAGTAGAATCGGGAATGTATAAAGAAGGGATTTATGAGGTGTTACATGAATATTTTGATAGTTATGCTGGAAAGATCAAATCAATTATTTTAGGCTGTACTCATTATCCTATTTTAAAGGAACAAATAAAGCGAGTATTACCAAATATTGAATATATTTCAAGTAGTGAAGCTATTTGTAAAAATATTAAAGAGATTTTAGAAAGTAAAAATTTGTTAAATACACAACCTAATAAGTATATTAAAATATATACGACGGGTGAAACTGATGAATTTAGATATTCGTCTTCAGGATTTTTTGATTATACAGGGTTAAAAGTCGAACATATTATCATAAAATAAAAAGTTGTTTACTGCTTGTAAATAACTTTTTATTTTGGCATTTTAAAATGATTATTTCATATGATATTATTGGGGGGATTTAAAGATGAAAAAGAAATTACTAATAACGATTCTGGCAGGTACTTGTTTAGTGATTTGTTTTATCTGTATCAAACAGGATAATAATAAAAAAGAGCAAAAAAACATAAAAACTAATTATCAAACAGTTGTTTTTAAAGATGATGATAATACGCTGATACCAATTGAAGTAGACCTGGCTCAGGAACTGGAAGCAGATGATAAATATCGAAATATGCTAGAAGTAATGAAATCCAAAGATTACGAATATTTGGGATTACACCCTATTTTAGATTCTAATCTCCAGGTCAATGCCATCGCCATCAATGATAAATCATTAACATTTGATTTTAGTGACAATTTATATGTTAATAATAATCAAGAAGCATTAGATATTTGTGAAATGTTATCATATGTTTTTTGTGTAGGAGATATTGAAAAGGTTAATTTAAAGATAGATGGTAATGATATTAATGAGCTTCCCAATAGTACTATACCAGTTAGCTGTATAACTAATCGTTTAGGAATAAATAATTTTGAGTCTTCAACAAATTATTTATATAAAACGTTACCAGTAGTTGTTTATAATATACAAACAATCAATAATCAAGACTATTATGTTCCCATTACTGAACGTATAGAAAGTACGGAAAGTGATATTGATACTAAAGTATCAATAATGTTAAAACAAATGGAATATGAACAACCCCTATCATTAGTTGAACAATGTACGCTAAAAGATGGGAATTTAGAAATTCATTTAGCTAGTAATATTTTAAATGATAATGAGTCAATTGATAATACTTTATATAATCGAATCGTTAAATCCGCAAGTCATTTAGATGATGTAAAAAAGGTATCATTATTTATTGATGATCAGGAAATTGAGCCTGTAGAAGATGTAAATGGCGTAGTAGATAATCGAATCAAAATATAATTTTAATTTTAAGCATAATTGTGTATAATAAGTACTGGTGATAGAAATGAAAAAAATTGTAGTAATGTCTGATAATCATGGATATCATAAAATGATAGATGAAATAAGGCGTTTAGAGCCTGATGGAGATTATTATGTGCACTGTGGTGATAGTGAAGCATTAGAAGAGACTTTAAAAGGTTGGATATGTGTGCGTGGTAATAATGATTGGATGGCAAGATTAGAAGATGAAATTGTCTTTGAAGCAGAGGGAGTAAGTTTTTTAGTAACACATGGTAATCGCTATGGATATTTTAATCGAGAAGAGTTAATGGTTGATGATTTATTGAGACATGGCTGTGATGTATTGTTATCAGGTCATACCCATGTTCCTCAGTGTGAAGAAATTGATGGTTTTTATTTGATCAATCCGGGGTCAACTACTTTACCTAGGCGAGGTAGTGCTAAATCGTATTGTATTATTTATGTTGAACAAGGAAAAATTAATGTTGAGTTTAAAGAAATAATATAAAAAATTTGAGTTTCGATAAAAAATAAAGAACAGGTAGAAAGTCATTCACAACTTGCCTGTTCTTGCTTGTTTTATAAGGAAAATCAGCCTCGAAAATGTTATAATTTATTTAACCAGATAAACAAAATTTAGGAGGGATTTTCCATGAACTATTTTACCACAGATTTATATGAAACCAAAAGAGAAATTGTTATTTTTTCAGATAAACTTGCTTCTGGTCTTTCTAAGCCTGAATGTAAATTTGTAATGGATATGATGTTTGGTCTTTCTAGAGGTCAAAGTATTTTATTGAGTGATGTATCTCGTGCTCTTAATGAAA
>NZ_JMLH01000035.1 GCF_000686665.1 Thomasclavelia saccharogumia DSM 17460 | reverse complement strand
AAAAAAGCCATCATAAGAAAGATGGCAAACAAAAAAATATAGAAAACATAAAGAAAGAATTGAGCTAACGCGTAGCGTTTTAGTACAATAGTAAAGGAACGAGTGGATGGGGAGAATACCAAAGTTTTTCTACAACTGAAGATCGTTATAAAAATGTAATTGATAATGTTACAGGCAGTGCTAGTTCAGAAATTGGCGGTTATTATGCTAGTCAGGCGGTTGATGGAGATTTATCAACGTTATGGTATACTGATTGGAACGATCCAGTTGCTTATAGTGGAACAAAGACATTTACAATTGATTTGAAGCAAGCATATAAATTAGATAAATTTGAATATTATAACGATGGTACGGCACAAATAAAAGATCATGAAATTCAGGTGAGTCGTGATGGTGTCAACTTCAAAACAGTTGAAAAGAGTGTTTGGGTAAGACCATCAACGGGAACATTTAATGTCTTTGTTGATTTAAATGGTGAAATAGCTCGTTATGTACGGATTATTAGTTATGATAAACATCATAATAGTGCTAATGAATTTAGAGTTTATAAAGTTGATGGTACAGAAGGATTCTCTGAAGCAGATGTAAGTACTGATGGAGCTTTAGGAGACCCTGATTTAACATTCTTAGAAAATTACATGGGTGTTAGAAAAGATGATGATTTAGCTACATTTAATCAGGCAGTTACTGGTGATATCAACTACAATAATGAAATTGATGCTTATGATTTAATGTTTGTAACATCAAAAATTGCTAATTTAGAATCTACTGGTAGAAAAGCTGGTGGTGAAATTACTTTTACAACTGATAAAAAATCAGTTAAAGCTGGTGAAGAAGTAGAAGTATCGATTTATGGTAATAACTTAAAAGATATCAATGCATTTGGATTACGTTATGAAATCGATCCTGAATTATATGAATTGAGCAGTACTAATCCAGTTATTGCAAGTGATGAAACTAAAGATATGCATAATTCTTCAAGAACTTTAAGAAATGATAAAGGGGTATATGTAGCATTTAGTAATATTGGAAAGTCTGAATCTTTACAGGGTGATATGTTACTTGCAACATTCAAGATGAAGGCTAAAGTAGATACAGAAGTTTCTTTACAACCTGAAAATACGATTGTTATTTCATCAGGATTTGATGTTCGTAGTGCCTTTGGTCTTGAAAAACAGCCAGCTGATATTGAATTATTAGAAGATACTGTATTTATCGCTGAAGCTTTAGATAAATCAATTTATAGTTCTGAGTCTGTAAATATTTTAACAAGTACAATTAGTGAAGCGCAAAATGTCTTAGATAATATAGATGCAAGTCAAGAAGATGCTGATAATGCTTTAATTAACATAATAAATGCATTAAATGGATTAGAAAGAATAACACAACCTAACAGTGAAGTATTAGAAATACTAATTGAAAAGGTAACAAGTAATGATGTTCAAGCCAATATTGAAACTAGAGAGTTAGAAAACTTCTTTATCAATTATGTCGATCCAGCAAGAAGTAGTTTACAATCTGGAACGTCAACAAGTATTATTAATGAACATATTAACACGTTAATTACTGAATTCATTCAATTACATGATAACAATGGTACGACAGATTATGCAAATGAAGTATTTTTACAATTTGCAAATGATTTAGTAACAAGTTTAGAAAGTACATACACATCAAAATCACTTGCAGTTTTAAGCAGTGCAATTAGTACTAATGATTTTGATACGATTAAAGAAGCAGTTTTAAATTTGAAGAAAATAGATCTTTTAGATAAAAATATTTTATCTGCTGTTATTGAAATAGCTCAATCGGTTAATGAAAGTAAATTTGATAGTGAGGCAATTAAACAGCTTAAAGCTTCTTTAACTTCTGCAATCACTGTATTAGAAGATACTACAGTTAATCAAGAAGCAACTGATAAAGCAATGGAACAATTATCAAATAATATCATTGGATTATTTGATGAAGAGGTAATGAATCTTATCAAAATAAAAGCTCAACTTACTAACTTAATTAATGAAATAACTAACTTAGATCTATCAATCTATACAGATGATAGTGTCCAAGCACTAACAGCTGCTTTAGAAGAAGCTAATACGGTACTAGCAAACAGCAAATCAACATTTGAAGAGTTAGATAGCGCATATCAAACTTTATTAGCAGCTAAAAACGGTTTAGTTAAGATAGAAGATACTGATAAGACGGCATTAAATGAGGCAATTGAAAAAGCTGATCAAATTGATCTATCTTTCTATACTAAAGAAAGTGCTGATAAATTAGAAACAGCATTAAAAGCTGCTAAAATAGTTATGCTTGATGAGGGAGCAACTCAAGAAATGATTGATCAAGCGTTAGCTGATTTACAAGATGCAATCGATAGTTTGGTTAAATTATCTGATCCACAGCAACCTGGTGATAATGGATCTAGTGGAAATACTAAACCAAGCAGCGGTGTTAATACTGGTGATAATATCGATTTAGGTACTTCAGTTCTATTCTTATTATTATGTGGAGCAGCTCTTGTAATGGTTAAAAGAAAAAAAGAACAAAATAATTAATTTGTAATAGTTTTATTTTAGAAGCAGGATCCAAAATGATCCTGCTTTTTATTGAATAAAAAATACTGGCATTAAAACTATTTTATGTGAAGATAACATCTTTAAACAAAACTACAATACGAATAGAAAATAATCAGATTATTTAATTTTTTGTTTTATACATAAGATTGTGTTGAATAAGAAAAGAAATGTATTATTTTAAATGAATTGATTTTTATAAATAAATATAAGTAAAATCTTGAGGGATAAATATTGTAATTTATCATTAGATTAGATAGAATAAAAGTGGTTTTTAACTAGATATTTGATAAATTAAATAATTAAAACGCAACAGCTTATAAGCTGTTGTAATATTTATTCTAAATATTACAACACATATTATCTATTAAATATAAAAATTTATAATGCTTGTTAGCATAAAGATATCAGAAAATTAAATCTAGTTTACCAATATTATCGATGCTGATTCACGGTTGTTGTTTACAGGATTTTGATTAGTTTAGGCAAAAAACAGTAAATCTTAAAAGTTAGTGATTTAAATAACTTTTATTTCGTGTAAATTGGAGGTTATAGTGGATAAGACAAGAGAACATAAATATATATTTAAAATGTTAAAGGCAGTGTTAAATGATAATTATTCATTAACAGTAGAAGAAGGATTAGATTGGGATTATATTTATAAATTATGCAAGTATCATCGGATTAATAATATTATTGGTTATTTATCAAATGAACAGACAAAGATGCCTGAAGATATTTATAAAATGTTTAAGCTGGACATGCAAAAAGGAATAGTTAGAGAGGCTAATCAGCATTTTGAATTGCAGCAGATTCAAAAAAAGTTTGAAGAATACGGAATTGAAAATGTACCTTTAAAAGGCAGTGTTCTTAAAAACTATTATCCTTCACCAGATATGCGCTTTTTGACAGATTTAGATATTTTATTTAAAGAAGAAAAAACGGAATTAGTAAAGCAGGCACTATTGGAAATTGATTATCAAATATATGCCCTTGGAGGTCATCATGATATTTATTTCAAAAGACCTCATCTAACGGTTGAGATGCATCGCAGCTGTTACAGTGATAATGATGTTTTAAATGCATTATTTGATACAGTTTGGCAACGTTGTATTAAAACGGCTAATAGTGAATATGCTTATGAGATGAATATTGATGATTATTATCTTTTTATGGTTGGACATCTAGCAAAGCATTTTATCCATGGTGGAATCGGAATTAGGATGCTTTTGGATTTTATGATTTTTGAAGATAAGTTGGAGGTTCGTTGTAATCGTGATTATATTGAGACGAATTTAGAAAAAGCGGGTTTATTGAAATTTGAAAAAGAAATAAAGATTTTAATAATAAATTGTTTTGATGATGATTATCAATTCGAAAATGATGATTTAATCAATTGTATTATTAATAGTGGTGCTTATGGAACTGTTCAAAATAGTTTAAATAATCAGATATTGAAAGATGGAAATAAAACTAACAAGATCATAAAAAACAGAATCAAAATGTTACATGGAATAGTTTTTCCTAGTTTAAAAAATATGAAATCTAAGTACACATATTTAAATAAGTTTCCGTTTTTACTACCGTTTGCCTGGATTCATCGTGGTGTTATTAAGTTTATTTTTGAACAGAGTGAATTTGTGAAAATAATCAAAAAGCCTTTTAATAAAAAAGGCATGGAAGAAACTGATAACGTTTTAAAAAAAGTAGGATTTGATAAAGATGAGACTTTATTAAATAAAAAGAGTCAAGAAAGGTGAGAAAATAATGAAGATAAAGCCGGGGTTTATAATTAGAAAATTAGCAGATAATTATGTGGTCGTTTCTGTTAATAATCAAAATGAATTTCAAGGGATGATCCAGCTTAATCAAACTGGAGCTTTTATTTGGCAACAGTTAGAAGCTGGTAAAAATGAAGATGAGATATTGTCTTTAATGTTGGAAAAATATGAAATAAGTGAAGAAAAGGCTAAAGAAGATATTACGTTATTTATTGAAAAGTTAAGAAAAGATAATTTGATTGATGAATAATAATGACAGAAGTCAGCTGTCTAAAATATTAATTAGTTAAAGGACAGAAATGATGAAGAAAAATGGAATAATAAAATGGATATATAAATGTAGTAAAAAGTATTTGTGGATGGTCGGATTATTAACGATAATTAGTATGGCAATTTCTGGTAGTTTTATTTTAATGGCTGTAGTATCAAAAAAAATACTAGATATTGCAACTAAAAGTACTACAGGTTCTATTATAAATACATGTATATTTTTATTTGGAATTATTGCTTTTCAAGCTGTAGCTAATATTATTTCTAATAATTGTCGAGTACGTTCACAAGCAAAAATCGAAAACAGTATGAAAGAATATCTTTTGACAACATTATTAGATAAAGAATATCAAGAAATCATAACTTTGCATTCCGGAGAATTAATGAATCGTTTTACCAGTGATATTGAAATCGTGGCTGGGGGAATTGTTGGTTTTATCCCACAGATATTTTCATTATTTACTAAAATTATTGCGGGGATTTGGGTTTTGTTTACGATTGATGCTAAATTTACGTTAATTATTTTAATAATTGGTATGATTACTGTTGTGTGTAGTCGTCTTTATAGTAAAAAATTTCGCTTTCTTCATAAAGCAGTACAGCAATCCCAGGGAGTAGCGCGTTCATTTATGCAGGAATGTATTGAAAATGTAATTGTAATTAAATCATTTGTAAATGAAAATGCGATAAAAGAACAGTTAGAAGAAAAACAAAATTATAATTATCAGCTAAGAGTCAAGCAAAATGCAATAAGCAATCTGGCTAGTACTAGTATTTATGTAATGATGACAACTGGCTATTATGTAGCACTGGGCTGGGGTGCTATTCAGATTTCTAAAGGTTTATTAACTTTTGGAACATTAACAGCTTTTTTACAGATCATTGATCAGATCAAAGCACCATTTCGTAATGTTTCAGGATTGATTCCTCGTTATGATAGTATGATTGCTTCTGCAGCGCGTTTAATGGAAATTGAAAATTTAAACGATGAAAGTAAGAATCATAAAATTGAAAATATAAAATGTTTTTATGATCGGTTTGAAGGAATTGGTTTAGAGCATGGTGATTTTTCTTATGATGATAAAGAAGTATTAAAAGATGTTTCTATTTTCATTCCAAAAGGAAATGTTATTGCCATAACGGGAGAATCTGGTAATGGAAAGACAACGTTATTTCATTTGTTATTGGGTCTGATTAAATTAAATAATGGAAAGCTGTTTATTCAAACACATGATGATCAAATTATGATCGATGCTGGGACAAGAAATATGTTTTCTTATGTTCCTCAAGGTAATATGATTTTATCAGGTACGATCAAAGAAAATATTTTGTTTGGAAATCAAAATGCTTCTGATAAACAAATTGAACAAGCTATAGAAATAGCTTGTTTAAAAGATGTAATTGATGAATTACCAGAAGGAATAAATACGGTATTAAAAGAAAGGGGCATTGGTCTTTCTGAAGGACAGAGACAGCGTATTGCTGTAGCTAGAGCAATTATCAGTGAAGCACCAGTATTATTACTTGACGAATGTACTGCTTCTTTAGATGGAGATACTGAAAAGAGATTATTAGATAATTTAAAGAACTTCCAACAAAAAACGGTATTATGTATTTCTCATCGAAGTGCTGCTATTGCCTGCTGTGATTTAATTATAGAAGTTAAAGATGGTAAGATTTATTATCGGTAAATAGTTTATCTTATCTCTTTTTGTGATGATAAAAATTATAGCGATGTTTAGTAAATGGTGGTGTTAAAAATAATAGGGGGTATTTATGAATACGATAAGTATAAGTGATTTAACTAAAGATTATGGTGATAATAAAGGTATTTTTAATGTTTCATTTAATGTTAAAGAAGGCGAAGTTGTTGGTTTTTTAGGTTCTAATGGAGCAGGAAAAACAACAGCAATTAGGCATTTAATGGGGTTTATAAAACCAGATCAGGGATCTTGTCAAATTCTTGGTCTAGATTGTTTTAAAGAAGCTTCAAAAGTTCAAAAAAAGGTTGGTTATTTACCTGGAGAAATCGCTTTTATGGATAAAATGTCTGGTTTGGAGTTTATTAAATTTATGGCGGAAATGAAAAATATAAAGGATTTGAAATATGCTGAAGAATTGATAGAATATTTAGAACTGGATACTAAAGTTAAAATAAAAAAAATGTCTAAAGGAATGAAACAAAAGGTTGGATTAGTAATTGCGTTTATGCAGGATGCTCCCATTTTGATATTAGATGAGCCTACAAGCGGTTTAGATCCACTTATGCAAAATAAATTTATTGAATTGATTAAAAAAGAAAAATGTAAGGGAAAATCAATTTTAATGTCCTCACATATTTTTGAAGAAATTGAAAATACTTGTGATCGCATTGTGATGATAAAAGATGGTCGTATTGTTGCAAACGAAGATATGAATAAAATTAAATTGGATCGAAGTAAATATTATGAGATTACTTTTTTAAATGAGTACAGTGCTAAATTGTTTCAAAATAATTATCCTAACAGTACTAGAATAGAACGTACTGTAAGATTTTTATTGAAAGGGAATATAAAAAAATTATTAAATGAATTAAATAAATATGATATAGAAGATATGAATGTTCGCCATCAAACGTTAGAAGAAGTATTTATCCAGTATTATGGAGGGAAAAAAGATGAGTAAGCCTTTATTCAAAGCGGAAATTAGAGCAAATTATAAATTGTTGATTTTATTTATAGCTGTAATTACATTATATGCAAGTATTATTATTACGATGTTTGATCCTGAATTAGGTACTGGTATAAATGCCTTGGCAGAAAGTATGCCTGAATACTTTGCTTTATTTGGAATGCAAAATCCTGGGGTGACACTTTTGGATTTTATCATCAATTATTTATATGGTTTTATTCTTTTGATAATACCGTTTATTTATATAATAATTATGTGTTTTAAATTAGTGGCTAAATATATTGATAAAGGCTCAATGAGTTATTTATTGAATACAAATTATAGCCGTAAAGAGATAATTATGACTCAGGCTAGTGTTCTTTTATTTGGGGTATTAATATTGGTTTTGTATGCTGCCCTCTTAATAATATTTTGTAGTCATTTTATGTTTAAAGGTGAACTAGATATTTCTAAATTTATAATATTAAATATCGGTTTGTTATTTCTAGAGTTCTTTTTAGCCGCTTTATGTTTCATGTTTGCTTGTTTATTTAATGAGATAAAATATTCTATTGGTATGGGAGCAGGATTAGGTTTGATATTCTTTTTGGTTCAAATGTTATCACAAGTTAGTGATGATATAAGTTTTTTAAAATATTTTACGCCACTAAGTTTATTTACGCCAAATCAAATCGTTGATTATGATGTTGTAGCATTTTTAAATATAGGAATTCTTGGAGCTTTAGCAATTATTTTTTTTATCACTGCGCTTCAAGGATTTAAGTATAAAGATTTATCGTTATAAAAGCTGTAAGATTTTTATATAAAAAAGCACCCCAGGAAACTTGAGTGCTTTAAAAAACGCCAAATTTATTTAGTTACTCGTTTTTAGTCTTTTAAACAGCAATAGCCTAAAAAGTTCCAGGCAATAACAGTAGAAAGAGAATAGACATAAAAGACACCGTAATCAAACATACCGCCAATGACTTCACTAATAATAATTAAACAAAATAGTAATAAATTAAAATACTCTTTTTTATCATGATAAGTTTTTAATAAATTACTAAGTTTTTTAAAACAGGAAATAAAGAAAATAACAAACAATAAAAACCCAATAACACCTGTTGTTACTAAAGATTCAATAAATTCATTATGACTATGAACGACTTGAATTCCTTGAATCGTCGTACCATTAGTTTCTGCCAGCCCCATTTTTCTAAAATTATTAGCACCAATACCAACAACGGGACTAATTTTCCAAACTTCAAATGAAGTATTTAATAATTCTAAACGACCGCTACTAACTTGATCAAGCAGTTCAATTGTTTTAGATGTATCACCTTTTAATAAAGAAATCGTAGCTTCATATATTTTTTCTAATTGAAAACGATTTTCTTCTTGTAATTCATTTGAATTATTAAAGATTATTGAAATACCTTTATCAATCAATAAGCTGCTAAAAACAATTAAAATACAAGTACTGCATAAAACAATTGCTTTTTTGATTTTTTGATAATTTTTCTTTTTAATAAAAAAGTAATATATCAAGGCAGTTAAAATTATTGCTAAAATGATCAAAGCACTGCGACATTTAGTCAGAATAATATAAATAAATTGAATAATGATATTAAGATAATAAATTTTTTTATGTTTATAATTGTTAGTAATTGCATAAATAGCTAATAAAATCGTAATACATGCTAAAAAAGCAGCCGGATTACAATTAAAATAAACACCAAATAAACGTTCCCCAGAAACCCCGATCACCCAACCGTTTTTAGTATTATAAAAATTAAATAAATACATGATCAAAGAGATACCGCTGGCAATTCCAACTATGAAATTGGTAAATGGGATAATTGTTTGTAGTTCTTCTTTGATCATTGTTTTAGTCATACTTTTTTTATTACTAAAAATAAGGGTAAAAACTATTAATTGCATGATTGCAATTAAATAGGATTTAAAATCACTATATTTTTGATTACAAATAGTTGCTAAAAACAAAATCATACCATAAGTATAAATAAGTATTTTATTCTTATTTATACTTATTTCATGATGAATTAAATCATTGATAAGAATTATTGATGCCCACATAATGATTATTACAGCTAAAATATTATTTTCAATTCCTAAATATCCTAAAGCTAACGTATTGATAAAAACATATAAAATAAATGCTAATTTAAAATATTTTCGAGATAAAATAAATTCTAACATTTATTTAATATGAATGATTAGTAATCATTTCAGGATTATTGATAGCATAATTATTTTTTATGTAGTTAAGATATTTTGCTTTAATTTGTTTAAAAGATTGGTTAGAAATAGGAATGATTTCTTGTCTTTGCATAACAAAAGTGTGGTCGTTCATGATTTTTTGAACGTAATCCATATTAATTAAATATGATTTATGCGGTGAGACAAAGGAATCATATTTTAATAAGGGCTCCATCCATTTTTTAAAAGAAGTTCGAATAGTAGTACTTTTAATAATGGAGCCATTTTTGGTATGAATAAAGAGATAATGATTTTTATATTCTACAAATGTTATTAGACGACGGTCAATAGTGACAGTACCTTTTTTGGTTTTAATTTCTAATAGGCTTAGCTCAGCATTTTTCAATAATTTGAAAATAGTTGAAAGTAGTGCAAAAAGCTGTTTTTTAGAAAATGGTTTTGGTAAAATTGCAAATGGTAGAATTTTTAAATAATCTTTTTGATATGTATTTATATTAGTAATGTAAATTATAAATGCATATGGATTAAGTTGACGAATTCTTTTACCTATAGATAAACTGTTTTCAATATTTTTATTTGATATATTAAGAAAATAAATATCAGCAATATTTTCCTGTTCATTAAATTCATTTAATTCTAACGATGAATAGAATTTAAGAATTTTAAAATGAGATTCTGATAATTTAGGTAAATATTCTTTAAAAACTTCAACAATAGGTTCAAGTAGATTACTTTCGTCACTATATAGAACAATTTTATACATAATATAGATCTCCCCTCTATAACTATATGTATAGATAGTTTATCATATCTAATGTAAATTTTCTATAAAATTAATGTTAAGAAAATTAGTAGTAATTTTTTTGTAAAATTCTTTATTTTAAAGTGTAATTATTATACGTTTGAGAAAAAAATGTTTAGTTAGTATAAAAAATGTTATTATAAATATGATTAATTAATATTACATTTTATAATAGTACAATATTATCAAAAATTAAATATTAGTTGATCAAGTTTTTATCAATGCAGTTATTTATTTTAAATAAAATATATGCAGTTATTTATTTTAAATAAAATATAAATGAAAGGAGGGAGAGTATGAACAAGGTAAAACGATCGTTAGTCCTTTTATTAGTGGGAGCTCTGTTATTTTCGTTTATTACAGTTTTATCATCAGCTAGTGTCACTATTCCTCAGGGCCCAATAGATAGTGTGAATAGAGATAATGGGATAAATCAAATCATGGAAGCCGGTGTAGAAGATATAAATTTTGCAACTGCTATATATGATGCTTTAGTTGAAGAAGGTTATTTTGGTGATGAATCTAAAAATGTTAGAGAAATACTCGGTGAATTTGATGGAAGTATCGATGCATCTAATCGAGGCATTGAAAGTATTTATGGAATTGAATGGTTAATAAATGCTAGGAGTATAGATTTGAGTAATAGAGAAGATAGTCCCAATCCAGACATAAAAAATAGTATTACAGACTTAACACCAATTACAATAGATTATATTATGAGTATTGCTGATTTGCCTTCTGTGTTTGCAGATGAGCCAGTCTGGTTTAGAAATAGAAGAAATCTAAAAATAGATTTATCAGGTAATCCGATTCAAAAATATGGAGATTCAGTAGGAAGATTAGATTTAACTTTTGGTGCTGAACAGCCTCCGGAAATTTCTACTGATAATCTAGTAGCAATTAAAGAAAATGGCGAGAATAATTGGTCAGTTACTAAAAATATTACTTTACCAACCTTAGAGGGAAATGGTGAAGAAGTTAAATTTTCTGACGGCTTTCGAAGCGATAGTGAAACTATTCACATTACTCGAATTGAATATAACACAATGAACAGAGATGCTAGTATAAATTATTCTGAATTAGAAAATAGAAATTTACAGATTATGAATATAAAACAAAGTGGAATCATTTATGCTAGTTTAGGAATCGACAGAGATAATGGAGTATTTTATTATAAAAATACGCCAATTGGTGATGTATCAAATCGACTTGACCCTGATAGTATAACATTTAATTATATGACAAATTTTACTTCACGGATATATACGCCAGTCAAAGCTGAAAAAGATGTCAAAGTTGACATTAAAGTTAGCAAATCTGCAACATGTGATTATAGTGGTAAAAAAGTTGTTGGTGCCAAATATTATTTATATGATGCTTCAACGAATGAAAGAGTTTCTGATAAAGAATATATTACTGATGATAATGGTGAGTTTTGGATTGATGATACGTTGCCGGTTGGTGAATATTATTTATTAGAGTTTGAGGCACCTGAAGGCTATTTGATCAATGAAAGTAAAATTAGCTTTAATGTTATTGCTGATGAGCGAGAAATAACTGTTTCTGGTGGTGATAAAGATTTAAATGTCAATGCTGGAACGATTGAAGAAGATCCGGATACTGTATATATAGATAGATATTCAAATAGTGTTGAAGTTAATATATCTGATGATTCTAATTATGCATTAGATCATCTTGAAGTTACTTATTTTGATCGTGAGACACAGGCTTATAAAACAATTACTGGACCTCAGGATGGAGTAACATTTACTACAGCTCAAGAAATTGCTGATTGGATCAACTCTAATAAAGGTAATGATAATGCACCTGGAATAATTGATGGTGAGGTCAAAATAAAAGCTTTCTTTGTATATCATAAGGAATTATTGACATCAGATCCACGACCAGTTACTACTGTGGAGTTTACAAAAAATGGTAGCGGTTTAGATGATAATGGTGAAATTATTCAAACACCATTAGCTAATGCAACATTTAAATTAGAGTGTACGCATAAGCATACAGAACATTGTAAAGATGCTAATGGCGGATATAGTCAATGTACTGATCCTCACACTGATTGTGGTGATTTTTTGACAGATGAGGGATGTAGCTGGAGCACTGAAGTTACTAGTGGTGAAGATGGAAAAGTAGTATTTGAAAATGTTAATACTGGCACTTATAAAATGACTGAAGTTGTTGTACCTGATGGTTATTTAGTACCAGAAACAACCTGGACAGTAGTAGTTGATGCTTCTAAAAATACTTTTGAGATCAGTGTTGATAATGATAAAAATGATAATCTAATTAGTGGTGATCAATCAGAAGGATATACTATAATTAATGAATCTTTTAATGTAAAAGTTAAAAAGATAGATAGTGAAAGTGGAAAAGTATTAAAAGGAGCTTCGTTTGAGTTATTTAAGCTTGATGAACAAGAACAGTGGGTTAGTCAAGGTACTGCTACTACTGGTGATAATGGCTTAGCTTATTTTAAGAAACTTAGCGAAGGTCAATATATGATCAGAGAAATTGAAGCTCCCCCTGGATATGAACTCATAACAGATGTTATTGAGTTTAGTGTACCATTTGAGTATGATACGACAGATATTAATGGCATTGAGAGTACTTTTTCTGATGATACAAAAGTTGTAACATTCACAGTTTCTGATAAAGTTGGAGTTAATTTGCCTAATACTGGTGCTACATTAACTGCAAGAATTGCATCTTTAGGAATTGTGATTATGGGATTTATGGCCATATTGATAAAAAAATTAAATAATAAAAAAAATTAAATATGAATGAGGAGAGGAAAATATGAAGAAATTATTTAGCACAATTATTGTTTTCCTAATGGCATTTGCTTTAATGGTGCCTGCAGGAGCAAGTAATAAGGTTGACCCTAAAGATAATCCTGAAATTAATCCTGATACAAAATCTGGATCAATTACAATAGCAAAAAAAGGTTCTGAATTTAGTGTTTATAAAATTTTAAATGCTGAAGCTAAAAAAGGACAAAATGTATTTAACTATACTGCAAATTCTAATTTTGAAGGTTTCTTTGGAAATTCTGATTATGATAATTTAACAATTAAAGATATTGCAGCAATGCCCAATGAATTAAATAAAAGAGATGATAATGGGAACATAACTGATCCTATTACTTCAGCAACAACTAAACTTACTAATCCATTACAAAAATATATTAGTGATATGGGTATTGAACCAGTAACAACAATTTCTTGTCCAAATGATGGAAGTTCAGTTACTGTTAATCTTGAAATTGGATTCTATTTAATTGTTGAAACTGGTACTCATAGCGATTCAGCTAGTGTAGCTTCTAAATCAATGTTAGTACCATTACCAATGGTTGAAACTACTAATGGTACAAATGCATGGAATTATAATTTAAATATTACTCCAAAAGATGAACCTGTTAATATTACTAAGAAAATTGTTGAAGATGATAATAGAGTAGATGAAAGTACTAATTTCATTGGTAGAGAAATCAATTATGAAATTAAAGCAGATATTCCTCATTATGATGCTTCAACAGATATTGATTCTGTAAAATATGTTATGACAGATACTTTAAGCAAAGGATTAGATTTTGTTAAAGGTGATGTTGAAGTTGTTGTATCTGGTGGCGGATTAGAAGATAAAACATTAGATGAAGGTACTGATTATACAATTAATTATAGTGAAGATAATAAAACAATGACCATTACTTATACGTATATTAATATTATGGACTATACTGATGTAACAGTAACTTATGCTGCAAAATTAAATGAAAATGCTTTAATTGGTGGAGGCGATTTAGCTAACCCAAATAAAATTGAACTTGAATATACTAACAACCCTTCTACTTGGGATACTTCTAAACCTTCGGATGAAGTAAAATCATTTACTTATGGTGTTCAAATTAACAAAGTTGATGAAAATGATAATACAGTTAAACTTGAAGGAGCAGAATTCGTATTATTAGATGAAAATCATCAACCAATTGCTGCTTATACTTACAAAGATGGTAAAGTAGTTGTATTACAAAACGAAGAAGTAGTTAGAACTGATGCAAATGGTTTAGCTTATTTTGTGGGATTAGATGCTGGAACTTATTATTTAAGAGAAACAAAAGCACCAGATGGTTATGTATTATTAGATGGTGATGTTAAATTAGAAATTAGAGTGATAAATGAAACTACTGGTGAAGCTGAATATTATTTGGAAGATAAACTACTTACAACAACTGCTTCAATTGAAAATGGTGGTGAAATTGCTAGTGTACCTACAAATAGTCAAGTTGCAGTAGGTACTATAGGCAACTCTGAAGGATTTAACTTACCAATGACTGGTGGAGCTGGTACTTGGATGTTTACTGTTGGTGGTATCTTGATTATGGCAAGTATGATAACAGTATTTGTTAAGTTAAGAAAAAAAGAAAATTAATTAAATAAAGAACTACTTTGGTAGTTCTTTATTTACATAAAGGATGTTACTGTGAAGAAAAAAGTAGTTAAAATAATTTTAATAATTGGATTTATATGTGGATTAGTAATAAGTTTATACCCTCTTGTAAGTAATATGTATGCTAAAAGAAGTCAAATTAATATTATTTCTGATTATCAATCAGAAATTGATAATAGCAGTGAAGAAAAACTTGCTCAGGAAAAAGAATTGGCACTTACATATAATCGTAAACTTAATCAGACAGTGATTTTATCAGACCCTTTTGATCCTAATGCTATTAGTATGGCTGATGAGCAATATTATGAAATTTTGAATTTTACAGATGATGGGGTTATGGGGTACATTAAAATACCTTGTATTGATGTTAATTTGCCAATTTATCATGGTACTGATCAAGAACATATGCTTAAAGGGGTAGGACATTTAGTGGGAACTTCTCTACCAGTTGGTGGAGTTGACAGTCATGCGGTTTTATCAGCACATTCGGGTCTTTCTACAGCTGATTTATTTACTAATTTGGTTGATTTGGAAGAAGGAGATTTGTTTTATATTTATGTTTTAGATGAAATTTTAGCGTATGAAGTTGATAATATTAAAGTAGTAGAGCCTACAGAAACTGATGATTTAAGAATTGTTAAGGGAGAAGATTATGTAACTCTAGTAACTTGTACGCCTTTTGGAATAAATAGTCACCGTTTATTAGTTAGAGGACATCGAGTTGAGTATGATCCTGATGATGAGAAAAAAGAAGCTGATAAAAGTAATAGTGATGTTTGGTTTGAAGAATATATTAAATCGATTATTAGTGGTATCGGTGTAATTGTTGTTATTTTGGTTATTGTTTTTGTGACAAAGAGAATAACTAGAAAGGTAAGGAAACGTTAATGTTAAGGAAATTTCTAATTGCACTTACAGTTATGGGTTTTTTAATAGGACTAGGAATTTTCTTATATCCACAAATTTCTTCCTGGTTGATAAGTAATGAAATCAAAACTACGATAGATGAATTTGAAACTACAGAAGTTTCTTCTCAATCGAAAGAAAATGATGCCTTATATCAAGAAATGTATCAATATAATCAAAATTTATATTTAACTGGACAATCTAATATAAGTGATGCCTGGACTTTTGCGCAAGAAGAGTTCACATTAGATAATTATGATTATAAAAATAATGTAATTGCAACGATTTCAATTCCTAAAATGAGTCTTGAAATGCCGATTTATTTAGGTGCCAGCAAGGAAAATATGGCAAAGGGAATCGTAAATCTAGCTAATACGTCTTTACCTATTGGTGGAAAAAATACTAATTGTGTTTTAGCTGGACATCGTGGTTATCAAGGAGCCCCTTTTTTTAGAGAGATTGAGGATCTGGAAATCGGTGATAAAGTAATTATTCAAAATTTTTGGGAGCAATTAGAATATAATGTTTTTCAAATAAAAGTAATTTATCCTAGTGAAAGTAATCAAATATTGATTCAAGATAATAAAGATATGGTTACATTGATTACTTGTCATCCTTATCGTCATAATTATCAAAGATATGTGGTTTATTGTATTCGTAGTGATGAATTTGATACTAATGTGACTGATAATGGAAAGAGTAATATTATTTCTTCTAAGCAAGAGATAGAATTAGAGAAAAATTTACCGTATGTGATGATAGGAATATTGGGAATTATTGTAATTATTATTTTTATTTATAGTAAAAAAAGAGCAAAGAAAAATATCGCTTAATAGCGATATTTTTATAAGACTGCATAACTATTACTTGAATTTTATCATATAAATTGAAGTTTTTATCATAAAGCAATATTCGTTATTAATAATGTTAAATGGCCCATACTTTAGCATTTATTAATATTTAATCACGGATGCAGAGAATGTAATAAAATATTGCTTTTTTTATATTTTGATTAATAAAACATCTGGTATCAAATATGCAGTTTTTAACTAATAGCAAAATATAGTTTTTGCAGCCAACCTATATTTCTCTCTTAATGAACATTCTCTACTTTTGCAACGTGATTAGTATGTGTATTCACATACATTAAATATTTTAGCATATAAAATATTATCGACATGTGTCAGTTTTGCTTGATTAGGGGCAATTTTGCACAAAAAAGTCACTATATTTAGTGAGCGTTTAAACATTGAAATTATTATTTGAAAAGATTGTTTTTTATGTATTATAAAGACTGTTTTGGCGTTATAAGTTTAAAGAGTGAAATATGTATTCAATAATTTATAAAATGAATATTATATAACTTAACAAATATAGATAATGTACATTTGTTAAGTTATATCTTTTTATTATCGATTTATAGGAATGGTTTGAAGTTAGGTTAAATAAAATGAATGTAAAAATTTGCTATTTATATTTTAATGTGGTAATGTATTATAAGAAAATAAAATTAAATTTTTACTAATATTATTACTTATACTAAATGACCCTTTTGCGATATAAAATCCAAATATTTTGTTCGAACAGTTGAGACATGTTTTCGACTAATGGGAATTTTTTTATCATCATCCATGGTAACAGCGTTAGAGTGTAAAGCATTGACATATTTTAAATTTATAAAAAAAGATTTATGAGTTTGAATAAAATATGGTATTTGTAGTAGTGGCCCTAGTGCCTGTTCAAAAGAACCAGTACGTCGAATACTGATGATTTGTTTATTATTATTTAATGTGTAGGTAGTGCTGCGAATCTTATTTTCGATATACATGATATCATCGACTGCTACACTGGTGATAGAATCATTTTCTTTGATTAAAATTGTATTTACGGGTTGATTACAAAATAACATATATGCAAGATCTAATGCTGAATATAATTCATCGATATTTATTGGTTTAGTAATATATCTAAGAGCGTGGATTTCATAAGCTTCTAATGCAAAATCAGGATATGATGTTATAAAAATGATAGGGCTATCATTTTTATTTTTGCGAATTATTCGTCCAAGTTCAATACCATTGATATCAGGTAAAGTGATATCAAGTAAATAAAGATCGAAATATTTCTTTTTATCAATCATCTTGACTAGTTCATCAACTTGTAAAAATGTAGTTATTTTCCAATCAATTTCTTTATGTTGATTAAGCCATAATTCCACATATTGCGACAGTAGTGACAAATCTAATCGATCACTATTGCAAATTGCAATTGAATACATTTTTTTCCTCCTTTAATAATATCACTACTAAATAGTGATTTAATATATAGAGAAATAAATTGTTTTTGTTGGCTGCTTTTATAAGTATGACAAATTTTATTACAAAAAGCAAATTGTTTTATTCATTAATACAAAAAACGACTTAATCAAAATTAGTCGTTTTATTTATTATTTATTTTGCCTTGATAATAAGAACTGCCAGCTAAATCATCTTCGATTTTTAAAAGCCGATTATATTTACAAATACGTTCACTTCTAGACATTGAACCAGTTTTGATTTGACCGATATTTAAAGCAACAGCTAAATCAGCAATAAAAGTATCTTCACTTTCTCCAGATCGATGAGAAATAATCGGAGCAATATTATTTTTGCGTGCTAATTCAATACAATCGATCGTTTCTGTTAAAGTACCAATCTGATTCAGTTTAATTAAAATGCTGTTACTATAATGTCCATCAATACCAGCTTGTAATCTTTTAGTATTTGTAACAAATAAATCATCACCCACTAATTGAATTTTATCTTTCAATTTGTTAGTAAGTTTTTTCCATCCTTCATAATCTTCCTGGTCTAAACCATCTTCAATTGAAATGATAGGATATTTGCTTATCAATTGTTCATAATATTTGATTAGTTCTTCACTTGTATAATCATGACCATTGATCGTATAAATACTATCATGATATAGTTCACTAGAGGCTACATCCAAAGCAATAGCAATATCTTTACCAGGTTCTAAATGACATTCTTTAATTGCTTTAATGATCAAATCTAATGCATCGTCATTACTTTCTAAATTTGGTGCAAAGCCGCCTTCATCACCAACGGAGGTCGCTAGATTGTTTTTTTTAAGAATATTTTTTAAAGTATGGAAGACATTTGTTGCCATTTCCATTGCCTGATAGAAAGAATTAGCGCTGATAGGCATGATCATAAATTCTTGAAAATCTAGAGAATTCGTAGCATGTGAGCCGCCATTTATAATGTTGATCATTGGTGTTGGTAATATTTTTGCATTACATCCTCCTAAATAGCGATATAAGGGAATGTCAAGATAGTTAGCTGCGCAATTTGCTGTGGCTAAAGATACTGCTAACATAGCATTGGCTCCTAATTTAGATTTGTTTTCAGTATTATCATAGCGAATCATTGCTAAATCAATTTCACGTTGATTCAAAACGCTTTTTTGTTTTAATAAGCGATTGATTGTTTCGTTTACATTATTAACGGCTTTAAAGACACTTTTACCTAAATAACGCATTTCATCATTGTCACGTAATTCTAATGCTTCGTATTTTCCTGTTGAGGCACCGCTAGGGACAATAGCACTGCCTTGAAAACCGCTTTCTGTTGTTATTTCAACTTGAATAGTGGGAAACCCTCTTGAATCTAATACTTGTCTTGCATATATATCAGTAATATATGGCATAATTTCATCACTCCTTCTTATTTAGTATGAGCTTTTTTTTAGTCTTTAATCAAATATTGCTATTTTGTTTAGATAAGTTATAATGTAAATTAATTAATATTGTCAGTAAATTTTCGATTATATGAAAGAAATTATATGGATATTTTGAGTAGCTTGGATAAATGTGGTATACTAAAGTAGGTGATAAGATGGAAATGATAAAATGGTTTTTAATGATTATCGGTATTTTTGGATTATTGATCTTAGGTTGTTTGATGTTACTTCGCAGTGATGAAAAAAAACGTTTGAATACAAAAAAATATCAGCAAAATATTGAGAGGATCAACCAAACAAATGAGATGCTTGATGAGACTTTAAATGAATTAGAAGGATATAATGAAATATTAGAGAAAACTTGTAAACAAATTGATCACTTTAATCATAAATTTCTTAAGATAAAATAACTAAAACAGTTGACAATAAATTGATTTTTTATATAATACAACTATATATTATAAACTCGTTGATAAAGAGAGTAGTTTGATTGCGTTTTTAAGCGAGCTGGTGGTGGTGTAAGACTGGTAAACAAGATTAAATGAACCGCACTTTGAAGAGGACTATTTGAAATTGACAGTAGGATAGTCAGTAAGTCTACTTTACAGACAAGAGGGGATATATCTTTATATCAATAAGAGTGGTACCGCGGAAATTTCGTCTCTTAGCTTAGCTAAGGGACTTTTATTTTTGCTGGAGAAAGGAAAGAAGAAAAATGAAAAAATTATTAAAAGTATTGTTAGTATGTGTAATGGCCGTTTCACTGGCTGCTTGTGGTGGAAATGCAGATAGTTCGAGTAAGAAAATTTTAATTGGGATATCACCTGATTATCCACCATATGAATCATTAGATGGGGATAAAATGGTAGGTTTTGATATCGATATGACTGAAGAACTATTTAATATTATGAAAGAAAATGGACATGATTATGAATATGAGTTCAAACAATTATCATTTGATACAATTTCAACTAGTTTAGTAGCTGATCAAATTGATTTGGGTATTTCTGGTTTTACTTATCATGAGGAATGGGAAAATGTTATATGGTCAAATAAGTATAATGATTCTAGACAAGTTGCTTTGGTTGCTAGTGACAGTCCAATTACTACAGTGGCAGATTTAAATGGTAAAAATATTGGGGCTCAATTAGCTGCTACTGGTGAAAGTGTTGCTAATGAAATTGACGGTGCAAATGTTAAGGCTGTTAAAGATGTCAAAGTTTTAATTGAAACATTAAATTCTGGGGGAATTGATGCTGTTATTTTGGATGAAGCTGTAGCTAAAAACTATGTTAAAGAAGCTGGTTATAGAATGTTAGATGAAACTTTATTAGAAGAGGAAAATCTAATTATTACTAATGAGAATAATCAGGATCTAATGGATGATATTAATGAAGCATTAAAAGTTTTTGTTGAATCAGATAAATATCAAGAGTTGAAAACTAAGTGGGGAGCATAATCGTGAATGCATTGATCGGATTTTTTACTGCTGATAATTTGATTTTTTTATTACAAGGAGCTGGTAAGTCACTTTTACTAGCTGCTTGTGCTTTAGTATTTGGATTGATTTTGGGTGTTTTGGGAGCTGCGGCAAAAATTTCTAAACATAGGGTTTTAAGAATTATTGGAAATATTTATGTTGAATTGATCCGTGGTACGCCGATGTTACTACAAATATTATTTTTATATATTGCTTTTCCATTAATGGTAAGAGCAATTACAGGGGAAAGATTTATCCCAGATCCTTATGTTTGTGGTGCTGTAGCTATGAGTATTAATAGTGGGGCTTATTCAACGGAGCTGATTCGTAGTGGTATTATGGGAGTTGATAAAGGACAATGGGAAGCATGTGAAGTTTTAGGATTGAATTATAGTCAAACGATGAAACTAGTTATCTTGCCTCAGGCTTTTAAAAGAATCGTTCCGCCAATAGTTAGTGAGTTTATTACATTGATCAAAGATTCATCATTGATTTCGGTTTTAGGAGCTACAGAGTTATTATATTCAGCGCAAATTTTAGGAGCTAACACCTTTAATTTAATTCCGCCATTATTAATGTCAGCAGTCTTTTATTTAATTATGACATTAACGACATCTTATTTTGCAAGAAAGATAGAAAGGAAGTTATCTGAAAGTGATTAAAGTTAAAAATATTGTTAAACAATTTAAAGATTTGAAAGCTGTAAATGATGTTTCCTTAGAAATAAAAAAAGGTGAGATCGTTTGTTTGATTGGTCCAAGTGGAAGTGGAAAAAGTACTGTCTTACGCTGTATAAACGGATTAGAAATTCCAGAATCTGGAGAAATATATATAAATAATCAATTACTTGATAGTAATGATTCCCAAAAATTCAAAGCTTTAAGAGGAAAGATGGGATTTGTTTTTCAGCATTTTAACTTGTTTCCTCATAAAACGGTTTTAGAAAATTTAACACTAGCACCAATTAAGGTATTACAAGTGGATGAAGAAACGGCAAAACAAAAAGCTTGTAAGTTATTAGAACGAGTAGGTTTATTAGATAAAAAAGATGAATATCCTAATAAATTATCAGGAGGTCAAAAGCAAAGAGTAGCGATTGCAAGAGCTTTATGTATGGATCCTGAAGTCATGTTATTTGATGAGCCTACTAGTGCCTTGGATCCGGAGATGGTTATTGAAGTTTTAGAAGTAATGCAGGAATTAGCGATTGAGGGAATGACGATGGTCGTAGTTACTCATGAAATGGGATTTGCACGAACAGTTGGTGATAGGGTGATTTTTTTAGAAAATGGTAAAATAATAGAAGATAGTCCTTCAAAAGATTTCTTTTTGAATCCTAAATCTGAACGTGCTAAAGATTTTTTAAGCAAGGTGATGCATTAGTGAAAATTGATTTTTTTGATGTTGAGGCCTGGATGACAGAACATGAAGTTGATTATCGTTATAATTTGGCGGAAACATGTGTTGCCTCAATGAGCATCAATGATTTATTAGAATTTGTAGATGACAGAGATAAGCTGCTCAATGATTTATTAACGACAAAGCTGGATTATGGTCCTATTACTGGCAGTGAGCGTTTGCGTAGGGGAATTGCAAAATTGTATCAAACTGGCGATTTGAATAATATTGCAATTAGTCATGGTTGTATTAATGCAAATGAATTAGTTTTAATTTCGTTGTTAGAAAAAAATGATCATTTAATAACGATTACACCGACTTATCAACAAATGTATTCTTTTCCAGAATCGTTTGGGGTAGAGACAAGCTTAATTCAATTAAAAGAAGAAGACAACTGGTTACCTAAATTAGAAGATTTTGAAAAAGAAATCAAAGAGAATACAAAAATGATTTGTTTAGTTAATCCTAATAATCCTACAAGTACAAAATTTTCTAAAGAATTTTTATTGAAATTGGTCAAGTTAGCTAAAAAATATAATTTATATATTCTTTGCGATGAAGTTTATCAAGGTTTAGGTAAAGATGAAATAGCTATCAGTGATCTATACGATCGAGGAATTTCAACGAGCAGTTTATCAAAAGTAACTTCTTTTGCGGGGCTTAGATTAGGGTGGATCAAAGCTAATTATGAAATTATTAAAATGATAAATGATCGACGCGATTATCATATTATTTCAACTGGTTATCTAAATGATTATTTAGCTGCTGTAGTAATTGAAAATTATGATAGAATTATTGAAAGAAGTAAGAAAATCATTGCTGCTAACCGTCAGATTTTAATCGAGTGGTTAAAAAAGGAACCTTTAGTTGATTGTGTTGTTCCTGAAGCAGGAACGATTGCTTTTCTAAAATATAACCTGCCAATCAAATCAAAAGAACTATGTCTTAAATTACAAAAAGATACCGGTGTCTTCTTTGTTCCTGGCGCTTGTTTTAATCAAGAATATCATCTACGCTTTGGTTTTGCTAATAAAAGCGAAGATATTCAGGCAGGTTTAGAATTATTTTCAAAATGGTTACATAGTAAAATAAAATAGGATGATATTTATTAGAAGCAGTTGATCTTATTGTTTTAGATCAACTGCTTTTAATTTGGTTGAATTCTTATGAAATGAAGTAAGTATTATAAAAAGGCAATCAGAAATTGACTGCCTATGTTTTTTTAATTTAAACCTTTTTTGCTTTTTTTAAAATACAATAGATCAGTTGCCTGCATTTCATTTTCAATGATTTCTTTAGGATAATAATCTAAAAAGAAATTTTCGATACGATGACTATACACATAACCTAAACGAGTATAAAAAGTTATATTTTCTAAACTTGAGTTTGCAGTACCAATCAAAAAAGTATCATAAGCACTGTAGATATCTTCAACATATTTAATTAAAGCTTTAGCATAACCACAACCTCGATATGCAACTAAAGTTAAAATATTTTTAATTTCCACTTCACCATCGATAATTTCAACAACAATAAATGATACTGGCTCATCATTTACAAAATAACCATACAATTTACCGTTTTCTAAATAATCTCTAACTAGGTTGATATTAGGGTCGCTTTCAGTTAATAATTCATCAAAATCCATTTTATTTTTTATTTCTTTTATCATTTTTTTCACTTCCTGATATGTATTATATCAAAGTTTTATTTAATGTAAAAGGTTTCATTGTATGATATACTTTTAATAAAGAGGTGGAAGAGATATGAAAAAGATTTTACTTTGTTTAATAATGCTGTTTTTTATTGTTGGATGCTCTTTTATTACTGAAGAAGAAAGCAGTGAGAGTACAGAAAATGATGAAAAAGTACAAACAGAAGAGAAAAAAGAACCAGTTAAAACAAGTGTGAAACTAAGTTTTGCTGGGGATTGTACACTAGGAAATTATGCGGGACAGGTTTACGATGGTTCATTTAATCAAGAATATGCAAAGCAAGGCAGTGATGTTGCATATTTTTTAAAAAATGTTAAAAGTGTTTTTGAAGATGATGATTTAACGATCGTTAATCTTGAAGGTCCGTTGACAAATGCAACATCACACGCAGAAAAGCAGTTTCCTTTTAGTGGACCAAAAGAATATGCGGATATTTTAACTAGTGGTAGTGTTGAACTTGTTTCACTAGCAAATAATCATTCAGAAGATTATTATGCTCAGGGTATGAAAGATACTAAACAAGTATTAGATGAAAAGAAAATTGGTTATTTTGGTTATGAAACAGCGTGTGTTAAAGAGGTTAAGGGAATTAAAATTGGTTTTTTGGGATATCGCTCAATGTCTCTTTCCATGAATAATGAACAAGGACGTGCAACAATAAAAAATGCAATCGATGATTTAAAAAACAATCAGGGAGCTAATACAATCGTAGTATTTTATCATTGGGGGATAGAACGCGAATATTATGCTAATAGTGATCAACGTGAATTAGCTAAATTTACAATTGATAGTGGTGCTGATTTAGTCATGGGTTCGCATCCTCATGTTGTTCAAGGTGTTGAAGAGTATAATGGTAAACAGATCGTTTATTCTTTAGGAAATTTTTGTTTTGGTGGGAATCGTAATCCTAGCGATACAGATTCAATGATCTATTCTATTACGATGAATTTTACAGATGGTAATTATACCGGTGATAGTCATGAAATTATTCCATGTTCAATAACTTCAGTTAAGGGCAGAAATAATTATCAGCCAATGATTTTAGATGGTAGTGAAAAACAAAGAGTTTTAGATAAAATTCAAAAATATAGTTATTGATAATATTTTATTTTTAATCTTCAGTAGTAAAAATTTATAAACCAATAATTCTTATTTTTGTTAAGCTGATACAAATCACCTGTTTTATCTTTGATTTTCTCAAATACATATCAATTTTAAAAAAAACAAGCGTAGCTTAAAAGATATTAAACAGATAAGTAAATGATAGATCATATTAATATAGTAAAAATGAAAGATCAACTATAAAAAGAGTTGTGATTTTGATATAAAAATAAATTGAATTTGGGGTGAAACTATGGCATCAAGTAAAAAATATTTACAATTCATTTTGGAGCAGTTATCAGAGTTAGAAGAAATTACGTATCGAGCGATGATGGGAGAATTTATTATTTACTATCGTGGTAAAATCGTAGGTGGTATCTATGATGATAGATTGCTTGTAAAACCAATAAAATCAGCGATTAGTTACATGTCAACAGTTTCATATGAATTGCCTTATGAGGGGGCAAAAGAAATGTTGCTTGTAGATGAGGTTGATAATAAGGAATTTTTAACAGGTTTGTTTAATGCTATGTATGAGGAATTGCCAAAACAAAAAAGGAAGAAATAGACAAATTGGAATTTATCGAGTTATCCAACTAACTTTCCTTATTTTACAAGGCTTTCAGAGCCTCAAACTATGAAACTGTATGTATTTTCCCTTGTTTTTGCCCTTATGGGCAACTTACAAGGGAAAGTTTTTTCTTATTGCCCCACAACCTTATCCAAGAGCCTTGCGGAAGTCCGCTTTGCTTCCCTTGTGGCGTGGGCATAAACATTCATTGTGGTACGCACATCGGAATGACCCAACAGCTCCTGCACATCCTTTGGCTGTGCTCCACTTGTCAGAAGATTGGTGGTGTAGGTGTGTCTTAAAGTGTGGAAGTGGAAGCCTTCCAACTCAGGCACCCTCCGACTGGCACTCCTGCAAGCGTTTTCTACTGTGCTTGGAAGTTCCAGACGCCCGTCCGACCTCAAACATACAAAGGAGATTTCCGTATAATCCGGCGGTACTTCCTGTGTGCCGTCAAGACTGTAATATTCATAATGCACACGATTCTTTTCCCGAACCTCTTTGTAATAGTTTTTGTGGTACAACTGTCCGTACTGAAAGCGTTGCTTGTGCTGTTCCTTTTTGGCTGTTTTAAGGATTTGGGCGAGTGTATCGCCAAAGTCCACCACACGCACCTTTTTACGCTTTGTGGGACCAATCTCTGTTTTGTGTCTTGTTCCGTTGTAGCGGACACTACGCCTTACAGTAAGATACTGTTCCTCAAGGTTAATGTCCTGCCAAGTCAGTCCTGCAACCTCTCCAAGTCGAAGCCCTGCATAGTAGGCTATCTGAACCGGAAGGATTGCGTCCTTGCTTCTTTTGGAGAGTTCCTCCAGCAGTTTCTGATACATTTCATGGGTAAGTACCATTGCATTTGCGTCCGGCAGGTCATCCTCTGCAAATAAATCCACATCATCCGTTTTCCTTTTTAATACCACATACTGCATGGGATTGAAGGTAATGAACTGTTTAGGAAATACTGCAAACCGGAATGCCTGTTGTAACACAGCCGAGTAGGAATGCACATAATCCTTTGTGTAACCTTTGGAAACAAAGTTTCCGGCTGTTCCCCCAAAGGTAAGCAAATCCATAAACTGCTGTAAATGCTCCGAAGTGACTGTTTTCAGCTTGCGGTTGCCGATAGGGTGTTGCTTAATCCGGTTGACCGCCTGAAGATAATTACCAACAGTTCCATTGCTTAATGTGCCGACCTTCAATTCTTCCTCTGCCCAGATGTCGAGCAGCTCTCCGAGTGTGATATTGTCAGCCTTTGCAATGAACTTCTTGCTTTCGTAATCCTCCATAGCCTGTCTTAACAGCTTCTCCGTTTCACTTTTGCTTTCCGTACCCGCAAATTCCTTTTGTACCAGATTTCCGCTGGCGTCCTCCACATAGAAGCGATAGTACCATTTCTTTCCTTTTTTTCTTACAGAACCTTTTGCCATAATCGTTATTACTCCTTTCGATACTGGACAATCGGAACTGATGAAATGCTTCTTGCGTGTAAGTATATCATAACTCCGGTTGTCTAACTATACCGATTCGGAATCTTCCGATAAAAGATTTGCAAGCCTCTGTGTGGCTGTCTCCGGTTTCTTGGAATAGAGCCTTATCACATCTGCCATGTCATTAAAAGCATTGACTGTGTGGGTAATCTCCCTAAGAAACATGATTTCGTTGTATTCCTTATTCGATTCAAATCCTATGGTGGCTGCTATGTCCGCATTCTCCGTGTTGCCCTTAAAGTTCTTGCAGGCAAACTGGAACGAATCCATAAACAACTCATATTCCTGTAACATCAGTAGCAGTAGGTCTTTCGAGAAGTCAGTTTCCTCATTATTAAGGTCAAAGGGTAAGCGGTTTAGGATACTGCTCATTGCATCACGAATCTGTAATTCCCTTTTATCCGTAATGTCTGTTTCGTATTCCTCTGCCTCTCCCTTGAGCCATTCCACGGATACATGAAGTGCTTCTGAAAGTCCATCCAGCACCAGCTTCTTGGTATTGTCGATTGTTCCGGCTTCATATCTCTGAATGGTGGAAGCTGTCACTCCCATCTTTTCAGCTACATAAGGCTGTTTCAATCCTAATTCCAATCTTCGCTGTTTTGCCCTGCTACCGATTAGCTTGCGTAATTCTTTATCTTTCATCCTGATACGCCTCCTTTTTCGGTATGGTACTACTATAACATACATCTTTCATAATTGCAATATGCAAGTTGATAATTATTTTTAAAATTTCGTAACGCTTGACAGAATGATATAAAAGGTTTATAGTAGGATTAGTTCAAAAATTGCATAATGCAATTCACGGGGAGGTGATTCAATGACAGAAATGAAAATTGCCTTATCCATTGAGGAAGCAGCCGACTATACCGGTATCGGAAGAAATACACTCCGAGACTTGGTAAAGTGGAAGAAGCTCCCGGTACTTCAGGTAGGACGAAAGGTTCTTATTAAAACTGATATACTGGAGCAGTTCATGGAAGCCAACGAAGGCAGGGACTTAAGGGATAAGAATACTGTCAAAGCAGTTAGTCGAAAAACTGCTGTAACTTAAAAGGGTGGCTTCCTACGAAACCACCCTTTGGTATGTATCAGACCGAAGCCATGATATACCTACACGCAAATAGATTATATCATGTGCTTCCTCTGGTATCAACCAAAACTTACGGGAAAGGAGTTGAAATTTTATGAATAAGTGAGTGGTTTTCTTTCATAAGGAATATATTTTTGCAAGCCCTCGGCGATTGAGAGCGAAATACACCCTTCGCACAAATCTTCGATTTGTACTCTGGGTATTTCGCCCTTGCAGGGAGCAAAGTCACGCAAGCGTGACTTATACAAATGCTGTCGCATTTGAGGTAGTGCCGGATACGGCATAGAGTTCGTAAACGGACAGCCTAAACTGTCCACTCACTTATATAATCCTTCCACCTCTTTCCCTAAGTAACATTTATGAGAGGAGGAAGCACTATCGAACGAAATTCATTTATTCAGATGAGCAAGCTCCACAATGTCCGTGGCAGGATTACTTATATATCCAGTCACGCAAAGCAAGAAAATCTGTATGCAGTCTATGAAACCACAGACCGCCACTACTGGACGGAGCTTGCACGATTTAATCAACAGGATTTTCTTAAAAGCGGTACAGAGGGGAATTGTATCGAGGCAAGGGAACTGATTATAGCATTACCGGAATCTTTCCCTGACCTCTATGACCCCAACAGGCTGTTACAGATGTTTACCAACCGCTTTAAGGAAAAATATGGTATAGAGTGTGTATCAGCCCTGCACCATAACAAACGCAAGACCAACTATCATATCCATCTCATCTTTTCCGAAAGGGAGCTGTTACCGGAACCCATAGAAAAGATTGCAACACGTAATATGTTCTACAACGAACAGAAAAAGCATGTACGCACTAAGAAAGAGATACTGGATGATAGTGGTAATGTCCGTAAGGGCTGTAAAATAATCAAAAAGGGCGAAGTCTATGAGCGAACCTTATTTACCGCCAAGAACAAGCGATTCAAGCAGGAGCACTATCTGGACGAGGCAAAACGCTTCTATACCGACCTTATCAATCTTCTGATAGAGGACGATAAAGACAAGCTCCATGTATTCGATAAAAACGGATTATACCTTGCCACCAAGAAAATCGGTAAGAATAATCCTAAAGCGGAACAGATAAAGGAAGATAATGAGGTGCGTATGCAGTGGAATCACGAAGTAGACCGAGCCTTAGTAAGCCAAGTGCCGGAGGATAAGATACGGCAGATAAAGAAAGAATTTATTACAGACCGTATCCGTAATTCTATCAAAGCATGGGGCAATAGACCGGAGTTGTTGCTAAATATAATACTGACTGCAACAAAGGCATTAGCACTTTTAACATCCAAGGTACTGACCGCTGCAAGGGAGTTGAAAAACAAGCTGTTCCATGAATCTCTGGAAAAAGAGTATGGAAGCAAGGCTGTTATAAAAGTTGAGGACATCGCAGATGTTGTTACAGCTCCGGCTAAGGAAACTACAACAGAGCTGTTGATTAGCATTTTATTTTAACAAATTTTTGGCAAATTAAATTGGATAACAGAAGTAAAAGATATGAGCTAATTAGTAAAAAATAGCAAAATATAATGGCACAAACAATCAAATTAATTTATTCCAATTTCCTTATTTACAGTGGAGCCAAATTCCTAAGAACCGTTAAAACCAAGCAAAATCAAGAAGATTTTGCTTATGAAAAAGTATAACTTAGGAATATCCACTATAAATAAGTTTTCTCGGCATAAAATAATTTGAATAAAATATTATCAAATTAAATTAGTTATATTTAATTTTAACTAATTTACGAATG
>NZ_JMLH01000034.1 GCF_000686665.1 Thomasclavelia saccharogumia DSM 17460 | reverse complement strand
GCAGTCGATAATGCATATGAAGCATTAATAAGAGCACAATTATCATTAAGATTGATTCCAAATAAAGATCTACTACAAGATTTAATTAATAAAGCTGAGACATTAAATGCTGCAAATTATAGTGCAAAATCATGGAATGTAATGCAAAATGCTTTAGAAGAAGCTAAAGCAACATTAGGAAATGAAAATGCAACTCAAGAAGAAATAGAAACAGCAATTAAAGGACTAGAAGCAGGTATAGATAATTTAGTAGTAAAAGATGCAGCAACAACTCCTGTAGCATCAGGGGATACAACAGCAAGTATCAAGACAGGAGATAGTGCAAGTATGATTAGTGCTTTAGGATTAATGACATCATTAGGTATGATTGTTTATCTTAAGAAAAAAGAAGAAAATTAGTAATTTTCCTTAATTTAGACCGCCAATTTTGGCGGTTTTCTTTTTTATGTTTAAAAAAGTAGTAAAGGCATAATAATTATAATTGTACATATATTATTTTAAAAGTGATAGGGTTGGAGATATGTAAAGGAGGGTATGAATGACAGGACGGAAATTAATATCTTTTTTAATAAAAAATAAAGATCAAGATCATGTTATAGTTACATTATTAAAAGAAAAAAGGCAATATTTAATTAGAACGGAATATGAACATATTGGTGATAAAATAAAAGAGACTAATCATGAAATTGAACGTGATTTGGTTTCGCGTATTTTTTATGATTTAGAGGCTGCAAAATTTGATGAAATTGAAAATATTAATAATAATGATGAAGTTGCCAATATGAAAGTATATTATAATGATCAAGAGTACTTAGAATATAGTATCTCTAAAAGAATATTAGAAAAAAGGGACACGCTAAATGATGTTGTTAAATGTTTGATAGCTTATGTAGATGATAGTATAAATAAAAGTATATTTGCATAGAGATAAAATATAATCGTATATATACTTCAACCTATAAAATCACTTTATAGAATTATTTAAGATCTTTTTGATTATCTGTTTTAGCTATAAATATGTTTAAAATTAATTGTTGATAAAGTGTAATAAAAATTATTTAATAAAATATAGGAAATTTGTTCCAAATAATATACAATAGGAATGTAAAATTAGGAGGAATAAATAATGAGTGGATTTTTTGGTGTAGCATCGAAAGAAAGTTGTGTATTAGATTTGTTTTTTGGCGTTGATTACCATTCTCATTTAGGTACTAGACGTGCTGGGATGACTGTACATGGAAAAAATGGGTTTAAAAGGGCAATCCATAATATTCAAAACTCACCATTTAGAACTAAGTTTGAAAAAGATATTGAAGAATTTAATGGAAATTTAGGAATTGGATGTATTTCAGATAATGAAGCGCAGCCTTTATTAGTTAAATCACATGTAGGTTCGTTTGCTATTACGACAGTAGGACGAATTAACAATTTAGAACAATTGAAAGAAGAGTGTTTTGCTAACGGTTCAACTCACTTTTTAGAAATGAGTTCAGGAGAAATTAATCCAACAGAATTAGTAGCAGCATTGATTAGTCGTAAAGATAGTCTTGTTGAAGGAATCAAGTATGCTCAAGAAGTAATTAAAGGATCGATGAGCATTTTGCTTTTAACAGCTGATGGTATTTACGCAGCTAGAGATAAGTTAGGGCGTACACCAGTAATTATTGGTGAAAAAGCGACAGGATATTGTGTTACTTTTGAAAGTAGTGCTTTTTTGAATTTGGGATATCATCATTATTGTGATTTAGGACCTGGAGAAATTGTTTATATAACACCAAATAAAATAGAGGTTAAACAGGGTCCTGGAGATAAAATGAAAATATGTTCATTCTTATGGGTATATTATGGTTATCCTACATCTACATATGAAGGTGTAAATGTTGAATGCATGCGTAATCGTTGTGGTAACTTATTAGCAGGTCGTGATGACATTCAACCTGATAGTGTGGCTGGGGTACCAGATTCAGGAATTGCTCATGCGGTTGGTTATTCAAATGCCTCAGGTATTCCCTATGCCAGACCATTTATAAAATACACACCAACTTGGCCACGTTCGTTCATGCCGACAAGTCAAGAACAACGTAATATGATTGCAAAAATGAAATTGATTCCGGTAAAAGAATTAATAAAAGGGAAGAAACTGCTTTTAATTGATGATTCGATCGTACGTGGAACGCAGCTAGGAGAAACAACGGAATTTTTATATGAAAGTGGAGCTAAGGAAGTGCATGTGCGTCCTGCTTGTCCACCAATCATGTTTGGGTGTAAATATTTGAATTTTTCACGCTCTAGTTCTGAATTGGATTTAATCACGCGACGTGTAATTCAAAAATTAGAGGGTGATAATGTCAGTGATGAAGTACTGCAAGAATATGCAGATCCTGATACAGAGAGATATAAAAATATGTGTGAAGAAATTAGAAAGCGTTCTAATTTCACTTCACTTAGATATCATCGTTTAGATGACATGATTAAAGCAATTGGGTTGGATAAATGCAAATTATGTACATACTGCTGGGATGGTAAAGAGGATTAGGACTGTTTTTGCAGTCCTTTTATATTGAATCATGTTTTGAATTTTGATAAAAAATGAGATTATACTTATTATAGGTATTGACTTAAATAATTATCCGTTTTATCATATTAAATAGTAATAAATTCGTTGAACTAGGAAGAGTAATTAACTAAAATTTATTTAAGAGACTTGATGGCTGGTGAAAATCAAGATAGAGTAGTTAATGAATGGGCCTAGCTAGAAGCAAAATGAACCCTTTGGTAGTAGTGGCGCCGTAATTTTCGCGTTAAGAAAAACAGACATGATGGTGTCTTACAAGGTGGCAAAATGGTTTTTTATCCTTGAGGATAAAAGCCTTTTTTATTTAGAAAAGGAGTATAGAAATGAAAAATATTATTTTAACAGGTGATCGTCCTACTGGTAGATTACATTTAGGGCATTATGTAGGGTCACTTAGAAGAAGAGTAGAATTACAAAACTCTGGTGAGTTTGATGAAATTTATATTATGATTGCGGATTCTCAAGCACTTACAGATAATGCTGATGATCCTGAAAAAGTACGTCGCAATATTTTAGAGGTGGCTTTAGATTATATGTCAGTTGGTTTGGATCCTAAAAAGGCGACAATGTTTATTCAGTCACAAGTTCCAGCATTGTTTGAATTTACTGCTTATTATATGAATTTAGTTACAGTTTCAAGATTACAACGAAATCCAACGATAAAAGAAGAAATAAAACAGCGGGGGTTTGAAACAAGTATACCTGTAGGTTTTTTAAACTATCCAGTTTCACAAGCTGCTGATATTACAGCATTTGATGCTACTTGTGTACCAGTTGGTGAAGACCAAATGCCATTAATTGAACAAACTAGAGAAATTGTTCATAGTTTTAATCGTATTTATGGTGATGTTTTAGTTGAACCTAATATTATGTTAGCTGAAAATGAAGTATGTCAAAGATTACCAGGAGTTGATGGGAAAGCTAAAATGTCAAAATCAATTGGTAATTGTATTTATTTATCAGATACTAGTGAAGAAGTTCGTAAAAAGGTCATGAGTATGTATACAGATCCAAATCACTTGAAGATATCTGATCCAGGAACAGTTGAAGGAAATACAGTATTTACTTATTTGGATTGTTTTTGTAAAGATGAATATTTTGAAAAATATTTACCAGAATATAAGAATCTTGATGAATTGAAAAATCATTATCGTCAAGGTGGGTTAGGTGATGTAAAAATAAAGAAATTCTTGTTTAATGTTTTAGAAGAAAATTTGAATCCGATTAGACAGCGTCGAAAAGAGCTGGAACAGGATATAACATATGTTATGAAAGTATTAGAAGAAGGTTGTATTAAGGCAAATTTAAAGGCAAATGCTACTTTAAAAAGAGCCAAAGATGCAATGAAAATCAATTATTTTAGTAATCAAGACAGTATCACTGATTATTTTAAATAATTAATAAGCAGCTAATAAATACTAGAATCAAAGTTTGATGCTATTTGTCGTTAAAAGATTTTAAAGAGGTTTTTATTCTATTGATATATCCAATAGATTTAAAAATCTCTTTTTTATTTGGCTTTCTATGAAAATGATGTAGATATAAAAACAGTAAAAAGTATACTTTGATAATACTATTTACAATATTAATAAGGATATTCAAAATAAGATGATCAATTATTTATTAGAATAAAAAATTATGAAAATAAAAGAATATTATGTTGTTTTATTCATTAAGGTAAAAAAATTAAATCTATGATTATTAAGTTTTTTGATATCACAAAGAATAGAAAAACTATTTTAAAAGAAATTACGCTAATAAATATGAATTAGAGTTATTTAATAAGACTATTATAATGAAAATGTAATAGTAGGGCGACACAAAGAATAAAGTTGTGATTAAAGGGTAGAGAAAATAATCTTTACCTTTATTATTTAAATGAAAGTATATTACTAAATATAACATATATTTAATGTATTTTTATATTATTTTGCTAATTATTGTATTAATTTACTAATAAAAAAATAATATAATATAAATATAATAAGAAATTAAATATTAGCAAAGGAGGATATAAAAATGAAAAGGATATTAAAGGGATTTCTTGTTATAGCAATTATAATTTCTACTTTTGTTACAGGAATAAATAATACAAAAGCAGTATCTGATGGTGAAATAATATATCCTGTAAATGCAGATGCATATATCAGAAGTGGTAATAATGCTAACAATAATTATAATTATGAAAATATTACTCAAGCTCATGGATCTCAGTATGTTGGTAAGAATTATAAAGTAATAAATACCAAATATTATCCAAATGGTTCTAAGATCATTAGTGTAATGAAATTAGAGCTGCCATCTATTGAAGAAATCAATGAAAACAAACTTGATACATATGGTTTTGAGTTTAATATTTTTAAGAATCCTGATTTCAATAAATCAGGACAAACATATCATTTCTATTATACTGATGATGTAAATTGGAGTGAAACTACACTTACCTGGAATAATAAACCAGCAGGTATTGGAACTGGTGAAATTTTATTTGACTTTACAATTCCTCAAGGTTTTGAATATGAAAGCAAAAGTGATGATGAAAAAAGAATTCGAATTGATATAACAGAAAAAATTAAGGAATTGATAGAAAAAGGCATTACAGCAATAACTATCTATGTTGAAGGCGAGTTAAAAGCAGATACTTCATTAATGATTCACAGTAAAGAAAGCGGTGATGGCAGTTTAGGAGCAAAACTTGTTGCTTCGAATAGTAACTATAGTAAAAATAGGCTAGAACAGTTGATCAATCAATGTATGTCGATAGAAAAGAAAAATTATACTAAAACAAGTTATGATTTATTAACAGCTAGTTTAGATGATGCTAAAGCAGTACTTGAAAGTGGGACAACAGTAGAAATAGATAATGCTTATGCTGCATTGCTTGCTGCTAAAGAGGCTCTAATAGCTGAATATCCGGTCTTAGAAGATGGTTATATAAGAAGTGATAAAGGGACTAGTGTATATAACTATGAAAATATTACCCAGGCACATGGATCTCAGTATGTGGGAAAAGATTATAAAGTTATAAATTCTAAATATTATCCAAATGGAAATGAAATCATTGGAGTAATGAAATTTGCACTACCTACATTAGAAGAAATAAGTGAAAGTGATTTTGATACATTTAAATTAAGCTTTAATATGTTTAAGAATCCGGGATTTAATAATGGAGCGCAGACATATCATTTCTATTATAGTGATGATACTAACTGGAGTGAATCATCACTTACATGGAATAATAAACCTACATCAATCAAACATGATGGTGAAAATCTACTTTGTGACTTTACAATTGTTCAAGGTGATGAATATGAAACAAAACCAGATCTTCAAAAAGCAGTGAATATTGATATCAGCAGTAAGATAAAAGAATTAACTAAAAATGGTATAAATGAAATTACGGTATTTGTTTGTGCCGAAAATAAGTTAGATACCTCAATTATGTTTCATAGTAAAGAAAGTGGTGATGGTACACTAGGGGCAAAGATCGTTGGTTCTTATCAAAATTATCGAGGACAATTAGAAACTTTGATTAATGAATGTAAAGAGCTGGATAGCAGTAATTATACTGAAGAAAGTTTTTCAGTTTTAACTCAAGTATTAAATGAAGTACAACAGGAATATGTTGAAGGGACTTCATTAGAAAATCATGTTTCTTATGAAAAATTATTAAAAGCTAAAGAAGCTTTAGTATTAGTTAAAGATCTTGAGGATATTGATAATATTGCTTATCATAAACCGACAAGAAGCAATTTATCAAAGACCCAAAGTGATAAAGTAACTGATGGTGATCTTACTACTTATTGGTCAGGATCATTCTATCCTTCATATGTAGATATTGATTTGATGGATACATACGAATTAACTAAATTAAAAATATATACTTTAGAAGGTAAAAACTGCTGGTATGCAGTTTATGGAAGTAATGATGGTTCTACATATGATCGTATATATCAAAAACATGTTGATTCTTTAGCGACAAACGAAGGTGATGAAATTGTTTTTGATACGGCCCAGTCATATCGTATTTTAAGAGTATATATTGAATATACCCAAGGTGATGACAAAGCTTATTTAACAGAAGTTAAAGCTTATGGTACAGCATTGCAAACAAATGAAGATGTTTTAAAAGAGGGGACTTTGGAAGAAATTCTTGATGTAACTTCTTATGATGAAAGTGAGTACGCAGCCACAATTACTAAAGAAGAGACAATTGAAAATGTTTATGGAATTATTGATCGGACGATCGGTGAAGAATATCGTAACTGGTTTAGTTTTGAACTTGTAGATGACAATAGTGAAAATGACTGGTATGAAATTAGTGATCAGAATGATAAAATTCATATTAAAGGTAATGAAGGATTATCGCTTACTACGGGATTAAATTATTATTTTAAGAATTATTTAAATGTGCATATTTCAGAACAGACAATGCAGGTAAATATGCCAGATGAATTAGTTAAAGTAAATGAAATCATCAAAAAAGAAACGCCATATCAAGTACGCTATGCATATAATTATTGTACATTGAGTTATACATTTGCCTTCTTTGGTGAAGAACAGTGGCAAAGAGAGAATGATTGGCTAGCATTAAATGGAGTCAATGTAGTACTTGATCTTGCTGGTCAAGAAGCAACCTGGATTAAATTTTTAATGAATTTTGGTTATTCTTTTGATGATGCTAAAGACTGGTTGAGTGGACCCGCTTATTATGCATGGCAGTTTATGGACAATATGGAATCATTTGGTGGACCAGTTCCTGATGGTTATGTAAAAGATCGCTTAGAATTAGCTAGATCTTCACAACGCTGGAAAAGATCATTGGGAATGCAAACGATTCTTCAAGGGTATGCGGGAATGGTACCGACTAATTTTGATGAATATCAGCCTGATGTAACTGTAATTAAACAGGGGAATTGGAATGGCTTTAGTCGTCCTGATATGATTGCGACAGATTCTAAAGAATATGATCTATATGCACAGTTATTTTATCAAGCCCAGGAATTTGTTTATGGTGCCACTAGTGATTATTATGCAGTCGATCCATTTCATGAAGGTGGGATCCGTCCTGCTGGGTTAAGTGATGCAACTATTGCAGCCGAAGTACTTGAATCGATGCTTGATTATGATCAAGATGCTGTATGGGTAGTCCAGGGATGGCAAAGTAATCCAACTAATGATCTATTAAAAGGAATGGGTGATAATCGTGAAGATCACGTATTGATCGTTGATTTAATTAAATATCCAATTTCAGACTGGACTAAGTATGACCAGACAAGTTATGGTAGTACTAAATTAGACGCTAAAGAGTTTAATGGTACTAGCTGGGCTTGGGGATTACTTGCAAACTTTGGTGGTAATCCATCGATGCATGGACAGATGCAGGTTATGGTAGATGATATCATGGAAGCTCAAAAAACTTCTTCACACATGGTAGGATTAGGTATTATTTCAGAAGCACAATATGATAATCCTGTAATGTATGATTTGATTTTTGATTTAGCGTGGGCTGATGATGATTTTGATTTAGATGATTGGCTTAATCGATATATAGAAAGAAGATACGGTGGGACTTCACAAAATGCGCAAATGGCCTGGCAGATCATGAAAGATGCTAATTATGATCATGGTGTAAGATATACTAATGAATTGTTTGGAATGAAATCTAAAGCACCGCAAGATTATAAGGAACAAAATATCCCGTATGGTGCTGATCAATTAGAGAGCGCTTTAAGACTGCTTATTAGAGACTTCGATAAATTTAAAGACAGTGAATGTTATTTATATGATTTAAGTGAAATAATGCGTCAACAAGTAAGTAATTATGCTGTATTAAAATATAATGATGTTTTAGCAGCTAAAAATGCAAATGATTTAGAAGCATTTAAAAAATACAAAGAAGAATTTTTAAGGGCTTTTGAAATTTTAAATGAAGTAGAAGCTACGCAACAAGAACAGCTAGGTGGTGAATGGATCGGCAAAGCTCAAGATATTGCTGCAAATTATGATGATTTTGCAAGGGATTCATTTACAATGAATGCTAAAGCATTAATTACATCTTGGGGATCAAGAGCTGGACATCGTAGTTTAAAAGATTATGGCTGGCGTAATTACGAAGGGATTTTTAAGGATCTTTATACTAATATCTGGAGTGATTATTTAAATCGGGTCGAAGCAAATATGGAAAATGGAACCCCATTAAATAATATTAATAAAAATGGATACTTTGATCTATATTGGAAATGGAATATGGCTGATCAGGAATATACAAGAGATGCTAAAGATTCACCAGAAGAAATTTATGAAGTATTAGAAAAAGTACTAGAAAATTGTGCTATTAGTGGCGATGTTGATGCCAATATTGGAAATCTTGCTCTTACGGGAATCGTTAAAGACAGCAATGATTTAAAAGCTGATGTAAATGCTGTTAATGATGGTGATGCAACGACAATATATTCTTTTAAAGCAAAAGATGAAAAAGCTCCACAAGTTATTGTTGATTTAATTGGCGTATTCCAGCTAAGTGAGATCGATGTTATTGTAAATGATACTTATGACTATGAAATATGGGTTAGTGAAGATAATGTTGATTGGTTAAAAATTGGTGACGGAATAAGTGATGAAACAAAATTTGCTGTCCAAGGAAGTGTTCGTTATATCAAGCTTGTTGGTATAAATAATATTGCTCAATTAAGTATTGGTGAAATAAGAGCTTATGGTGAAAGAGTATTACCAACTTTAAATCAGTTAGAAAATCTTATTGAATTTTGTGAAAGTATAAATACTAGTGGTAATGAAGAAAGTAAGATTACAGATTTTAATAATATTTTGAATTCAGCTAAAAAAGCAGTTGATAATGAAGCTGCCCCTGATGAAATAAATACAGTATATTGGAATTTATATGATGCCGTAACTGATTTAAATTTAAGCGGAATCTTCAATCTATCATTGAATAAACCAGTGACTGCGCATAATGATCCAAGTGGCAAATCAGCAAATTTAGTTGATGGTAATTTATCTAGTGCTTGGGATGCGGGACGTTTGAGTTTGACAGGTGCGCCATATGAAGATAAGATTACTCCAGCATGGGCAATCGTTGATTTAAAAGAAGAATATCAAATCAGTGAGATAGAAATTAATTTTGGCAGCAATGTGTGGCATCATTATACTGTTTATGGCAGTGTTGATGGTGAAGAATGGTTTGAAATAGGTAATAAAGATACGGATAGCTTACCAAATGATATTGAAGATACTTATAAATTAGAAAATACTTTTGCCCGTTATATTAAATTAGAAATTACCAATGTTCAATTAGAAAGTTCGGGGAAAAGAACGCCTGTAAAAGTTAATGAATTAATTATTATAGGGAAAATGAAAGACTTGTTAGATAAAGAAGCATTACAGCAGCAAGTTGCTTTTGCAAAAGCTATTGATTTAGAAAAATATCAAGATGGAATAGAAAAAGATACATTTATTATTATACTTACAAAAGCTATTGAAATATTAGATAGCGCAACAACTCAACAAGAAATAGATAATGTTTTAACTGCTTTAAACGAGGCAATAGAAGCACTTGAGTCTATTAATATAGAAGACAAAACAGCATTACAAATAGCTGTTGATACTGCTAATACTTTAAAAACTCAAGGCGCATTAGATAATGTTGTACCAGCAGTCGTTAATGAATTTGAAGCAGCATTGGCTGAAGCTGAAGGTATTTTAGCTGATAATTATGCTGATCAAATAACGATCGATACATCATTCTATCGTCTAGCTAATGCAATTCATATGCTAGACTTTGTAAAAGGTGATAAGAGTGCCTTAGAAGCCTTACTAGAAGAAGCAAATGGTCATGAAGAAGAAAATTATACAACTGATTCATGGACAGCATTGCAAGAAGCAATCGAAGCAGCAACTGAAGTCATGAATGATGAAAATGCATTAGAAAGTGATGTAACAGAAGCGTTAAATAACTTAACTAATGCTATTGGAAACTTAGTCTTAAGAGCTGATAAGACAAGATTACAAGAAGCATATGACATGGTAAATGGCTTAGATAAAAGTCTATATACAGAAGCAAGTGTCGCTGGAATAACAGAACCAATGACAAATGCAAAAGCAGTATTAGATGATCCAGATGCAACCCAAGCAGAAGTCGATAGTGCATATGAAGCATTAATAAGAGCATACTTAGATATGAGATTGATTCCAAATAAGGATCTATTACAAGACTTAATTAATAAAGCAAATGGATTAAATGCTGCAAATTACAGTGCTAAGACATGGAATGTAATGCAAGATGCTTTGGAAAAAGCTAAAGCAACATTAACAGATGCAAATGCGACTCAAGAAGAGGTCGATAATGCTAAAGAAGTGTTAACGAAAGCAATGGCGGGATTGGAAACAAGCAATTCAGTCAAAGCCGGTGATACAACAGCAAGTGTCGCTACTGGAGATAGTGCAAGTATAATTCAGATATTAAGCATGCTAGTAATGTTAGGAACATTAGTTATTATGGTTAATGTTAAAAAAATTGAGGATTAATTTAAGGGGCTGTATTAAGTTACAGCTCTTTAAGTATTAAAAATAAATTAAGAGTAATTGTTTTTTTATAAGAAATAGGATATATTTTTAAATGTCAAGATTATATTAACGAAATATGTAGAGGGAAAATATATGAATTTTTTTATTTTTATTATGTTGATTTTATGTTTGATTGGATTATTAGATAAAATTTTAAATAATCGACTAGGTTTAGTTGAAGCTTTTGATAAAGGAATAAATTCAATGGGAAGCATTGCTATGAGCATGATTGGTTTTTATTGCATTGCGATAGCTTTGATTCAAAAAAATGTTGATGTTATTACAGCGATGAGCAGTAATTCTTTACTTGATCCAAGTATTATTATTGGCAGTATTTTAGCTCCAGATATGGGGGGATTTTCTATTATATCAGGGTTAGATAATAAAGCTTTTTTGATTTTTTCTGGAGTGATTTTAACATCTACATTAGGTCAAACAATTAGTTTTCAATTACCTATTTTTTTAGCTTCTTTAAAAAAAGATGATCTGCAGCCTTTTATTAAAGGATTAGTATATGGAATCTTAAGTTTACCTTTAGTTTTAGTTATCTTTGCATTATATTTACAAATACCCCATTTATTGATTAATCTTTTACCAATTTTAATTTTGTGTTTATTATTGATTGCCGGATTATATTTTTCTTATAAAAAAACAATTTTTGTGTTGACCTTATTTGGATACGTAATAAGAATTGTGAGTATGATTTTATTTGCTTTAGTTATTTTACAATTATTTTTTGATTCATTTTCTTTTACTAGCACTGCATTAATTAGTGAAGCAATGATAATTGTGCTAAGAATGTGTATAGTAGTTTGTGGATCAATGATTTTAAGTGATATACTTATTAAAAAATTTTCAAGAATTATTTTTATGATTGGTCAAAAATTAGGAATCAATAGTACTAGTGTGATAGGATTATTATTAAGTTTTGGAACAAGTATTGCGATGATTCCACTATTTAGCCAAATGGATCATAAAGGAAAAGTGATAAATGCAGCATTTAGTGTTAGTGGTGCTTATGTATTTGGGGGACAATTAGGATTTATTTCAAGTGTTGTTGATAATCATGGAGTTTTGATATATATGACAAGTAAGATCATAGCTGGTGTTTTAGCAATTACTTTTGTAATGATATTTGATAAGTTGAAAAAAAATAATTTTAAGATCAATGACTGATCTTGTTTATATGTTTGATGACATAATTTATCTTAATAATATTTTAGTTAAATACAAATAAATAATTAATATGCTAAAATTTTATCATCCTAATTTGACGAAAAACAATTGTGAGTATATACTAAAGACGATAAAATATATATGTTTTATTAAATGATGTTTAACGTATGAGGGTGAATATTAATGAAAATAACAGATTTATTGGTTATGAAAGAAATAGATATACTTGCTGGTCGTATCAATAAGGATGAGGTCATTGATCATTTACTTAATTTGATGGAGATCAGTGACCAAGAGATTTATAAACAAGGAATTGTTGAAACGGCTACGAAAATGGGTGAAGAAACTTTAGTTTTTTATGTACCAGTGGACAAAGAACCAAGGTTATCAGTAGTAGTTGTTAAAGATAATGTTTTAGAAAGTTTGCCAGAAAAATTATTTTTTATGATAACAGTACCTAAAAATGATGTTGATATTTTAACTAAAATATTAACGCTTTTATCAAAAATGGTGAAAGAACGCAAATTTGAAGAACAATTAATTAATGCACAAGATCCTGAAAAAATTATAACTTTAATTAAAGAATTTGAAAGTTATGATCTTTTGATCGTTAATACTGATGCAGTAAATATTAAGGCAGTTGAGAATTTAAAAATCAAAGCTGAAGAAATGAATATTTCTTTTAAAATAGAAAGTAATGATATAGAAGCTAAAGATGCTTTAACTAAAGAAGCGTTAGAAAAAATACGATGTGTTATTATTGTTGGTGCTGGACAAGTAGAAATGTCAAGATTTGATGGTAAACCAGTAATGATGATAAAAGATGTTAAAAATATCGATGAAGCCAAAACTTTATTGTATCAGGCTGTAAATGAAGAAATAGATATTTTTCATTATCAGAATGAAGTAAAGAAACCAGTAAAGGCATATCGAATCATTTTAAAACGAATGTATCAGCAATTAAGCAGGGGAATTGATAAGATCTTACCGGTGTTAATGGGATCAGGTGCTTTGATATCGATTGCAACATTAGCTGTATCCTATAATTTGTTTGGGATATCTTCTTTGGTAGATAATGTCTGGATAGCTAATAGTTATGTGTTTGGTAATGCGATTCAAGGGATGATCGCTGCTCTTTTAGCTGGATTCATTGGTCAAACGATAGCGAAGCAGGCTGGGTTTGCAACGGGGTTTAGCTGTGGTGTCGCGACGCAGTTAAATGTTATTTATTTAAATGATGTAAATAATCCAGGGTTATTAGGAGGAATCATTGCTGGTTTTATAGGTGGTTATGCAGTAATACTTTTACAAAAATCATGTAAAAGAATTTCTGATAAATTTGATGAAGTAAAATCAGCAGTTATTTACCCACTATTTTCAATTGTTTTTGCTGGAATGATTACATATTTAATTAGTCCTTATATAGGAATATTTAATCATACGATCAGTAACTTTATTAGTGATATGAATTTAGGCTTTAAATTAATTTTAGGCATGGCTGTAGGGGCAATGATGGCAATAGGTGGACCTGTTAATAAAATAGGTTATATCTTGGAAATTAGTCAAATATTGGAAGGAAATTATGATGTTATGGCAGCAATTATGGCTGCCGGAATGGCTCCAGCTTTAGCAATAGCATTTGCAACTACTTTGTTTGAAAGTAAGTTTTCTATTGCGGAAAAGAAATTAGGACGAGAAAATTTTTTAATGGGGTTTGCATTTGTTTCTAAAGGGATTCACCCTTTTATTCAAAAAGAACCGCAATTAGTTACCATTACATGTATTATTGCTTCAGTAATTGCTGGGGGATTATCAATGGTATATAACTGTGGAGTTATGGTTCCTTGCGGTGGTATTTTTGTTTTACCATTAATAGCACATCCCTTAAGGTTTCTTATTGCCTTATTGGCAGGAATGATTTGTGGTGGGACTGTTTATGGATTATGGAGAGAGGCAGGCGATGAATAATGAAAAAATATATATTTTTTGATATTGATGGAACACTTACTGATAATAGAACCGGTAAAATTGTTCCAAGTGCTAGAGAAGCTTTAGATAAATTAAGAAAAAATGGACATTTTGTTGCTATTGCAACAGGTAGAGCATATTATAAAGCAAAAGATTTTTTGAAAGAAGCCGGATTAAGAAATATGGTTTGTAATGGGGGAAATGGAATTGTGATCAATCATGAATTGATTAGAAATGCCCCGCTTGATCATGCTAAAGCTTTAGCAGTTATTAATGAGGCTGAAAACTTAGGATATGGTATTTTAGTGGCTCCATATGATAGTAAAGATGTTGTTAGTAAAAATATGTTATTTTTTAAACAGGCTGGATTTCGTAAAGAACCGACTCGTTATTTAATTAATGATAAAATAGATTATGCAAAGTTAGAAAATATTTATAAGATCTATATTTCTATACCTAGTGATGAAGAAGCTAAATTAACTTTAAAAAATACTTTAGGATCGTTACGGTTTGAAAAAGAATATTTAATGTTTCAGCCCGATGATAAGAAAAAAGGAATCATTGAAATGGTTGATTTAATGGGTGGCTGTTTAGATGATGTGGTTGTTTTTGGGGACGATTATAATGATTTAGTAATGTTTGATGAACGTTTTTATAAGATTGCAATGGGTAATGCTTGTGACGCGTTAAAATCAAAAGCAGATTATATTACAAACAGCAATATTAATGATGGAATCTATAATGCTTGTAAAGTTCATGGCTGGATCAAAGAATAAATTTTAATTAGTTCACATTTAATTCATACAACGGTGATAGGATAATAGTGTCGAAAGACAACCATAATAATATGTAAAATATATTAATCCCCTCATATATGTTTTACAACCCAAAATGATGGATGATTCCCTCTCCCATAAATCTCATCCATCATTTAGAAGCCTCCCCTGGCTTCTTTTTTAATGAGATGAAATAATTAGGAGGTTAAAAATGATTGAAAATATTATATTATCTAATGGTGTAAACATTCCTTTTGTTGGTATGGGCGTATTTAAGATTGACTGTGAAGAGCAGATGAAAGAGATCGTTAAAGATGCTATAGATTGTGGATATCGTTTATTTGATACAGCACAAATGTACAAAAATGAAAAAAGTCTTGGAACTGCATTACAAGCAGTGTCAATTAATCGTGAAGAATTATTTCTTATTAGTAAAGTAGATAATGAAAATCAGTGGTATGAACAAACGATAAAAAGTTTTGATCAAACTTTAAATGATTTACAGACTGATTATTTAGATGCGTTTTTAATTCATTGGCCGGGTCAAAATAAAGAACGTATTTTATCGACGTGGCAAGCGTTAGAAGAATTATATGAAAAAGGAAAAGTTAGAAGTATTGGGGTATGTAATTTTGAAATTTCACAATTAGAATTTCTTTTAGCAAATTGTCGTATTTCACCAATGATAAATCAGATCGAACATACACCTTTTCTCCATAATCAAGAATTATTAGCTTATTGTAGAAAAAATAACATTCAAGTTATGGCTTGGGGACCATTATTAAGAGGAAATTTAGAAGATCCAAAATTGCAAAAAATTGCTGATAAATATAACTGTAGTGTTGCTAAGCTTCTTTTACGATGGAATGTACAGCAAAATATCATTCCTATTCCTAAATCAAAAAATAAAGAACGAATGCAGTCAAATATCGATATTTTTTCTTTTTCTATCGATGAAGAAGATATGAAAATTTTAAATCATCTAAATAAAAATCAACGTACAAGTCATGATCCAAATACATTTGATTTTTAGGATCAAGCGAAGTAAAAAGGAAGAATTGTTTTATTGAAAATTTCAATAAATTAATTCTTCCTTATTTTGATGATTTAGAAGTTATGGGAATTGTTATACCAACATTAAATAATTTATTATCAGTATAAATATCAACAGTTCCTTGATATTTATAAACAATACTTTTTATTGATTCCAAACCAATACCATGCTGCTCAGGATCTTCTTTTAATGAAAGATATCTACTACCACTTTTTCTAATCTTGCCATTATAACTGTTTTTAAAAACTAGATAAAATGTATATTCAGTTTCTTTACTGTTGATTTGGATAAATTTATGCGTATCATTTTGATGAAGACAAGCTGTAATGCTGTTTTCTAATAAATTACCTAAAATGATACACCATTCCACATCATTTAATGGACTAGTTTCAGGTAGCGATAAATTAAGACTTAGTTTAATATTTTGTTTTCGACACAGTTCCACATAATATTGCAAAAGGGCATCAACAGCAACATTATTAGTAAAAATAATATTAAAATTATTATTAGAGCTATCAATAAATTCATTAGTATTACTAATATATTCGATGATATTTTTTTGATTAGTTTGTTTAGCCATATTATCGATTACTCTAAGATGTTGTTTAAAATCATGAATCAAACGTCTTTTTTCATCAATTACCTCTTTTATCTTGAGGGTATAAGCCTGCTGGATATCTAATTGTTTAGTTATTTGACGATATTCTTCAATAAAGGTTAGATTAAGAGTATAAGTTTTAATAATATTTTTCCAAAGCAAAACAGCAATTGAATATATTATTACTAAAATACCACCCTCAATAAAACGAATACCATAAATAGGTTCATAGTTTATAAAAATTCGATCCCATATACAGGCACAGGCAAAAAATATATCGCTGTAAAATAATAGATTAGCTTGTGAATGATCGTTTTTAACAGCAAAATAACTTGTAATTAAAAGGTAAGCAGCTAATAAGATTTTAAATAAAAAAATTAAATTAGAAAATAATGCAATAATACTAAGATCAAGATTTTTGGAATTTAAACAATAAAAAACAATCAATAAACAAAATAAACCTGTTGATATCATCGAAATCAAACCAGTTTTTTTATTTATATAACAAAGACGATTATGTAAGACAACAATCAATAACATCGCTAAATAACCAGATATTACTTCAAAAAAATACCAGGGGAAAATAGATGTAACAAACATGGTATGAATGATTGGATATGAAATAAAACCTAATGAAGTTAACGATAAAAGAAAAAAGATAAAAGTATTAGTCTGTTTACGAACAATACAAAAATATAATGAAAGAGCAGCTGTAATCAAGATGATCGTTATATTAATTAAATTTATCCCTAAATGAATAGCACGGACGTAGTTTAAACTAGTAGGATTTCCAAAAGCGGGCGGGTATACCATTCCACTATAAAAGTGGGAATAATTACTAACATTGATGATGATCGTGATCGTTCCTGATTGTTTAAAAGTAATCAATCTGTTGGCTGTTTTAGCTTCATAATTATTAGGATCAGGATTACCGATCGAAAGCATTTTTTCATCGTTGATATAGATAGTATAAGCCGAAAAAATTTCTGGAATATCAAGGGCATAAGTGTCTTCTTTAGGAAGTTTGATTCTTAAAACATAAGTACCTTTCCCGTAAGGATCGAAAACAGTACTTTCGCCAATTGTTACATCTTTCATGTAGAGATCAGGATCTCCATCCTGGAAATCTTTTGGACTTAATAGTACATCAGGGTAAAAAGACCAGCCGCGGCTAAGAAAATAAGCTGTATCTTCTTTAAAGTTATCTTTTGAAAGAATTAGTAATCCATTAGAAGCTTGTAAAGATTTTTGGCTATATTTATTATCAAAATGAAATAAAGTAATAAATAGAAGAGAAGAAACTATTATAATTGATAGTATTTTAAGATATTTGTTTAACATTTTTAAATCCTTTTTTTATAATAATAGATCCAATTATTATAATTAGAAATAAAATATAAGGTAAATAATTAGGTGCTGTCTTCTCTTGAAAATGTGTTATTTGATATAAACCAGGATAATCGGTTTTAAAAGTTGCTACTTTTAATTTAGAATCATATGTACCGTTATAATTACTGTCATTATTAGTAATTTTAACTTCAGTAACATTGTCTTCTAAAGTACAAGGAAACATTACTTTCATATCATCGAGTTTATCTATTTTTTGATCATTTATTTTTATTTTAAAACTAAAACTATAATCGTCAACTTTGGAAATATCAATTTCTAATAGATCAGAATCTTGAAGCTTGAGATCAGCAATCGTTGAACTAGGAATCGAAATAGTGATGCCATGTTTTGAAAATTTGAGACTATGATAACTATTTTCCTGCATTAGTGAGATACGATATCCTGATAAGATATCTTGATCATCTCCAAAATATTCGTTCTTAGCTAATTGATGGTTTTGATCTGCTGAAGCAGTATTGTTTTCACTTTCTTCAGGAACTGGAGCTGGTTGCTCTATTTCAGGTAATGGCGGGTTTTGACTGTCACCAGCATCACGATCACCACCGATATTCTCATAGACTGGTTTATCATGATCTTTATAGTATTGAATAATATTAGAAACATTTTGATCATTTTGAAAATAAAAATAATAATATTTATTTAGTGTCAGCCTGCTTTGACTTAATCTAAAAAAATTGCTAACGATAGTATCATCTAATATTTGCCATGATTTATTTTGCAGATCTTGATATGTTAGTTTTACAGCACTTTCAATATAAAAGACAGTAGTTTCATTTTGTTCTCGTTTTAACCAGGAAAAAGTAATATTTGAAGCATTATCACTTGTAATGAAAATATCAAAATTATTTGGATCACTTACACAAACAGAAAAAGTAATCGTTTTAATATCTTCATCAAGTATACATTCATCAGCACAGACATCATCCAGTTTTAAATTAAGGTAAACCGGATATGTTCCAGCTATGTTTAAATTAACATTGCTAATATCGATATTATCTATTACTACACGGGCATCAGCTGTATCATCATCGTTATAACCAGCGATATAGATCATTTTTTTATTTTCAACAAACTTATTAAAAGCATCATGATCGTTTAATGCTACGATAGTGCCAGTAGTAAGAATATCATAATTTGTAATTTTGGTGACGATCGGTTTAGTATTTTCAGGTTCTGTTTCATTGCTTAGAGCATAAACTATATTATTAGAAATCAGTAAAATCATACATATGATAGATATAATAATTTTTTTCATTTATTTACCATTCCTTCAAAAATATAGTGTCGAAATGTTTTTTCGATATTTTTTCTATTTCTAATACTAATAGGAATATTTTCGCTATTATCAAGAATAAAATAGGAATCGGCAGTTCTATTGATGTGTTCCATATTAACGACAATACCTCTAATACAGTTAATAAAGCGGGAATCATTTAATAATGGTTTGGTAATTTCTTTAAAAGAACCACTTACTTTAATAGTCTCATTAATTAAATGAATTCTTGTAGTTCGATTAGCAATATCAATATATAAGATATCACCGGTATTTATTTTGACTTCAATTCGAGAAGTCTTTACTTTGATATAAGGGACATCGTATTTAGGAAATATTTGACAAAATTCCATTGCCTGTAAAAATGATCGATCGTCTATAGGTTTAACTAAATAGTAAGTCGCATGAACAGAGTAACTTTCAAGCGCAAATTCATTTGATATTGTAAGAAAAATGAGTTTGCATTTTTTATCTTGTTGATATATTTGTTTTGCGGCTTCCATACCGTTTATTTTATCTAAAAAAACATCCATAAAAATAATATCATAAAAATCAGGCACGAATTCTTTTAAGAATGTTTCAGCATTTTTATATGTAAAAATGGAGTAAGCAATTTTTTTATCAGCAAAATAATTATCCAATTTTTTTACTAAAATATTTTGATCTGTTTCTTGATCATCAATAATTGCAATTTTCATAGATTACCTCCTCAAGGTTAATTTATAGTAATAGTTTAAATAATTTATTTAATAAAAGCAAATATTATTTATGTTAAGTTTTGCTGTATTTATTTTAAACTTAACAGGTATCAAAAAATAGATAAATACGTTAAATTTTATCGAAATATTTTAATAAAAGATAAATTATTTGTATTATTTTATTTAAATTAAAAAAATGATGTATTTGAAACAAAAAAGTTGCGTCTTGCGCAAAAGCTATACAAATTAAAATATTTTTTTATTAAAATAAATACAGATTAATTAATCATGTCAAAAAGAATTGCAATTTTATTCTAATATTTATAAATGGAGGAATTGATGAAAATGTTAAAAAAACAAATAATAAGAAAATCTCTTTTAGCAGCATTTGTTTCATTGTGTATGATGTTTTCCCTGTCTTCAACAATGATTTTTGCAATTGAAAATGAAACGGGTGACTCATTAACAGAGAATGAAACAGCACCAGCAGCTAGTGTTACTATTGGAGATGAAACAATTATTTATAGTTATGGATCAAATGAAAGTTATGCATCGTCTGATGAGGCATTGCTTGCTGCCTGGAAGTCTGCTCAAGGTAAAACAGCTACAGTCACTTTATTAGAAAGTGTAAGATTGTCTTATTCAAATAAATTAGAAGTTACTAAAGACAGTGATATTACATTAAAGATGAATAATAATGCAACAATTACTGGCTATGGTCAAACGGTTAATACTGGTTTGATTCATGTTGATGGAGGTAGTTTAAAACTTGTAGGAGGAACAGTTGCAGGATTTGGAGAAAATACTAATGGTATATTTGTAACTAATAATGGAAATGTTTCAATTTATGACAACAGTACAATCCAAGTTAGTGGAAGTTCTAATTGCATTGGAGTGTATGTAGATAATGGACAAATTGAACTTAATGATACGCAAATTGTTATTAATAGCGCAAGTGGAGCAGGAATATATGCAAGTGGAAGTAATAGTAAGGTTGTAGCTAATAATTGTTCGATCACAGCTGCTGGTAACTGTAATGGTGTAAAAGCAGAAAATAGTAGTAATATTACAATTAATAATAGTAGAATCGCTGGAAATGCATGTGATATAAATTTAGAAAGTAGTAGTGTTGCTAAAATTACTGACAGTACATTTACTAGCCCAGGAATTTCAGCAAAGATAAATGACAGTGCGATAGAAATAGTTAATAGTACTTTTACTAAAAATTTAAATGTAAGTGATAATAGTGAGGTTATTATTAACGGAAGTAGTGGTACTGCTGCGCGTGGTTTTGATGTTATAAATGTAAATGGAAGTAACAATGATATACAAATCATTGATAGTGAAATTAGTAGTAATATTAATAGTGGTAATGGTGTTGGCTTAGCGGGTACAGATAACAAAATTACAATTACTAATAGTAGTATTATTGGTAGTAGTATAGATTATGGTGTTATTGACTATAATAATTCTTCAAATACTGTGATAACGGTTACAAATAGTAAATTACGCGGTGTGTGTATATTAGGTTCAAATGTTGATGTTACAATTGATGATAGTGAAATCAATAATGATAACAGTTATACAGTATGTATCCAGGCGACTACAGGGAATGTAGAATTAAATGGATGTACAATTGATGGTGGAAACAATAATAGTTTTGCGGTATTATCTACGGTTGAAAATTGTATGATTAATGATTGTACAATTACTGGAACCGCTCATGGTGTAAATAGATCCGCTGGTAAAGTTACTATTAGTGATACAATCATTACTGCTAGTGAACATATTGTATTTAATACCTCTGGATCAGTAAAAGATATGTTAGCTTCAGGTAATGCATATTATGATAGTGACAATAAATTGATTACAGAAGGATTAGATAGTGGAAGTTTATCTGGACCAGCAACAATAAGTGTAAAAAAATGTAGTCATAATTATATATATACTGATAATGAAAATGAATTTCATACACGTCATTGCCAAGTATGTGATGATGCAATAACATTAGCTCATGTTTATGAAAATGGTAAATGTAAGCATTGTGGTGCCCAAAAAGAAACTGTTAACTATAATTTAAATGTTTATATCGATAATGAATTAGATAATACCCAAACAACAACATATGAAGAGGGAACAGCAGTCATAGTTAAAGCTAAATCAGTAAGTGGTAGAAAATTTTCTCATTGGGCGCTTAATACTCCTAATGGTAGTGTATTAAGCAGTAATGAAAATTATGCATTTCGCTTAACTGGTAATATGTCAGTTTATGCGGTTTATGTAGATGAATCTGAGACAGTAGAAAAATTACCACAAGTTGCAGTAACAGATGTTCATACTTCAGGTAGCAAAATTGCGTATGAAATTACACGTTCGGTTCCATCAGGCTATACTGTTGTAGAAACAGGTGTGCTATATGGTACTAGTACTAGTGTATTAGGTAATGGTGTGGCAGATGAGAATTTGAAATTTGCGGATAGTAATACTAATGGTGCTACTACGGATTTAAAAGCAAAAGTGTATAAAAGAGCATTTAGCTCTAAATCATCAGCAGGAAGTACTATTTGGTATCTTAATGTTGGTACAACAGTAGATCGTGCTGTTTATGTAAGAGGTTATGTTGTAGTTAAGGATTCAAAAGGTCAGTATCACTATGTTTATAGTGATGTAATTGATAAGACATATCAGCAGGTAGCTAATGGTGATAATGGAATAAGTTAAGAAAAATTATTTTATTGATCGATAAATAAAATTGAAAGAGAGGTGGAAATATTGAAAAAGGAATCATATGTATCTCCAGAAATAGATATCGTTTGCTTTGAAGTCAAAGATATTATTACAACTAGTAATCTTGGTGAATATGGTGGAGATGATGAGGCTATATTTGATGATTAAATTTAAATCAATCAAATAGACGGCAGTAAATGCCGTCTATTTATTAAATTAATGAATTATTAAGCTTTATATGTTTTAGGGTGATATGAAAAAAGATTTCTATTAGTAATTATAGAAATCTTTTATACTATGAGATAAAACTGACATTTACTTTATTATTTGATATATTCCCAACTGCTTTCAACCTTGGGTTGTGATAAAATATACTAATTCTCCCATTTCTTTTGGGCTCATGGGAATATCTTCAAGGATCCATTGGCGAATCATATAATAGGCACCATTAGTTAGAAAGGTTGTTATTAGCTTTTTTTTATCTTTATTTTTAGTATAAGATGAAATCTGATCATAAATTGTTTTAACATGTGCTGCGTTCATTAGTAAAACAGCAAAATCAGAAGTAGTATCATCGTTACGAAATAGAAGCTGGAACAATTTACGATGTTCAGATATATAGATACATAATGTTTCAAAGCGTTTATCCAATGCCAAGTTTTTTTCTGTTTCATCTTCTTTTGTCCAAATTTCATCTAAATCATTAACCACACTATTTTCAATATCCAGTAAAACATCAGCTGGACATCCATAATGATTATAGAAAGTCGAACGATTGATTTCTGCCATGTTACATAGTTCAACGATTGTAATATTTTGGATGTTTTTTTCTTCCATTAGTACAAGGAGTGTTTCTTTTAATAAACGTTTTGTTAAGGCAACTCTTTGATTTTCTTTCGTTTTCATTGTATCCTCCTGTTTTTGTAAATTCGACAAAAAGGCTGTTCTTGTTGTTATTGCACCATTTTAAAATCATCTGTTTGTTGCAAATACGACATGTGTTTATTATAATATAAAAGAAATAAGCTTGTCAAATAGTGCAAAGTATGTATAAAAATATTATTATTAATTTAAATAAGATTATTTATATACTGAAAAACAGTTTATTATAATAAGAAAGGGGAAAATAAAATGAATGAGGTAAAAAAGCCCAAAAAACCAATAATTTATTATTACTTTATTGTATTGTTGGTTATTGTCCTGTTTAACTTGTTGTTGATGCCAAGACTGGTTAAGCAGCAAATCAAGGAAACAGATTATGGTACTTTCATGACTATGACAGAAGAAGAGAATATTGGTCGAGTAGAAATACAGGATAATCAAATTCTTTTTACTGATAAAGAGGAAACTACTGTTTATAAAACAGGATTGATGAATGATCCAGGTTTAGTTGAACGTTTAAAAGATTCTGGTGCTGTTTTTTCCAGTGAAATTGTAGAAGAGACTTCGCCATGGCTTTCATTTATGTTGACGTGGATCTTGCCATTAGTTATTTTTGGCGCTATTGGTCAGTTTATGTCAAAGAAGATGATGGATAAACTTGGCGGTGGTCCTAATTCTATGATGTTTAATATGGGCAAAAGTAATGCTAAAGTTTATATTAAGTCTTCAGATGGGATCAAATTTTCTGATGTAGCAGGAGAAGATGAAGCAAAGGAAAATTTAACAGAAATTGTGGATTATTTGCATAATCCAAATAAATATAAAGAAATTGGAGCTTCTATGCCTAAAGGTATTTTACTTGTTGGGCCACCAGGTACTGGTAAAACGATGTTAGCAAAAGCAGTAGCTGGTGAAGCCGATGTACCATTCTTTTCTATGTCGGGTTCAGAATTCGTAGAAATGTTTGTTGGTATGGGTGCTTCGAAAGTACGTGATCTTTTTAAACAGGCTAAAGAAAAAGCTCCTTGTATCGTGTTTATTGACGAAATTGATGCTATTGGTCAAAAAAGAAATACTGGTGGTATGGGTGGTAACGATGAAAGGGAACAGACTTTAAATCAGCTTTTGACAGAAATGGATGGTTTTGAAGGAAATAGTGGTGTTATTATCTTAGCTGCGACTAATAGACCGGAGTCTTTAGATTCAGCTCTTACACGTCCTGGTCGTTTCGATCGCCGGGTACCCGTTGAATTGCCTGATTTGAAAGGCCGTGAAGAAATTCTTAAGGTTCATGCGAAAAAAATCAAAGTTGCCCAAAATATAGATTTTAGTACAGTTGCGCGAATGGCATCTGGGGCTTCTGGTGCAGAATTAGCGAATATCGTAAATGAAGCAGCATTGCGTGCTGTACGTGATGGTCGCAAGTATGTTACGCAGCTTGATCTTGAGGAATCAATCGAAGTTATTATTGCTGGATATCAGAAAAAGAATGCGATTCTCACTGATCATGAAAAACTAGTAGTTGCTTACCATGAAATCGGTCATGCTTTAGTTGCTGCTAAACAGACGCATTCAGCGCCAGTACAAAAAATCACGATCGTTCCTCGTACTTCTGGGGCTTTGGGTTATACTATGCAGGTAGATGAGGGTAATCATTACCTGATGACTAAAGAAGAACTTGAAACAAAGATTGCTACTTATACAGGTGGTAGAGCTGCTGAAGAAATTGTATTTCAGTCAATCAGTACAGGGGCTTCTAATGATATAGAGCAGGCTACTAAGCTGGCTCGTGCTATGTTGACTCGATATGGTATGAGTGAAAATTTTGATATGGTGGCGTTAGAAACTGTATCAAATCAATATTTAGGTGGTGATGCTTCATTAGCTTGTTCAGCTGAATTACAGGCAAAAATAGATTATCAGGTGATTGATCTAGTGAAAACACAGCATGAAAAAGCAAAGCGGATTTTATTGGAAAATCGAGGTAAATTAGATGAATTATCACGCTTTCTTTATGAAAAAGAGACTATTACTGGTGATGAATTTATGGAGATTTTGAATAAGTAATATTTGATGACAGCTTTTAATCTAAAAATTGTTATGTTATTAATATAAAAGAAAAAGGGATTTTTATATCAAAAAATCCCTTTTTGCTATTATGTTTATTCTTTGTGGTATGAGAGTAATGCGGTTATTTATAAATTGGTGTATATACAGAGAATTATTTTAAAGTTTTAGTGTTTATCATAAAAAAGATAAAATTGTTAATAAAAAGTGAAAATAATGTAAGCGCTTTTATAGTATTATATAGTATATAATAACGGATAAACGTTATCTTATTTTTATATAGAATAGGGGGCTGGTAATTAGGAAAAAAGTATGTTTTAGGAAAGTAAATAAGAAGGAGGATATGTAATGAAAAAATTTATAAAAAAAGCAGGGTTGATGCTGTTAGTACTATCATTATTTTTCACTTCTGCAAATTTTAGAGTCTACGCATTTGATAATGATCAACTGCTATATGTAGATTTTGATGAAAATGTTGAGGATAAATCCGGAAGTGGAAATAATGGTACGATTCAGGGAAATCCAGAATATGTTGATGGGGTAAAAGGTAAAGCACTGCATATTGTTAATAGCAATGGCAGTACAAGCGAAGTAGCTAATCAATATGTTGATTTTGGTAACAGTATTAAATTTACGAATAAAGATTTTGCTATTTCTTTTTGGTATCAAAGTGATAATGGAGTTAGTGCTGGAGGAGCATTGATTTCTAATAAAAATTTTGATTCTGGAAGTAATGCGGGATTAAATATTGGTGATTTTAATACGGGCTTAAGAGTGAATTTTACACCCGCAAATAGTAGCCGTTATGATGTTTATAATTTTGCGCCAATAGATGGTATATGGCATCATGTCGTAGTTAATTTTGATCGTGATGGTACGATTGATACTTATTTAGATAATCAGTTTATTAAATCTACAGATATTTCAAATGAAGTTGATAAAAGTATTGATGTATCGAATTTTGTTGTTGGGGCAGATGGCTATTTTAAAAATGGTTTGAATGATGCTTATATTGATGAGTTAAAAGTTTATTCACGTTTAATGAATGAGACTGAAATAGCTGCAGAATATAATCTTAATGATGATGAAATCGTTCATTTAACTTTTGATGATGAAAACGCTAATGATGTTAGTGGTAATGAAAATCATGGAATAGCTTCTAATGTTACATATGCTGATGGTATTGCAGGTAAAGCTGCGCATATTGTTAATTCTAATGGAAGTTCCAGTGCTGAAGTTTCTTCATTTATTAATTTAGGGAATGCAGTAGCTTTAGGAACTGAAGATTTTACAATTAGTTTCTGGTATAAAACAAGTGCTGGAAATGAAGATGGCGGAACGATCATTTCTAATAAAGATTATGATAGCGGTGCTAATGATGGTTTTGCAATTGGAAGTTTTACTAACGAAATAAGAGCTAATCTAGCTTTTAATCGAAATCGTAAAGATATTAGATTTACAGCTATTGATGGTTCATGGCATCATAATGCTGTTGTTTTTGATCGCGATGGAATGATGTCTACTTATACTGATGGAATAAAAACAAGTGCTGTAGATATTTCGACTTTTAAAGATAATAGCTTGGATTTAGGTGATTTAGTCATTGGTGCGGATAGGAATAAATGTTATGGTTTATTAGACAGTTATATTGATGAAGTTAGAATTTTTAAAGCCGTAAAGTCTGATCAAGAAATCGAAAAGCTTTATGAAGAGTTTAAGGAACCAGATATAACACCAACTGGTGATATTTTGTTATCGGCATCATTTGATGATAATGCTGAAGATTTAAGTGGTAATGGAAATCATGGTAATATTGTTGGAAATGTAAGTTATGTTGCGGGAATAAAAGGGAAAGCGGTTCATATTATTAATTCTAATGGAAGTACAAGTGCTAAAGCTGAACAATATATTGATTTTGGTAATAAAATCAAGCTGGCAGACCAAGATTTTGCTCTATCATTCTGGTATCAAAGTGATAATGGAGTATCAAATGGCGGTGCGATGATTTCTAACAAAGATTTTAATTCTGGGGCAAATCCGGGATTTAATATCGGTGATTTCAATACGGGCCTAAGAGTGAATTTTACAGCTCAAGGCAGTAGTCGTAAAGATGTTTATAATTTTGCTCCAATTGATGGAGTTTGGCATTATGTAGTAGTTAATTTTGATCGCGATGGTTATATTGAAACCTTTGTTGATAATGTAGCTGCAGGGAAAACAGATATTTCTAGTGATAATGGTAAGTCAATCGATGTTGCTAATTTTGTTGTTGGTGCAGATGGTTACTTTAAAAATGGTTTAGATGATGCTTATCTTGATGAGTTAAAAGTATATTCTCGTTTAATGAGTAAAGATGAAATTAAAACGGAATATGATACAACATATTTACAATATGTTGTAAATGATGCGGATAAGTTTTATCAAGAAGCTGTTAAAAATGTTAAATATGATCAAGATAAATTAGCTGATTTAAATACTGCTATTGAAATTGGTAAAGCTGCCATTGAAACTGATGACTATAGTAATATTGAGATTTTAGTAAGTAACATTCAAAATAAATTAGCTTTGGTCAAAGATGGTGTTGAAGGTGTTGTTGATGGTCAGGTTTTATATTTAAGTTTTGATAATGAAAGTGTAGAAGATGAATCAGGACGCGAAAACCATGGTACAAGTGTAGGTAATGTAAGTTATGAATCAGGTGTAATTGGCAAAGCATTACATCTTCAAAATGATAATGGAAGTACGATGGAAATAGCTAAACAATATGTGAATTTTGGACAGCCTGATGATTTAAAATTTGGAACAGATGATTTTGCAATTTCATTTTGGTATAAAACAGTTAATGGCGGTGGTAATGAAGCAGCAATTATTTCTAATAAAGACTGGGCTACAGGCAGCAATGTAGGAATGAATATTGGAAACTTTGGTAATAGTATTAGAGTTAATTATACTGGATCTGGATGTAGTCGAGATGATATATATGGTTTAAGTGCTAATGATGATAATTGGCATTATATAGTTGTTAATTTTGACCGCGATAATGTAATTAGTGCTTATATTGATGGTAATTTAGAGAAAACAACAGATATTAAAGATACTTTTGGCAAGAGTATTGATGCTATTGATTTTGTAATTGGTGCCGATGGTAATAAAACTCAGGGAGTTAATGATGCATATCTTGATGAAGTAAGAGTCATGAAAAGATTATTTACGACTACAGAAATCGAGGAATATTATTTGCCATACCGTCTCCAAATGAAAATCGAAGATTATACAAATGTTTTAAATCAGGCTAAAGAAGATGGCTATGATGAAAGTAAAATAGCAGAATTTGAAAAAGTATTAGATGCAGTTAATGAAGAAAAAGTAAATGCTGATGCAGATACGATGCGAAAGTTGATCAAAAATCTTACTAATGCTTTTGATCGTTTCCAAACTACAGAAACACCAATAATGAGTTTCCAGGTTTTATCAGATGTTCATATTGATGGAACTGAAAAAGATAATCAATCAATATTAAATTTAGTTGATGCTTTAGAAGATATTGCAATGTTAGATCCAACAAGTTCAGCAATCTTATTCCCAGGTGATTTCACTGATAATGGCTCAGAAGCACAGTATAAAGCATTTTATGATATTGTTGAAGAATATAACTTTACTAAGAGTATTATTGCTTTAGGAAATCATGATGTTCGCTGGCTATGTTCAGGAAGTGATCGTAATGAAGCTGGTGCAAATATTCCAACATGTAAATATGGTACTTCACCATTTATGGAAAGATATTTAAAATATAACACTCCTTATATGGATGGAGCCGAAGATCAGGCATATTTTGATACTTGGATCAATGATTATCATTTTATTACCCTTAATACGGAACAGGATTTAAAAGATAATGCGTATTTATCAAATGAACAATTAGATTGGTTAAAAGAAGTAATTAAAGAAAAATCAAGCATAGATAAACCTATTTTTATTCAAATTCATCAAACATTTGCAGGAACTGCAGATCATGAATCATTAGATTTGATTGGTGAACAAGAAGAAGCTTTAAAAGAAATTCTAAAAGATTATCCACAAGCTGTAATTTTTACAGGGCATGTTCATAATGGAATAAATTTAGCTAAAGTGCATCAAACAGAATATGGATATGTAGTTGATGTACCAGCATTTAAATATCAATCTTATGGTGATCCACGAGCTCAAATTGGTTACCAGGTAAATGTTTTTGAAGATAAAGTTGAAATTAGACCACGAGATTATAAAAATGATGTTTGGTTAGATGAATATAAAACAGATATTCCTTTGGCTAAAAAAGTAATCGATTATACTGAATTACAAGAAGCAATCAATGAAGCTAATGATATTCTTACAAAAACTGATCTATATACTAAAGAATCACTAGATCAATATGCTTTAGAAGTAAATAAAGCAAATGATGTTTTAAATAATTTGGAAGCTACTCAGGAAGAAATAGACAATGCAGTAAAATCTTTAAAAGAAGCTTATAATAATTTAAAATTAATAGAAACTATAACTACTGATAAATTAGCATTATCAATAGCTGTAGAAATGGCAAATAACGTAACTGAAGAACAGTTAGCTAATGTTGTTCCTGTTGTCGTTGATGAATTTAAAGCAGCGTTACAAGAAGCAAATATGGTTTTAAATGATGACAGTGTCAGTCAGGAAACAGTCAATGCTTCATTTACACGTTTATCAAAAGTAATGCAGATGCTGGAATTTGTAAAAGGTGATAAGGGCGAATTAGAAGCCTTGATCAATGAAGCAAACAGTTACGTTGAAAAAGACTATACATCAGCTTCATGGACAGCATTTAAAGAAGCCTTAGAAGCAGCAAATACAGTAATGAATAA
>NZ_JMLH01000033.1 GCF_000686665.1 Thomasclavelia saccharogumia DSM 17460 | reverse complement strand
AAGCAAGTTCATGGATATACAGTCTAGTTGAATCAGCAAAACTAAACGGTCTGAAACCATATGATTATATCAAATATCTGCTAAGTACACTGCCTGGAAAAGACATGAGAGATCGAGCGATTCTTGAAGGGGTAATGCCCTGGTCAGAATTGCCATCAAAACTATATGAGACCAAAAAATCATAGGAATATGATCTTTTGGCGCTTAAATAATAAAACCATAAGTTATTATTATAAAAAAGTACTTATGGTTCTTTCTTTTATGTGTAAGCTATTTGACGCTTACTTATGAATGGGCAAAGAAGCAGGCAGAGAAACAGAAAACTTCCAGTGACAGCAATGGTGCAATGGCAACTACGACAAGTGCAGATGCAACTGGGACTGAGAAAACAACGACTTCACCACTTCCACAGGATGCACAGGCTTCTGAGCCGACAGATGCAAAAGGAACCGTGGATGATCGGACAGTGACAGGTATCGAGGAACAGCTTAATAAAGAAGGTGAGACAGCAGATTCTGTTACAAAAACAGCTACGGAAGGCACAAAAGAGTTTTATACCATTTCAACTAAGAGTGGTAAGATTTTCTATCTGATTATTGATAATTCAAAATCTCAGGATAATGTGTATTTCCTTACCGAAGTCAGTGAGAAAGATCTGATGAACTTCACGCTTTCTGATTCCGTGACACTTCCGGAAGTAGATACGGTTTATGCAGAACCAGAGAAAAAAGCAGAGGAAGAAAAGCTGGAAACGACAGAGACAGCTGAGAAAGATAAGGTAGAGGATGACATTCAGATGCCAGAAGATAAAAGCCCATTTGGAACGTATCTTCTGATTGCACTGGTAGCAGTCGGAGCTGCGGCAGGAGGATATTACTTCAAAGTCTATAAACCGAAGCATGAATATGATGACGAGGATGAGATGGAAGAGGATGAAGATGAATCCGAAGATTCAGAGTCAGAAAAACGGGAAGTAGACGATGCAGATGAGCAGGAAGAAAGTACAGAACCGGAAATCCTGAGAGATGAAGATTTTGACGATAATGTGCTGGAAGATGAAGAAGAGGAGCAGGAGTAAATGAAATTAGTGATTGCAGAAAAGCCATCGGTTGCGATGGCACTGGCTTCCGTGCTTGGAGCCAGAACAAGAAAAGATGGCTACGTGGAGGGAAACGGTTATATCGTTTCCTGGTGCGTAGGACATCTGGTTGGATTATGCGATGCATCGGAATACGATGAAAAATATAAAAAATGGAAATATGAAGATCTGCCGATTGTGCCGGAATGTTGGAAACACAAGATTTTGGAGGGTACAAAGAAGCAGTTTGGAATCTTAAAGAAACTGATGAGAGATTCCAAAGTAGATGAGGTGATCTGTGCTACTGATGCAGGACGTGAAGGAGAGTTGATCTTTCGTTTGGTGTATGAGCAGGCAGGATGCAAAAAGCCGATGAAGCGGCTTTGGATCTCTTCCATGGAAGAACAGGCAATTAAAGATGGATTTGCGTCATTAAAAGACGGTTCGTGTTATGACAGTCTCTATCAGTCAGCACTTTGCAGGGCAAAGGCAGACTGGCTGGTGGGAATCAATGCGAGCCGTCTTTTTTCCGTTCTGTATAACCAGAATCTGAAAGTTGGAAGAGTACAGACACCAACACTTGCTATGATTGTGGATCGAAATCAGAAGATCAAGGAATTTACCAAAGAGAAATATTATATGGCTCATATCAAGTTTGACGATATGGATGCGGTCACAGAGCATTTTCAGAAAAAAGAAGATGCAGATAGAGTGGCTGCGGACTGTATGGAGCGTATGTGCGAAGTGGAGAAGGATGATGTGAAAGAGAAAACAGTCCGCCCTCCGAAGCTTTATGATCTGACCACTCTGCAGAGGGAAGCAAACAGAATGTTTGGTTATACCGCACAGCAGACATTGGATGCCGTGCAGGAGATGTATGAGCAGAAGCTGGTCACTTATCCGAGAACAGACAGCCAGTATCTGACAGATGAGATGGAAGAAAGCACAGAAACTCTGATTCAGATGTTACTTGGGAAAATGCCCTATGCCGAAGGGCTGGAATATCAGCCGGACGTGAGTAAGGTATTAAATTCAAAGAAAGTATCTGATCACCATGCAATTATCCCGACCGTGGAAGTAGCAAAGGCAGATATAGGTAAACTGAAAGAACGAAACTGCAAGATTTTGTATCTGATCAGTGCCAGGGTACTGACAGCAACCGCAGGTCCTTATATTTATGAAAGCCATAAATGCCAGATTACCTGTAATTATCATACGTTTTATCTCTCAGCAAAGAAAACAAAGCAGGAAGGATTCAAGTCAATCGAAAATAAATTGAAACAGTTCTTTGGCGTAAAGAGTGAAAAAGAAGAGCCGGAGCTGGATATCTGGGATGGCAAGCATTACGGTCCTTGTGATTCTTTTGTATCGGAGCATTTTACACAGCCACCGAAACAGTACACAGAAGATACCCTGCTTTCTGCTATGGAACGTGCAGGGAATGAAGAACTGACCGAAGATACAGAAAAGAAAGGACTTGGCACACCGGCAACAAGGGCAGCAATCATTGAAAAACTGATTCAGTCTGGTTTTGTGAAAAGGGAAAAGAAAAATCTTGTGCCGACAGATGATGGCAATGTACTGATTACGGTTCTGCCGGATGAGATTAAATCTCCGAAGATGACAGCAGAGTGGGAAATGGCATTGAATCACATTGCCCAGAATACAGAGACAGCAGATGAATTCCTAAATGGGATTACAGAGCTGATGCAGGAACTGGTTGCCAGATATCAGGGGATTTCAGAAGAAAAGAAAGAGCAGTTTCAGGGAAAAGCAAAAGGAGAAGTCATTGGCAAATGTCCCCGCTGTGGAGCTGATGTCAGGGAAGGAAAAGTAAACTTTTACTGTTCTGACCGGAACTGTGCTTTTGCCTTATGGAAGAATGATAAATTCCTTGCAAGCCAGGGGAAAAAGATGGATAAGGCGGCAGCAAAGAAGTTCCTGTCTAAAGGAAAAATCCATTATAAGGATCTGGTATCAAGAAAAACAGGGAGACAGTACGAAGCAACTGTGGAGATGGTTGATCCCGGAGAGGGAAATGTACAGTTCAATCTGATTTTTCCACAACGATAAGTAGTGTATTGCAGGCAGTCTAAGGACTGTCTGTTTTAATACAAATATATGAAAGAGAGGACCTTAGCATGAAGAAAAAAGGTAATTTTAGAAAAGTAGTATCTGGCTTGCTGGCAGGCATGACAATGCTTAGTACAGTGCTATCTCCGATGACGGCATATGCAGCGGAGATCCAGCCAGAGGAGAAACCTCCACTTTATGAGGAAGTGAAAGACCTTCTGGATGAAGATGAGGTGGTGACTGCCAAAGATTATGAAATCGAAACAGGCAGTGTATTTAATGTGAAATCAGATTATACCGGACTGGAAATCAAGGATGATAACAAGGTTAAAGTCACATTTGAGGAAGCAAAGAATGATAAGAATGAGGATTTTACGACAGATCATGCGGACACTTACAAAGCGGTCTATTATGTGGAACCGGTAAATCAGGAGCATCCGAAGTACCAGATCAGCCGAAAGCTGATTGTGCGTGAGAAAGAAACAGAAGTGCAGACAGAAACTGAAGGGAGTGAAGCAGTAACCGAATCAGAAACAGCTGGCAGTGAACAGCAGACAGAGGAAACGGAGAATTCAGAAGCAGACTCGGAATTGCTTCCAACAGAGGAAGTGACGGAAAGCGAGATAGAAGAATTTGATTCTCAGGCAAGCGAACTATTACCGGATATGGAAGAAGATACTGAAAATACAACGGATTCGGAAACAGGTCTTACAGTATCGGATGCAATGGAGCAGGCGGAAGAGGAAGGAATTGATTTATACGCCATGGAAGCTGGTGAAACAGTCACTTTTATGGCAAAGACAAGTGCAAGAAGTGTACAGAAAGTATCTGTTACAAGAGGAACTCTGTATCGTTATGCGGATTATGGTTATGGTTCTTATCTTACCTATCAGTATACGGTTCAGTTTGGAAATGTATCTGCGACTGCTTACTGTGTACAGCCATCAAAACCGGGACCAGGAACAGGTAATTACACGATTAGTAAAGTCGGAGATGGAAAAACATTAGCTAAGGTATGTTATTACGGAACCAAGGCAGCAGGAGATGAAGGATTCTTTACAGAAGAGAATGGTTATGGAAATCTTAGTGCTGGAGCAAAATTCATTCTTGTTCATCTGGCGGCTTCTTATGCTAATGGAAGTGGCGACGCTTTTTCCGGAGCGAATAGTACAGCCAAGAATTTAGCAATGAAATTGTATAATTATTGTGTTTCACAGCCAGAAATACCGGATGTAGCAATGTCATTTTCTGATGGAGATGTAAAAGCTTATGTGGATGGCAATTCACAGAGAACCAAAGATATTACATTCAAAGCAGATAAGCTACAGACAATTACGATGAAGCTTCCGTCTGGTGTGAAACTTCATAATCTAAGCACAGGCACAACAAGTAAAGCTGGTGCAAGTGTAGAAATTTGCGGAGGAACAAAGTTTTATCTTTCTGCACCACTGACACAGGTGAGTGACGTGGCACAGAGCTGGTCTTCTACAATGAAGGGAAGTATTACAAAAGATTACTCTGCTTATAAAATCACCACCGGATCTGACACGCAGGATCTTGCGTTGGTATTTGGTGAAGGTGTGACAGATGAAAAATATATTGATTTCAAAGTGTCTTGGATTGAACAGGCTACGATCGAAATCGTAAAGAAAGACGATACAGCGGATGTCAATCTTGCAGGTGCAGTATTCGGTGTATACAGCGATGAGGCATGTACAAAGCTGATCACTCAGATGCCGGCAACAGATAAGAATGGAAAATCCTCTGTTACGATCATCAAGACACAGGATACCGTTTATCTGAAAGAGATCACAGCGCCACAGGGATATGTAGTAAATGCAACGGCAACAAATGTGAAACTGGTAGCAAGTAAGACCTCGGCTGTGACCGTGGAAAACAAGGAGCAGCTGGCAGAGCTTACCATTTACAAAGAAGGTCAGGTTCTTATCGGTGCAGAAGTCAGTGAGAGTGGAACCGTATTCCAGTATGAGAACCGCAGACAGAAAAATGCAGTATATAACGTGTATGCCGGAGCGGATATCGTAACTGCTTATGGCACAAAAGTGTACAGCAAAGGTGACTTGGTAAAAGAAAATCTGACAACAGGTGAGAATGGTTCTGTCACACTGAAAAACCTGCATCTTGGAACCTATGTGGTAAAAGAAGCAAAAGCACCGGACAATTTCTATAACGGCAGCGAAGAAAAGCCAGTGACTCTGACCTATGCCGGACAGAATAAAGAAGTTGTATTTGCAGATGTGACTTTTAACAACGAGAGACAGAAAGCAGATGTTTCCGTAGTAAAACAGGATAAAGACATCAAGAAACCACTGAATGGCGGTATTTTTGCTCTGTATGCATCCGATGATATTAGAAATGCAGACGGAACCGTTGTTGTGAAAAAAGGAACACTGATTGAGAAAGCAACTACTGGAGCAGATGGGAATGCAAAATTCACAGCGGATCTTCCGATTGGATATTCCTATTTTGTAAAAGAAGATCAGGCACCGGAAGGCTATGTAAGAAATACAGAAGATGTGTATACGTTCAAGTTTTCTTACACCAATGATAAAGAAGCAACCGTATCATTTGCCCATACCTTCAGCAATGACCGTGTGACAGCAAAGATCAATTTATTCAAAGTTGATAAAGAAACAGGAAAAGCAGTACCGCAGGGAGATGCCACACTGAAAGGTGCAGTTTATGGTCTGTATGCCCGTGAAGATATCGTGCATCCGGACGGAGCAACTGGAACTATTTATAAAGCAGGAGAACAGGTAGCTTCTCTTACAACAGATGACAAAGGACAGGCTTCTGTAAATGGCTTGTATCTTGGCAAATATTATATCAAAGAGATTACACCTCCGACCGGATACCTGGCAGATACAGAAGAGCATGATCTTACGTGCAGTTATGAAGGAGATATGACATCAGAAGTAAAAAGAGAGTGCACTTCCAGTGAGCAGGTCATCAAGCAGCCATTCCAGATCATTAAAGCAGCCAACAATGGAAAGACCGATGCAGATCTGTTATCCGGAGCTGGATTTACAGTTTATCTGAAATCTTCCCTTACAAAGAAAGCAGATGGAAGTTATGATTTTGATTCTGCAAAACCAGTAGTGAGTGGAGAAAATGGAGCAACTGAGATTTTCACAGATGAAAAAGGGTATGCCTGCAGTATTCCATTACCATTTGGAAGCTATATCGTGCGTGAGACAACAACACCGCACAACTACAAGCCAGTCGATGATTTTGAAGTGAATATCACAGAGCATCATCCAAATGAGCCACAGATCTGGCGAGTGCTTCTGGATGAAGAGTTTAAGGCAAAACTGAAAATCGTGAAAAAAGACGATGAAACAAAGAAATCCGTCCTGATTGCAGGAACAGAATTTAAAGTGTACGACTTGGACAACAAGAAGTATGTGGAACAGGTAACAACTTACCCTGTGACAACCACTCACAAGTCCTATTTTACGGACAGCCAGGGATATCTGATCATGCCGAAGAACCTGAAGATCGGACATTACCGGATTGAGGAAGTCAACGCACCGGAAGGGTACACAATTAACAAGAACTATGTAGAGATTGCGGTGGATGCAAACACAGCATACCAGATGGATTCTGAAAGCGGAGATGCCATTATTACGGTAGATTACGAGAACCATCCGGTAAAAGGAAAGCTGACGATTTATAAAAAAGGTGAGTTGCTGACCGGATTTAAGAAAGATTTTGTTTATGAAGAAAGATACCTGAAGGGTGCAGAATTTAATGTCTATGCAGCTGAAAATATCTTTACGCCGGATTATCAGAAAGATGAAAACGGAAACAGACAGCTGATCTATGCAAAAGATGCACTGGTAACAGCGGTAACGACCGGAGAAGACGGAAAAGCAGTTGCAGAGAATCTGCCGCTTGGTTCTTACTATGTGGTAGAAAAGACTGCACCGGAAGGATTCGTTCTGAACCATGACAGATCTGATGTCACATTTGTCTATGCAGATCAGGATACACCTGTGATTGAACAGGAAGTGACTGTTGGCGATGACCGACAGAAAGTTGCAATCCAGGTAGAAAAACAGGATGCAGAAAATGGTGCAACCGTAGCAGGCGCTGTCTTTGGTATCTATAACAAAGAAGATATCAAGGCAGATGGAAAAGTAATCGTGAAAGCAGAGACACTTTTACAGGAAATGACTTCTGATAATGATGGTCTTGCAGTATGTACGCTGGATCTGCCACTTGGACAGTATTATGTGAAAGAGTTAAAAGCACCGGCTGGATTTGTATCCTCTGATGAAGTTCTGAATCTGAATGCTTCTTACCAGGGACAGGATGTGAAGGCAGTAAAACTGAAAACTGTGAAAAAGAACCAGCCAACAACAGTTGAAATCACAAAATCTGATGTAACAACAGGTGTGGAACTGGATGGGGCAAAACTCACCGTTCTTGATAAAGAAGGAAATGTTGTGGATCAGTGGATTTCTGTAAAAGATCAGCCACATGTGATCAAACGACTGACAGTTGGAGAGGAATACACCCTTCGTGAGGAAATGGCACCTTATGGTTATCTGAAAGCAACGGATGTGAAGTTCACGCTGGAAGATACCGCAGAGATTCAGAAAGTAGAGATGAAAGATGAAGTACCGACAGGACTTCTGATCATCAATAAAAATGGAGAGTTTTTGGATAAAGTGACACTTCTGGACCATGTAAAAGGTACTGTGGAGCATCTCTTTGAATATGTAACTGGAAGTCTTACAGATGTAACTTTCGATGTATTTGCTGCGGAAGATATCAAAGCGGCAGATGGTGTCAGTGAAGATTATTTCAAAGCAGATGAAAAAGTGGGAACCATTACCACAGATTCCAATGGTATTGCACAGATGGGAGATCTTCCGGCTGGAAAATACTATGTGAAGGAAGTAAAAACAGCCCATGGTTATGTGCTGGACAAAGAGCCGAGATATGTTGACCTTTCCTACCGTGATCAGGACACACCAGTCATCACTTATGATGAGAAATGGCAGAATGCCCGTCAGAAAGTAAAGGTTACGGTTCTGAAGAAAGAAAAAGATACAGAACGTGTCCTTGCAGGTGGTGTCTTCGGTCTTTATACCAGTGAAGATATCAAAAATGCAAAGGGCGAGGTACTTCTTGAGAAAGACAGTCTGATCGAGCAGCGAGTAACGGATGAAAAAGGACAGATTACTTTTACGGCAGATCTTCCGGTAGACGGAAAATACTATGTGAAAGAGGTCTTTGCGCCGGACGGATTTGTTACAACAGATGAAGTACAGGAATTTACCTTTGAATATGCCGGAGAAGACCAGGCAGAAGTAAGCTACGACTTTACTTTTGAGAATCAGCCAACCACAGTGGAGCTGACCAAAACAGACCTGACAACAGGTGAAGAACTTCCAGGTGCACACCTGAAAGTGACGGATTCAGATGGCAACACCGTAGATGAATGGACTTCTACGGAAGAAATCCATGTGATCAAAGAACTGGTGGTTGGTAAGGAATACACCATGACAGAGACAAAACCGGCAGATGGATATGTCACTGCAGAAAGTATTACCTTTACAGTAGAAAATACAGCAGAGATTCAGAAAGTAGAGATGAAAGATGATGTGACAAAAGTTGAGATCAGTAAGACGGATATCACAGGAGAAACTGAGATTCCGGGTGCAAAACTGACGATTCTCGATAAGGATGATCAGGTAGTAGAGAGCTGGACTTCCACAGAGGAAACACACTATATCGAAAAACTGCCAATCGGTAAATATACCTTACGTGAAGAGCAGGCGCCGAAAGGATATCTTCTGACATCGGATGTTACTTTTGAAGTAACGGATACTGGAGAAGTCCAGAAAGTGGCTATGAAAGATGATACTGCCAAGGGAAAAGTGATTCTCAATAAGACAGATAAATCGTCAGGAGAACCACTGAAAGGGGTAGAATTTGAACTCCGTGACAGCAAAGGAAAGGTTCTGGAAACCTTAAAGACAGACGCTGCCGGTCATGCAGAAAGTAAGCTGTATGAGATTGCCACATTTAAGAACGGCAAATATGATACAGCAATCAAGTATTATCTGGTGGAAACAAAAACACTGGATGGATACACACTGGATCAGACCAAGCATGAAGTGACATTTGCTTATGCGAATGACAGTACACCAGTCGTGGAAGTTACTTTCAATCTGACAAATGAGAAACCGGAAGTTCCAGAAACACCGAACACACCGGATACACCACAGTCCCATGAAGAGACAAAGGTATCAAATGCACCGAAAACAGGTGACAGCACGAATATCTGGCTGCCGATCCTGCTTCTGGTAATCTCCACAGGAGGTATGGCAGGACTTTATATCTGCAGAAAAAGGAAAAGCAAATAAGGAAACCAGAGGTTATGATTGGGAGCTTCTATGTGAGGCTCCCTTTTTCATACAAAAAAATCACAGAAAGGAACAGAAAACTATGATGAAAGCAATGGAAAAAAGACAGGAAGCACGAAAAAACCAGGAGAAAACTTTAAAGAGAATGATGGCTTATCAGAAGAAAGCCGAGCAGATGGTCAGCAGAAAAAGAATGAACCATCACATGATCAGAAAGGGGTAAAAGCGTATGATGAACAGAAAAGAATTTTATGAATATGTCAAAGACAATGTAAAGGAGTATTTGCCAGAGTCTTACAAGGACGCAGAAATTAAACTTCAAGAAGTAGAAAAAAACAATGGACTGAAGCTTACTGGCATTACAATTCCAAATGGGAATCAGAGAATCGTACCGACAGTCTATCTGGATTCTCTCTACCAGGAATATATCAATGGGAAAGATGTAGATTCTTGTGTTGGGGATGTAGCTGATATGCGTATTGAAGCACAGGGAAAAGCAGAATTTTTTGATATGGGAGTTCCGGATATTCTTGATTATGAAAAGATGAAGGACAAATTACAGGTGAGAATTTGCGACAAAGAATGGAATACCGATCGTTTGGCAGACAAAGTAGTCACAGAACACGGAGATTTTGCAGCTTATTATGCAGTAAATCTGGAGGAAAATGGAGAGGGAATCAGCAGTATTCCGGTAACTGTTTCTCTGATGAACGAATGGGGAGTATCTGTCGAACAGATTCAGGCAGATGCGATGATGGCAGATAAGAACAGAGGAGTGCAACTGGTGGATATGACACAGATTGTCGAATCCATGATTTTTGGAGGAACACCAAAGAATCTTTTGAATGAAAAATTGGATATGGAAACTGTGGAGAATCCAATGTTCTGCCTTACCAATGAATCTAAGATGAATGGAGCTTCCCTGTTACTGCAGGAAGATATTCGAAAACAGATTGGGGAATGCCTGGGAAGCGATTACTTTGTCATCCCATCTTCTGTTCATGAAGTGTTGATTCTCCCTGATAACGGAATCTTTCAAGTTCCAGAATTAAATGCGATGGTACAGGAAGTCAATGAGACACAGGTGGAAAGACAGGAACAGCTTTCTGATAAGGTTCAGTTCTGTGATAAAAAGACAGCAGTAATGGAAAATGCTGAGCGCAGGGAAGCACGTCTGGAGAAAGAAAAAGCAGCCGAAAAAGCGGAAGTAAAAGGTGGAATCCATGGAAGATTGGAGAAAGCTAAGGCAGAAATCAAGGCAAAAGAGGCAGACAAAGTGCCGAAGAATAAGTCAAAAGATCTTGCCGCAGCATTATAAAGAGAAGTAACGATGATTTTATGGGGACTGTGCCAAGCAGTCCCTGATTTTATGAAAAGGAGTAGCACATGGCAAATAAATTATATGCAATGGAACAGCTGACGGAAGAGGTGGCAAAAGATGTAGCTGCCAGTCCGCAGGAATGGATGCGGTTCCTTGACACGGCATCCAGACTGTACAAGTATACTTTTCCAGAACAGCTTTTAATTTATGCACAGCGGCCGGAAGCAACCGCCGTAGCATCCATGGAAATCTGGAATCAGAAAATGTTTCGATGGATTAAAAAAGGTTCCAAGGGAATCGCATTGATTGATAATACATCAGGACCAAAGATAAAACTGAGATATGTGTTTGATGTGCAGGATACTTATAAAGTAAGAAATCTGGGAAAAGATCCACAGTTATGGAATCTTCCAATGGAAGGAGAACAGCTGGTTGCGGATTATCTGCAGGAGCAGTTATCACTGGAAGATACAGAAGGAGGACTTGCTGAAAGTCTGCATCAGGCAGCGAAGGAGAGTATGCAGGAATGGCTTCCAGATGCATTGGAAGAACTGAGACTGGATGTGACAGGGACATTTTTGGAAGAACTGGACGAACAGAATCAGGAAGTAGAATTCCGGGAACTGATGACCAATAGTGTCTGGTATGTATTACTAAACAGGTGTGGACTGGATGTACAGGAATATCTGGATGCAGAGGATTTTCGGCATATAACGGACTTCAATCAGCTGAAAATATTAGGACATCTGGGAAGTGCAGTCAACGAGATCAGCAGACCAGTCCTGATGCAGATTGGACGATATGTTCTGAATGATCTGGAAAATGACCTGAAAACGGTTGCAAAAGAAAAAGAAGTAGCTTATAATGAGTTTAACACGTTAATTCGTGAAAGTAATACAGATAACACAGAAGATAGAGAAGAAAAAAAGGAGGAAACAGACTATGAGAGAGATCAGTTACAGCCAGAACGGAGAGTATCAGATTCCAGATATCAGCCTGGAAGAGACGAGAGGAACGATCGGGAAGTACGGAATGATGAGGAAAGAGTATCTGAGAAACCACAAGGTAGCCAGGTTCAACATTCTGACACTGCAGAACCGTCTGGACAGTCATCTGATGGAGATCGACAGCCAGGCAAGGCAGAGAGTAGACAACCTGATGATCGAACTTCTGGAGAAAGATCCGGCACCGGACAAGATGGCAGACACAATGGCGTGGACCAGACACATGAACCAGATCAAGGCACAGGCAGAGGAACTGGTAATTCGGGAGATTATTTACAGTTAAGCCTGTTCCCAACAGAAGAGGAACAGTTAGGAGAAATAAGGAAAGCGGCAGCTGCATTAGAACAGCCAGCCGCTTTTCTTATTTCTGATGAAGTGGTAGACGATATTCTCCGAACAGGAAGCGGACAGAAAAATACACTGTTTCACATTACTGCAAGATTGATCGAAGGTTTGGATAATGAAGAAATGCAAAGCTTCCTGAAAGATGAATATGGTACTGGAGGAAAAGGATTTACCATAGATGGGCAGAAAATCAGTATCTGGTATGACAACGATGGTATCCGTATCCGACGAGGCGACTCAGCAAGAAGAAACTTTGACCGTATCGTTACGTGGGAAGAAGCTGCTGACAGGATCCGGGATATGTATGAGGCGGGAAATTACGTTGATAATCTTATCTCCAATAATGCTATTGAGCAGGAACAGAAAGAAATGACAGATCTTCTGGCACTACATTTCCGTGATACGAGCAGAAACAGAGAAGAGCAGTTGTCTTATCCTGACTGGCAGGACGTAGTGGGGGCGGCTTGGACAGATCCGGAGGAAGCAGCTGCGACAGCCTATCGTTTTGAATGGCTTCAGGAAGATATGGAAAAGAATCCAGAAGATTATCATCGCTGGGAAATACAGCACAATCCAGTGTATTTTCAGCGCTTTCGTGACCTCCAGAGAGATTTTTCCTGGGTTGATCAGCAATTCAAGGTAGAGCGGCCGGCGCTATCCTTTATTACACAGGATGAAATAGATGCAGTGTTAAGAAGAGGCGGTATTACTGCCGGAGGACGTAACCGAATCTATGAGTATTTCATGGAGCACCATGATATGAAAGATGCAGCTGAGTTCCTGAAAAATGAATATGGAACAGGTGGTTCTTCACCCGGAATACCAGGAGCAGATGCTTCTGACGCATCCCACGATGCAAAAGGATTAAAGCTTGGAAAAGGGAAGATTGGCAATCCAGAGGTAGAAGTTTTATTAAAGTGGAATAAGGTTGCAGAACGTGTTCGCCAGTTAATCCGCACAGATGATTATTTGTCACCGGAAGAAATGGAAAAGTACGAAGAGCGACAGGAAGCACAAAGACTGGCAGACCTGGAAGAAGCACAGCAGATGTTAGGAGAACAGCTGGAACAGGATACTTTTACAGCGGAAGATATAACGGATCTGCGACTAGTTGATTCAGAATATATGTCCGGTACCAGAACAAAAATCTATGATTTTGCTTGCAAAGTTAAGGGAGAAGAGAATCGACTTCAATACACATTAGAATATCATGATGATGGAGAAGGTTTCACGATTCATACGGAAAAAGATGATATTTGGGAGCGAATGTCAACACAAGAATTGGAACGTCTGGATGTAAAACTTGGACAAGAAGTACTTTATTATCATTATCACAACAAAACAGTAAATGCGGATACCTTAGATAAATTACGGGAAATCAAGGAAGAAATCATGGAGGAAGAGTCTTCCTATTTTACTGCTATTTCTAAACGTGTGTGGACAGATTATGATAAAAAAGAAAAAGAACTGTCGGGAGAAGTTGAGGTATCGGAAGAAAAAGAATCATTGGAAGAGATTAACGGAATAGCAGAACTGATTCCAGCAACGAACTTCCATATCACAGATGATGAACTTGGACAGGGAACACCGAAGGAGAAATTCCGAGCCAATATTATGGCTATTCAGCTGTTAAAAAAATGTGAGGATGAGAACCGCAATGCGACACCAGAGGAACAGGAAATCTTATCCAGGTACGTCGGCTGGGGAGGTCTTGCAGATGCATTTGATGAGACAAAATCTGCATGGGAGACAGAATATCTGGAATTAAAGACCGTCCTTACACCGGAAGAATATGCTGCAGCCAGAGCTTCCACATTAAATGCTCATTATACACAGCCGATTGTGATTGAAAGTATGTATCAGGTGTTGGAGAATCTGGGATTTACAAAGGGAAATATCCTGGAGCCATCTATGGGAGTCGGGAACTTCTTTGGAAAGCTTCCGGAGAATCTAAACCAGTCCAAACTCTATGGAGTGGAACTGGACAGCATCAGTGGTAGAATTGCTAAACTTCTCTATCCAGATGCCAATATCCAGATCAAAGGCTTTGAGAAGACGGATTATCCCAATGATTTCTTTGACGTGGCAATCGGAAATGTGCCATTCGGTGCATATAAGGTCAATGACCGTCAGTATGACCGCTACAATTTTATGATTCATGATTACTTTCTTGCCAAGACTATAGATCAGTTACGTCCAGGTGGTGTAGCTGCGTTGATCACAACAAAGGGAACTATGGATAAGGCATCACCGCAAGTCCGGAAATATTTGGCAGAGCGTGCAGACTTGCTGGGGGCAATCCGACTGCCGAACACAGCTTTTAAGGCAAATGCAGGAACAGAAGTCAGTGCTGATATTTTGTTTTTCCAGAAGCGTGAGAGTTTCACAAAAGAGATGCCAGACTGGGTGAATTTGGAGAGTGATGCAAAAGGGATTACCATTAACAAGTATTTTGTTCAGCATCCGGGAATGATTCTTGGTGAGATGAAAGAAGTGTCCGGTCCGTATGGTATGGAAACAACCTGTGCTCCAATGGAAGGAGCTGTTCTGGAATTACAGTTACAAGAAGCTGTAAAACACATCAAGGGAAGCATGGTAGCGGCAGTAGATATAGAGGCAGAACTGGATGAGATGCCAGAGAGTATTCCGGCAGATCCGAATGTCCGAAATTACAGCTATACGGTGGTAGATGATCAGGTATATTACCGTGTCAATTCTTTGATGAATCAGGTGAAAATGCCTGCAGCCACTGCAGAACGTGTAAAAGGCATGGTTGCAATCCGTGATACCGTTCGTGAACTGATCGCCATGCAGATGGAAGAATTTGTCACAGACGAAGAAATCCAGAAACAGCAGAAAAAACTGAATCAGGTGTATGATACCTACACAGCAAAGTATGGAGTTATTGGAAGTAATGCTAACAAACGTGCATTTTCTGATGACTCTTCTTATTGTCTGCTGTGTTCCCTGGAAGACTTGAATGAAGATGGAACATTGAAGCGGAAAGCGGACATGTTCACCAAACGAACCATTAAAAAGGCGGTCGCTGTGACAAGTGTGGAGACAGCCACAGAAGCACTTGCTCTGTCCCTAAATGAAAAGGCTCAAGTAGATCTCCCATATATGGCACAGTTGACCGGAAAGACCGAAGAGAAAATCACAGAAGAGCTGGTTGGAGTTATCTTCAAAAATCCACTGACAGACCAGTGGGAAAGCGGAGATGAATATCTCTCCGGAAATGTTAGGGATAAATTAAATATTGCAAGAACTTTTGCAGAGAATCATCCAGAATTCACACCGAATGTGCGTGCATTGGAGGCAGTTCAGCCAAGAGATCTGGAAGCGTCGGAGATTGAAGTGCGTATTGGAGCCACCTGGATTGAACCTTCGGATTATCAGGATTTTATGGTGGAACTGCTTCATACACCGAGGTATCTTGCACAGAAGGAAATACAGGTAAAATTCTCTGAGGTAAATGGTGAGTGGAGGATTACAGGAAAGAACGCCGACAGTCCAAGAAATGCGTTTGCCTATGCAACGTATGGAACGGAGAGAGCAAATGCCTACCGGATTCTGGAAGATACCTTGAATCTAAAAGATGTTAGAATCTATGATAAAGTTGTAAATGAAAATGGGGATGAAGTGCGAGTTTTGAATAAAAAAGAAACTATGTTGGCATCACAAAAGCAGGATGCCTTAAAGGCTGCATTCCAAGATTGGATTTTTAAGGATCAGCAGAGGAGAGAAAGACTGGTAAGCGTGTACAATGAACGTTTTAATAGTATCCGTCCCCGTGAATACGATGGAAGTCATCTGACTTTCCCAGGGATGAATCCGGAAATAGAACTTCGACCGCATCAGAAAAATGCAGTCGCACATCAGCTATATGGTGATAATGTGCTTCTTGCTCATGTGGTAGGTGCTGGGAAGACCTACGAAATGGTAGCGGCGGCAATGGAGAGCAAACGTCTGGGATTATCTCAGAAAAATCTTTTTGTAGTTCCGAACCATCTGACAGAGCAGTGGGGAGCTGAGTTCCTACAGCTATATCCAGGGGCGAACATTCTGGTAGCAACCAAAAAAGATTTTGAACCGGCAAACCGGAAAAAGTTCTGTGCCAGGATCGCTATGGGAAACTATGATGCCATTATTATCGGTCATTCTCAGTTTGAGCGTATTCCAATCTCTGATGAGAAACAAGAAGCCATGCTTCAGAGGCAGATTGATGATCTGGAAATGGCAATCCAGAGTGCAAGATATGAACAGGATGGTGGACGTTATACCGTCAAACAGATTGAAAAGACAAGAAAAACACTGCAGACAAGGCTGGAGAAACTGAATCAGAAAGAGAAAAAAGATCAGGTAGTTACTTTTGAAGAACTGGGAGTGGATCACTTGTATGTAGATGAAGCACACAGCTATAAAAATGCGTTTCTTTATACAAAAATGAGAAACGTAGCCGGGATTGCACAGAACGAAGCACAGAAATCCGCAGATATGTTCAATAAATGTCAGTATCTGGATGAGATTACCGGAGGAAAAGGCATTACCTTTGCTACGGGCACACCAATCAGCAATAGTATGACGGAATTATATGTTATGCAGCGGTATCTGCAGAACAGCAAATTACAAAATATGGGACTTGGACTGTTTGATTCCTGGGCCTCCACCTTTGGCGAGGTAGTCACGAGCATTGAGCTTGCACCGGAAGGAACAGGCTACCGTGCAAAATCAAGATTTGCAAGATTTTATAATATTCCGGAACTGATGAATATGTTTAAGGAGATTGCAGATATCAAGACTTCCGATCAGTTAAAACTTCCTGTGCCGGAAGCAGAATATGAAACAGTGGTGCTGAAACCAACGGAACAGCAGAAAGAAATCGTAGAAAGTCTGGGGGAACGTGCAGAAGTTGTCAGAAGCGGAGGGGTAGATGCCTCAGTTGATAATATGCTGAAAATCACCAATGATGGAAGAAAATTAGCATTGGATCAGCGTTTGGTGAACGAACTATTGCCAGATAATCCAGAAAGCAAAATAGCAGTCTGTGCAGAGAAAAGCTATGAGATCTGGAAAGACACAGCAGCACAGAAATCGGCACAGCTGATTTTTTGTGACTTGAGCACACCGAAAGGTGATGGCAGTTTCAATGTTTATGACGACTTGAAGCAGAAACTGATGGAAAAAGGTGTACCGGAAAAAGAGATAGCATTCATTCATGATGCAAATACAGAAGCAAAGAAGACGGAGTTGTTTGGAAAAGTGAAATCCGGGCAGGTTCGTTTTTTGATTGGTTCGACAGCAAAGATGGGTGCCGGGACCAACGTGCAGGATCGTCTGATTGCGTTGCACCATCTGGATATTGGCTGGAAACCATCTGACTTGGAACAGAGGGAAGGGCGTATTATCCGCCAGGGAAATCATAATAAAAAGGTTCATATCTTCCGATATGTAACAGAATCCACATTCGACAGCTACATGTGGCAGCTGATCGAGAACAAGCAGAAATTCATTTCCCAGATCATGACCAGCAAAGCACCGGTCAGAAGCTGCGAAGATGTGGACGAAGCGGCACTTTCCTATGCAGAGGTTAAAGCACTGGCAACTGGAAATCCGGCAGTAAAGGAGAAGATGGCACTGGACGTGGATGTGGCAAAGCTGAAACTTTTAAAAGCCAATCACATGAATAACCAGTATCGTTTGGAAGATGATATTGTAAGGAATTTTCCGCAACAGATTGCAAAACTGACAGAGATCATTGACAGCTACAAGGCAGACATCGCTCATTTTTCTGAGCATAAAATCACAGATCCAGAGCAGTTTTCTATGGAAATCAGTGGCAAAGTGTTCACAGAAAAGAAAGAGGCAGGTGCGGCACTTCTGGCGGTCTGCAAAGACATTAAGTCTGTAGATGCAGCTATGGACATTGGAAGCTATCAGGGATTTAACATGAGAATCCAATTCGACAGCTGGAGCAAAGAGTTTATCCTGTCTGTAAAGTATGAATCGGTAGCTAAAGTTCGGTTGGGAGCCGATGCTCTAGGAAATATCACTCGTATCAATAATCTTTTGGAAAGTTATCCGGAGAAACTGGCAGAAGCAGAACAACGGCTGGAAACGGTACAGGAGCAGATGGCAAATGCCAAAGAGGAAGTCGGGAAGCCATTTTCAAAAGAAGAGGAACTGAACCAAAAACTGGAGCGGCTATCAGAATTAAATGCACTTCTCAATATGGATGAACGGGAAGATACAGAAACAGAGCAAGCGGAATCAAAAGAGAAAGAAGAAAGACCGGCACGAGGTTCTATCCATGAGAAACTGCAGATTTATAAAGAAAAGAGTCAGCGGGAAAGTGAAACTGGAAAGGAAACTAGAAAACGGGACTTCGGTCTGGAATAAATAAACAGGAAAGATGGCATAATTTGGCAGAAAGAATGTTCTGCCGGTTATGCCATTTTTTAGAACACAGGAGGAGTTTATATGGCAAGAAACAGGATAACGGGTAGAGAAACACAGAAAATGCAGGAATATACGCAGGAACAGATCAGTCAGGCAGAGCGTAGAGGTATAGAAATTTCAACAGATGTAAAAGAACAGCTTTTTGAATATGCGAATCTGATCGGTGAGGAAGAGAAGGTTAGGACTCTGGTAAGAAATCTGGCAGATGTATTGAGCAAAGCAGATGAAGAAAGTGTAGAGGATTTACTGGATGATGCAAGAATGGATATTCAGGACTTACCAGATCCAACCATAGGCAAGCTGGAACTTCAGGATTATGGATATACAGCAGAGGATATGGTACCGCTTAGAAAGGAAGCAGCCTTAGATTATCACAGGATGGGTTCTAAGATTTATTGTCTGGGCAGCGATGGCGGTAAGGGAGAGTATGCAAGTAAAGAAATGATACAGGCACACGAAGGGCTGTTTGGCATGGAATTACAGATGTGGGAACGGATAAGGGATCAGGATCTGGATTATGCAGATGAAGATTTTGGAGCATTTCAGGAGCCTATGAGTGTCATTGAGCAGGAAGAAGCACTGAAATTATACGATGCCGGAGCAGATATTTATCTGATCACTAATTTTTCTTCACCGGTCTATGTCACGGAACGCATGGAAATTGAACGAGGACCAGAGTATTATCAGATGTCTAGGACAGAACTGGAGCGTTTTCGTAACCTGGAATGGGAAATGCAAAAATATCCACAGATTCAGTCTTTAAAAGAGGCAAACCTGCTGTTAGGAACAAGGCGAACCTTTGGTATTTATCAGATCAAGGATGATTCACCGGGCGAAAACTATGCATTTATGAATATGCGTTTTATTGAAAGTCATGGTATGCAGATAAAAAAAGAAGATTATAAGCTGGTCTATGTTGGCGAATTACTGGGAAATATGTCACTGGATGATATTTTTGAAAGGTTCAACATTGATAGACCGGAAGATTTCCGTGGGCATTCCCTGTCAGTCAGTGATATCGTAGTTCTGAATGACGGGGAAAAAGTAACCGCTCATTTTGTAGACAGTATCAGTTTTGAACAGCTGGATTCTTTCTTGAATCTGGAAGAACAGGTTCTTAGTGAACTGGCATATGAGGTAGGAGAACGGTATTTTGCTATTCAGAGGACAGAAGAAGGATACGATTATTCCTTTTACGATGAAGATTTCCGTCTGATGGATGGTGGCGTCTATGAAAATGATGAAAATTCTATTGAAGAAGCGGCAGAGGAACTTCTGGAAGACGAAGGCTGGACTGGAGAACGCATCCGTGGGGATTATGATCAGTTGATGGAAAAAGTGGAAGAAATGGATGAGGTTGTAATGGCAGAGATTCAGAAAAGCCAGGGCGAATATAAGCCTTTGGCGAAGGTGGAGGAACTGGAAGAGGCAAATTATAATATGATTGATAACGTTCTTAATAATATGTCACCGAAGAAAGAACCTTATCTGGAATATTTCGCCACAGAATGCGATGAGTTTCACGATATGGGAGCATATGAAAAAAGTACCGATGTTAATCAGATAGCTGCAGTCTATGAAAAATATAGGGAGAATCCAGAAACAGCTTATCTCGGATGCTCAATGGGAATTATCTATCGTGATCCGGAAGACAGTTACTACGATGAAGCCGAATTTGCAATCGTAAAAGGAAATACTGTATTTGGAAATCTGATGGATGATGTTCGGTTTTATGGAGAACTTGCACTGGTACGGGAAGGGATTGAGAAAATTCATGAAGCATTGCCGGACTATAAGTATATACCGATGCGGGATGTTCGAGAAGCAATGTATCCTGAGAAGATGACCACAGAACAGCTGGCAGAGGCATTGGATGAGATTGCAGAAGCATTTGATCCGTATGAGTATCGGGATAATGTGGAGATAGGAGAAAATACGGTACAGGAAGTAATGCTGGATTTGCGAAGCGGGAATATTCATTCCTATATTTCGTATCTGAAGGATATTGTAGATGAAGGATGTGACCAGTCTGTGCGTGCAGGTATATTGATTGAAAGGCTGAAAGCCTATGAACCGGAGCTTCCAAAAGATATGGAACCAATGGTGTATGTGAATTATTGTGAGAAAAGTGAGCTAGGGAAGCCAAGATGCCAGAAGTTATCTGATTTGGATTCAAGAACCGTAGAACAGGACAAAACCTGGTATGCTGATCGTGATCAAAACACAAACGAACCAAAAACGACAGCACAGATGTTTTTTACAGTATATTATGCTGAGAAAGGTGACAAGATGTTGCACCATTTTCAAGGTAAGATAGATATTGGTACCGGAAACGGCGGTATCATCAGTCAGTTAAAGATGCAGAATGAAATGAAACTGACAGATGAAAGCTGGATCAGCTATCAGCAAGGAAAAGGCAATGAAGAGTACCAGAAGTATATGGAAGATCTGACGGATATGCAGAATCATGTGTTGCCGTATTTGCAGAGCTTTTGCAGCCTGAAAGAAAAAGGTGTGCAGGAGAGACGAGAACAGCAGGTAGCAGAGAAAACTGAGAGCAGAGAAGCTGCGCCAAGAGCTGGCATTGAAGCAAATACAGCAGTTAAGGACGCAGGGAAAGCTGAAAGAAAGCCAGTAGCACAAAAGAGAGCAATGACAGAAAAAGAGAAAAAACCGTCAATCCATGAACGCTTGGAAATCAATAAGAGAATCATTCAGGAAAAACAGGGAAAAGATAAGCCGGAGAGAGGGGCTGATTTGGATGTAAGGACGGTGTAGTATGAGATAGAAAGGAGTCGGAGGTCACGGATAACAATGTGGCTTTCGGCTTTTTTTGTTTTGGTAAAAATGCTGAATTATCTACCACGAAAGTATACAAAGCTTACAAAGATGTATCTTTGTTCAAAAAGACTATATATGGGCGACCTTTTACGGGCAATTTATATAGAATAGAGAAAAGGTGGTAGAAATCATGGATATGAAAACAGCAGTTATATATCGTCTTGAAGAATTGATAAGGCAAAACGATATTACCGTGAATGAGGCGGCGATACGTTCTGGTGTTCCGCCATCAACGCTGAAGAATATTTTGTATGGGCAGAGTAAGAATGTAGGCGTAGTTACAATCAAGAAATTGTGTGATGGATTAGAAATCACAATACCAGAATTTTTTGGAGATTCCATCTTTGCAGAGTTGGAACCGGAGTTATAGAAGTAAGAGATAATCTCATGGCAAAATTCTGCGGGATGGTTTTTTTTATGAAATGAGGTTAGTTGCAACTAACAAAAGGAAGGATTATGTATAAGATAGCTATTTGCGATGATGATAAAAGATATAGAAAAACGATCAGGGAGATTGTAGAGCATGAAAATAGTTTGCATGAAAATGAAATCAGATTTTATGAATACGAATCTGGAAATGAACTTTTGAAACATACGGATATTCTCCACGAATTGGTCTTTATAGACATCCGTATGCCGGGGCTGGATGGAAACCAAACAGCATTAAAATTGAGAAATTATAACAAAGATGCAGTTTTAATCTTCTGTTCTAGTTATTTTGAGCCGACAGTGGACAGTATTAATTTTGGGCAGCCCTTCCGGTATATTATGAAGGACTTACACGATACCAGCTTACGCCGGGAAATTGCAGCTATTATGACTGAGGTAAAGAGACGCTTTCTGAATGACTATGCGGTAACGGTGACATCGGCGGGGAAGATAATACGCATACATGTGGAAAATATCTTATATGTTTCCAGAGCCAAAAGAGGATGTGTGATAACCATTGTGAAAGAGCAAGAAAAAGAGACAGTTCGGTGCAGAGAATCGTTTGGAGAATTATGTGAACAGTTAAAAGATCAGGGATTTGCACAGGCGCATTATAGTTACATTGTTAATTTGGGAAAAGTAGAAGGGTTAGAAAAAGGCGTACTACGGTTGAAATACGGAATAGAACTGAATGTTTCAAGAGCAAAGAAAGAAGAGTTTACCGAGGCGCTGTTTGAATATCTGAGGGAAAGGAATGGTTGATCTGATGGATTTACTAAGAGATGTTTTAGTTTGCAGCCTTCAGGTATGGATGCTGAATGATTTTGGGAAAAATATGTTTCCATATAGGGTAGGATCTTTATGGAAAAGAATTGGGGTGTATTTTGCTGCGGCACTTTGTATTTTTATTGCAAATCATATGGGAACGACGCTATTTAATATTACGATTATCCCTGTAAGTTATACGATTGCTGCCATTATTATTTTTCAAGGCAGTAAGTGGAAGAAAGTTATCATGGCCTGTTGTTATTATATGTTGGCAATCATACCAGAGTTTTTGTTTGCTGCGATTACTGAAGCCTATGGAGTAACTGGAACAGCAAACGAATTTCAGTCTGAGCTGGAAAAAACATTGGCTATTTTGCTGATGAAAACGATGACTTTTTTACTCGTGAAATGTATTAACCAGATAACAAGAAAGAAGAATTATCTGACGATTGAAAATAAATTGTTTACTGTGCTGTTAACTCTGCCGATAGCGACAATTATCATTTTTATGTGTATATACTATTCGCATATTTCTTTTACCGGTGTAAATCGTATCATGATTCCTATTGGAGCAGCATTGCTGTTAATGACGAATATTTGTATATTTGCAGTCTTTGATAAATTAATTGAAAGGTCTGAAGAAGTAAAAAAGATGGAATTGCTTTATCAGAAAAGTAAAGCTGAAAATATCAATCAGAAATATATCAATAAAGTAAACGAAGATAAAAGGGCTTTTTTGCATGATGTGAATAAATTTCTTTGTATTACAGCGAACTTGATAGAAAATGGAAAAAATCTTGAGTTGGATAACATGGTAAGACATTTGGGGATCCGGATACAGGAAATGAAAAATTATAGTTGCTGCGCTGATCCGGTTCTAAACAGTATTTTATGTGAAAGAAAATTTGTCGCCGAATCAAAAGGCATATTGTATAAAATCAAACTTGGAAATAATCTTAGAACAGATTTTATAGAAGACCTGGATTTGATTTCTATTGTGGGGAACCTTTTGGATAATGCAATCGAGGCTGCTGAAAAGACAGAGAAAGATAAGTATGTGATTTGTAATATGTATATGGGGAATGAAAATCATTTCCTGGTAATGGAATTTCGCAATAATTATATTGTGCCTTTAATAAAAGAGAAGGAGCGATATATAAGTACAAAAAGAGATTCCGGCAGTCATGGAATCGGGCTTCATACGGTAAAGAAGCTGGTGGAAAGATATGGAGGAATCATGAGGATTGTTGCAGGAGAACAGGAGTTTTCTGTTGAGATAATCTTTACAATTAAGTAAGACGATGCAAAAATCGCCCAAAAAATTACCGTTTTGGCCGAGGTAATTGTAGTAGAGGCGATTTTTTAGTAGAATTTTGAAAAAAGGAGGCAAAAATCATGAAGAAAATATTAGACAAAGTAAAAACAAAGGTATTAGAGGGCATCAATTTGCTTGCGCTCAAATTGACAGCACGTTCCGCAAATCTTGCATGTGACTGGTTATATTTTCAGGATGAAGAACCGGACGAAGTTAAGAAGATGAGAAAGTTTTAATGCGAAAAAGGATAATCGACTGGTTTTTCACTTTACAAAGCCAGCGGGGAATTCTTGGGGAAAAAGAGCGTAGGTTTTATACATATGCTTACGGTTTGCTTCTGAATAAGATAGCTATATATGCCATTATTGCTATAGTTGGTACGACAACAGGAAACTGGATAGAAATGTTTAGCTTTTTACTGCCGTTTACTGTTTTAAGGCAGTATGCAGGGGGAATTCATTTAGAAAAGCCTACGAGCTGTATTATTTTCTCTGGTTTCCTCGTTTTCGGATGTGGGCAATATTTAGCGGTAACATCAGACATTGGATTCTCTTTTTTCTTTCTTTGGCTTATTGCGGTTTTAGTTATATTCATGTTAGTACCAATAGATACTAAAGGTAAGAAACTAGACAAGATAGAGACAAGAATTTATGGAAAACGTGCAAGAATAATATTAGCGATTGAATTTATAATGGCTATATTTTTAGGGATATATGGATTCTCTTTGCTGGCAAAAGGAATTGCAACAGCGCATTTGGTTTTAGCTACTGGACTAATAATAGGAAGTGTAAAAAAATTTTGGATGTGAGTTAGAAATACCTAACCAACAAAGGAAAGAAAAGTAAAATGAGTAAAAAGATTAGGTAGTAAGGAAGATACAGAAAAGATGGGATTGATGATAAATAAGAACTTTAATGATAAATGGATTCAAAAATTTATAAATTTATTACAGGGTTTCTTTTATGCGCAATATTGTCCATTTGGACAGGAAGATGAAAGAAAGATAGAGCAAGAAATATGTAACTTACTAAAGGAGTATTTAGAATTGCTAAATATGGGAAGAAGTGAAGATGAAAGAAAACTAGTGGAGTTTAAAAATACACTTCCTGTTTTAAAACAGTTGGTTATATCGGATATGATAGCAGCATATGAAGGAGATCCGGCGGCAAAGAGCTATATGGAGATTATAATAGCTTATCCGGGGCCATTAGCAGTATTGGTTCAAAGAACAGCTCATTGCCTGTATGAATTAGATATTCCTATTTTGCCAAGAGTCATGACGGAATATGCACACTCAAGAACGGCAATTGATATTCACCCAGGAGCAATAATTGGTAAAGGTTTTTTTATAGATCATGGAACGGGTGTGGTAATTGGCGAAACAACAGTTATTGGAAAGAATGTAAAAATGTGTCAAGGAGTAACCTTGGGAGCGTTATCTACTAAGGATAGTCAGAAACTAAGATATATTAAGAGACATCCTACAGTAGAAGATGATGTAACTATTTATACGGGAGCTACTATTCTTGGCGGAGATACGGTAATAGGAAAAGGCAGTATTATTGGGGCTAATACATGGATTACACAGACAATACCTCAATATGCTCTTGTAAAACAATATATCTCGGATTTATAAATTGTGGAATATTTAAAACAGGATAATTTTATAAAATGTGGAGGATAATGTGTATTTTCCCGAAAATAAATTATGGAGAATAAAGTAATTAATGATAAGTATTAAACAATATTGTAACGAAAGATTATTCAAACTAAGTAGAATAAAATTACTTCCGAATGAAATTCATTTATGGAGTATTAATTGGAAAGAATTAGAAGATTATATACATAAATATAAAAATTTAATTTCTATACAGGAAGAACAACGAGTATATTCTTTTAAATTTTATGAAGATAGAATGCGATGTATGACAGGAAAAATTTTAACAAAATTACTATTAGCACATTATTTAGAAGTAGATTGTCTTGATATTCAAATATGCTATGAAAAAAATGGGAAACCATATCATATGCCAATAAAAGATAAAAGACTTATACAGTTTAATGTTTCGCATTCTGGAGAATTTGTTTTTATGGGATTTGCATATGAAAAAAGAATAGGAGTTGATATAGAAAAAATAAATTTATCATTTCAATACCAGTGTATAAGCGATAAGTTCCTTTCTAAAAAAGAGATAGAGGATATTAATAAAAGTAAGAATATAGAAAAGTTTTATAATCTATGGACAGCAAAGGAGGCTTATGTAAAAGCGATAGGAATAGGACTTTTTAAAGAGTTCAAATCTTTTTCTGTTAGTGAAGACATAATAAAAGAGAATAACAAAATAGAAGAAGGGTGGTTTTTGAAGAACATAAAATTAAACGAGGAATATGTAGCATGTGTCGTGCTTCAAAAATAAAACTATGAAAGGAAAAATAAAATTGAGAAAGAGAGATAATAATATGGAGATATTTCCTTATATTCAAAGAATGAAAAAAGAAAAGCCATATCAATTATTTTGTTTTCCTCATGCTGGAGGGAATAGCTTAACTTTTGCTAAATGGGTAGATCGTAGTAGTAAAATAGACATTATTCCCATAAGTCTTTCAGAAAGAGGTAAAGAAAATAATTATAATAACTTAGTAGGTATAATAGCTGAAAAAATAATAGCCATACTAGATGATAGACCATTTTTTTTCTGGGGACATAGCATGGGCGCTGCATTAGCGTTCTCTGTATCGTATTATATTGAAAAAAAATACAATTATTTTCCAGAAAAATTGATTGTTGCAGCAAGACAACCTCCTTTTGATCCGTGTGCAAAAAGCTTTAGAAGCAGTATGGGACTAAGTGCATTATTAGATGAACTAAAAAATGCAGGAGGAACTCCAAGAGAATTATTAGAAAGCGATATTTTTAGAGAATATATGTTACCGGAAATTATGAATGATTATGTTTTACATGAGGGTTTTAAGTATCATGGGGAAATGATAAATTCTTCTATAGTTGCTCATTGTGGTACAGAAGATATAGAGGCAAACGAAACAATTATGCTAGGATGGAAAGAAGTAACATTAAAAGAATTTAAGATAACTTCTTTTAGTGGAGGACATTTTTTTCCACATAGCTATACAAAATATTTGGAAGAATTAGAAAAGGAAATTATAAATTAGCTATTATAAAGGAGATAAGATGGATACGAATAAATTATTATATTGGTCGCCTGTTTTTCGATGGGAAATTGTGGACGGCTGCCTGAAAATTGAATTATTTAATTATGGTCAGCAGTTTTCTGGATTATTTCCAGAATTTTACTTTTATACACAGAAAGGGATTTTAGAAGAAGACTTAATTGAAAAAATGAGTTATAAAAATAATCCCTTAATTAAGAAATTTATAAGAGATTTAATTAAAAGACAGATTTTGATTTATAGCCCATTAGAGATACAACAACTGGTACATATACAGAATTATCTTTTTGATAATAAGTATGATGAAAAAATTAAATATGATGCGGAAACTCTGGAGAATTTTAAAGAAATACAGTTAACTAGAAATCCGGTCATGGAACAAAAAATAATGGATGAAATTAAGATACCCACAAACAATTTTTCTCATATGATTGAAAAGAGAAAAAGTGTTCGCGTTTTTGACAATGAAACACTGATGGATAAGGAAAAATTTTTCAAAATAATATCTATTTTAAGAGAAAGGGATGCTATTACGCATCGTTATTATTATGCAAGCGCAGGTGGATTATATCCTATTGATGTTTATGTCTATATTAAAGAGAACAGAATTAAAGAAATACCGGGTGGACTTTATTATTATTCACCTAAATTAAATTGTTTACAGAAAATAAAAAAAGAGAACGTTATAAACGAGGAATCTCAATATTTTATGAATAAGGATATTTTTTCACATTCAGCATTTAGTATATATTTTATTTACGATGCAGATGTTTCGATGCCTAAATATGGTGGAATGGCATATATTTATGCATGTATAGATACGGGGATAATGGTTTCGCTATTAACTTATATTGCTGAAGCAGAAGAAGTTGGAAGTTGCTCTATTGGAGAAATGGATTACAAGAAGATAAAGCCCCTTTTTCCATTAACTTCTAATATGTCGTTCCTTCATAGCATGGAATTTGGTATTAAAAAGTAATAAAGGAGAGAGGTACATTGTTATCAGAAATTCTAAAAAAGATTGTTGAGGAATCCACTAATGAAGGGATTAGATTTATAGAACATACAACGGAGGTTTTTGTAAGTTATAAGGAACTATATAATGACGCAATAGGATTAGGAGAGTGGCTAAAAGAGAAAGGGATGAAACCGGGGGAATCTTTGGTAATTTTGCTACAAAACCGCAAAAATTTCATTACAACTTTTTGGACTTGTTTGATATTTGGATATACAGCAATTCCGGTGGATTATATTTCAGCATGGAATAAATCATGGGGAATAAAAAATGTCGAAAATGTATTTCAAAATATAACTAACAATAAAGTAATTACTGACAAAAAACAATATGAAATTATATCTCAAAATAAATATATAAAAAGCAGCGATATATTTATTTTTCCAGAAATAGAAAATATTAAAAGAGATTGGAAGAAAAATTGGTTTAAAGTAATTGATACAGAATATCCAGCGGTAATTTTATTTACATCAGGCAGTGTATTTTTGCCCAAGGGAGTGGTTTTAACAACAGAGAATCTTCTCAATGGAATTGAACAAGTAATACAAAAAATTCACTACAATAAGTCAGATGTAATAATTAATTGGATGCCTTTAACTCACGTGGCAGGCTTACTTCTTCTACATTTAATACCTCTATGTAGTGGGGCAAACGAAGTTGTTGTATCAACAGAGGATTTTTTGAGAAATCCAAGGGGATTTTTCGATTATGTTAAGAAATATAAAGGAACCGTAACTATGTTTCCGAATTTTGCTGTTGAAATGTTAGTAAACTATGGAAAGAAAAATGATATATCAAGTATTGATATTAGTAGTTTGAGATGTGTTTTTAATGGTGCAGAACCTATAAATTGTACGAATATGTATAAATTTATTGAGTTGTATAAAAAATGCGGATTCAGGAAAAATGCGATGGTTGCTGTATATGGGATGACGGAAACAACAACAGCAGTAACAATACATGATCCTGCTAAATGTGAAGATAGATTTCTTAGAATTGATAAGAAAAAATATTTTTCAGAAAATATATTAATAGAATGTAATAGTGCAGAAAAAAAGGAATATTTCGATATAGCATATGTAGGAAAGCCGGTACATGGGGTAAGTATTAAAATATGTGATGAAAACGGAAATGAGGTTAAACAAGGGGAAATTGGAAATATTTTTGTGAGCGGAAGTAATGTTGCTAAACAGATTCTTAGTAATAAGCAATATTGTCCATTAATAGGGCAGAATAATTATTTGGAAACAGGAGATATGGGAACTATGATAAACGGACAACTCATAGTTACAGGAAGAAAAAAGGACATTATGTTTTTTAATGGACTTAATTATTATCCGGAAGATATTGAAAAGCTGTGTAAAGAAAAATTAAAAGAAATTTGCGTAGACTATATAGCATGTGCGATACAAAATAAAGAGCTTATGAAAGATGAATTAGTAATATTTGTAGAAAATAATTTATTTGAGAGTGAACTTATAGAAAAACGAATTAAAGATACAATAAGTACAACAATTCATCAACCGGTTAAATATGTAATTCCAGTTAAAAAACTTAGTAGAAATAGAATTGGGAAAAAGCAACGAAAAGAAATGAAAGAACGATATGAAAAAGGTGAATTTGAAGATTACATTAAGAAAATAGAAGCTAGGAATTTTTAACCATTAGAGCAATTTAGCATCAAAGAATTAATTTTGAAAATTGATCAAAAGAAACAGAAGGAGGCTATTAAAAGATGACTAGAGAAATGGATAAAGAAACAATTACAAAAACCCTATTAGGATTTTGGAAAGAAGTACTTGGACAGGAAGTTTCAGCAGAGGATGAGTTTTTTAATATTGGTGGAAGTTCTTTAACAATGTTTCAATTACTAGGTAAAATTTCGGAGGTTTTTTCATTAGAGATAGAACCAGAGGAATTTATTGAAATGGCTTCAGTAAGAAATATAGCTTCATATATTGCACAAATATTAAATAAGAAAGAAAATGAAAAGCTAAAGGATAAAGGTAAAATAATTCCCCCATCCGTTGTTCAGGAAGCTTATTATATTGGGCGAAATCAAGAATATGATTTAGGCGGAATTTCAACACATGCATATTATGAAATAGTCACAGAATATACGATCAATGAATTAGAAAACGGAATAAATGAATTAATAAAAAAGCAACCAGTTTTAAGAACTTTAGTGTTGGAAAATGGAGAACATATGCTTTTAGAGCAGACGCCTCGATATATTATTGAAAGTGATGATTGTAAGAATTGTTCAGCGGAGATTATAGAAAATAAAATAATCACAATCCGTAATACATTATCACAGTGTGTACTAGAAGCAAATAAATGGCCGTTGTTTAAGATTGTAGCTTTAACAGGAATACAGGAACATAAAACATATCTTTTTGTCCATTTAGATTTGTTAATTATGGATGGTGCAAGTATTGGCATTTTTATGTCTCAATGGAATGATTATGCAAAAGGAAAAGGAAAATTAGAAAATATTTTTGATATAGAGGATTATTATTTGAAGCAGAAAGGAATGCGGGACTCAAAAAAATATAAAGTTGACAAGAAATATTGGCTTTCTAAATTAGATGATTTCCCAGCAGCACCAAATCTAAAATTAAGGCAAAATGTTAGGGATGTAAAAGCGAAAAACTTTAAAAGAATTCAGGAAATTATAGATAGAAAGACATATAACGAAATCTGTGAAATAACAGCTAAGAATAATGTTAGTCCTTCTATTGCTTTTATTACGGCGTACGCCTATATCTTGGGATTTTGGAGTAATCAAAAAAATTTATCTATCAATCTTACAACAATGGATCGCCCGACGGGGATAGATGCTAAAAATGCTATTGGTGAATTTACTAAAATTGTATTACTGGATTCCTCTGTTGATGCTACAAAATCATTTTGGGAAAATGCAAAGATGATTCAAAGACGGTTATTAGGAGGATTAGGGCACCGTAGTTATGATGGAATAGAGTTTATTAGAGATTTGATGAGGGAAAGTGATACTCCGTCAGGCAGTATTATGCCAGTTGTATTTACAAGTATGTTATATGGGGATAAAAATTTAACAGTAGATGCATTGGGAGAGATAAAATATTCAATAAGTCAAACATCTCAGGTATATTTAGACGCTCAGATTTCGGAAACGAAAAATGGAATAGTACTTAACTGGGACTATATGGCTGAACTGTTTGATTCGGAAATGATTAAGAAGATGTTTAGACAATATATAGCATTGGTAAAAAGTATCATGGATGAAAATTTACAGTATCCGGAGATATCAAAAAATGATAAGAAAACTATCAATACTTATAATCAGACTCAGACTGATATACCAGAAACTACGATTCAGGATATGTTTAAATTAATAGCTAAAGCATATTCAGATAAGTATATTGTCGTAGACTCTACGGGAAGAACAACATGTGCTGAGCTAGATGAAAAGTCCACTCAAATAGCAAATTATCTTTTGAAAAGAAATATTTCAAAAGGTAGTATTGTAGCGGTAATTGGAACACGCAGTAGAAAAACTATTATTAATATTTTAGGGATTTTAAAAGCGGGCGCTGCCTATGTGGCAATAGATCCAGAATATCCGGAAGAACGGAAAAAATACATACTGTCTCACAGCGAAAGTGTGATGTGTTTAGATGCAGATTTTTATGAACGTGAAGAAATTTGTGAATATTCATCTGAACCACCAGCCATTGGATATACTCCTTACGATCTGGTTTATATCATTTATACATCAGGCAGCACCGGAACCCCAAAAGGTGTTTCAATTACTCAAGGGGCAGTTATGAATACTGTACTTGATATAAACCAGAAGTTTCATGTCACAGCAGAGGACAAGATTATAGGCCTGTCATCTATGTGTTTTGACCTTTCGGTGTATGATATTTTTGGCTGCCTTTC